>SHWG01000023.1 GCA_009693905.1 Rhodospirillales bacterium | reverse complement strand
GGGGGTGACGATCCCGATTGAACTCAATATGCTAACCACTTGCCCATGACGAAAGGAGCCCCCGCATGACCCATTTCTCGTTTCCGACGCCAAGCCCGACGGCTACAAGCTCGAGGAAATCCTCGCGGTGCTGCGCGCCGACGTTATCGCTCGTTGCGGCAAAATCAGCGGCGATACCCGGCCCGAGGCACGCCAAGTCCTGCACAACAACATGCGCGTCCTCGGCCTGATCTCGGACGCGATCCAACTCGCCGAGGACTCGACCCGCATCCTGGAGAAGGCTTACGGTCCCTCGGTCAAGGGCGGCCCGCCCCGGATCGGCGCTTCTTGACCCCCCCCCCGGGGGGGGTACGGGAAAACCGCGCTGTCGTGCGCGTCCCGCGCCGCAAGCCCGCCTTTTCGTGTCGTTAAATGCTAATATTAGCGTCTTGCCAAAGTTTTCCCGGCCTCCTAAATCTACCCTGGACAGCTTAGGGGATGAAACCGTGATCGAGACCATCGTTCACGCGGGCGAAGGAACCAAGACGCTCCGCGACGTCGCCTCCACCCTCGACATCGAGACCGAGATCGCGCGCCTGCGCCGGGAAAAGAACGCCGTCATCCTCGCCCACTATTATCAGGACGGCGAAATCCAGGACCTCGCCGACTTCGTCGGCGATTCGCTCGATCTCTCGCGCGCCGCGGCCGAGACCGACGCGGACGTCATCGTGTTCTGCGGCGTCCGCTTCATGGCCGAGGTCGCCAAGATCCTGAGCCCGGGCAAGACCGTGCTCCTGCCCGACGCCGCCGCCGGCTGCTCGCTCGAAGACACCTGCCGGCCCGACGCGTTCCGCGCCTTCCGCGCCACCCACCCCGAGCACGTCGCCATCACCTACATCAACTGTTCGGCCGAGGTGAAGGCGCTCTCCGACATCATCGTCACTTCGGCCAACGCCGAACACATCGTCCGCCAGATTCCGGCGGACAAGCCGATCCTGTTCGCGCCCGACCGCCACCTCGGCGCCTATATCATGCGGCGCACCGGCCGGCCAATGACGCTGTGGGACGGCATCTGCATCGTGCACGAACAGTTTTCGGAGCGCGAACTGCTCGCCCTCAGGGCCCGCCATCCCGGGGCCAAGATCACCGCCCATCCCGAATGTCCCGAGAGCGTCCTCCAACACGCCGATCACGTCGGCTCGACCCGCGGCATGCTGCGCTACGTGATCGAGAGCCCGGCCAGCGAGTTCATCGTCGCGACCGAGAAGCATCTCATCCATCAGATGCAAAAGGCGGCGCCGCATAAGACCTTCATCGCCGCGCCGGGGGTGGACGGAAGTTGCGATTGCGCGCGCTGCCCGTACATGGCGCTGAACACCTTCGACAAGCTCTACCTCGCCCTGGTCAACGGCGCGCCCCGGATCGAGATGCCCGAGGAGCTGCGCCGGCGCGCGCTCGCGCCCTTGCAGCGGATGCTCGACATGTCGCCGCCCGCGGCCACGAGCCGGCGTCAAACTGTCGGCGTGGCCGCCGAATAGGCCGCCGGCGATCCCGCTTTCAAGGACCATGAACCTTTCGCCCGCCGAGATCGAGCGCGTGATCGACGCGGCGCTCGCCGAGGACCTGGGCCAGGGCGACGTCACGACTCGCGCCACCCTTCCGCCCGGCGCGCGACTTCGTTTCGTCATGGCGACGCGCCAAGACATCGTGCTCGCCGGCATCGAGGTCGCCGCCGCCGTCTTCCGCCGCCTCGCGCCCGACGCGAAGATCGAAATCCTGGCGCGCGACGGCGCGCGCGCCGGCCCCGGCCAGCCGCTCGCCCGCATCGAGGGCCCGGCGCACGCGCTGCTCGCCGCCGAGCGGACCGCGCTCAACATCGTCCAGTTCATGAGCGGGATCGCGACCCTCGCCCGGGCCTACGTCGATCGGATCGCCGGAACCGGCGCGGTCCTTTTGGATACGCGCAAAACCCTGCCCGGGCTGCGCGGGCTCTCCAAATACGCGACCCGCATGGGCGGCGCCACCAACCATCGGCTCCGCCTCGACGACGGGATTCTCATCAAGGACAATCACATCGCCGTCGCCGGCGGGATTGCCGAAGCGGTGCGCCGGGCGCGGGCCGCGAACACCGGCCTCAAAGACGTGCGGGTCGAGTGCGACACCCTCGACCAGATGCGCGAAGCCCTCGCCGCCGGCGCGGACAGCATCCTCGCCGACAACATGACGCCGGCGATGCTCGGCGAAGCCGTCCGGCTCGTGGCCGGCCGGGTGCCGCTCGAAGCCTCCGGCGGCGTGACGCTGGAAAACATCCGCGCCATCGCCGAGACCGGCGTCAATTTCATCTCGACCGGCAAGATCACCCAAGCCGCGCCCGCCGCCGACATCGGCCTCGACATCGCCGAATAGGGTTAACGGCCGCGCCCGAGCGCCGCGCGGGCGCATCTTAACCACCCCACTTTAATCGGCGGCCCCCGCGCCCCACATTGGGGGACGCCCACCCTTGCCCAAGGGCCTGAATCGCGGTACGAAATGCGGGGTTTCCGCATTGCGGCATGCGCTTTTCCACCCCCGCAAGCCAGGCCCGCGTCCTGAGCCAAAACCCGAGTATTTCCCTTATGGCCCGCAAGAAGATCGCGCTGATCGGCGCCGGCAACATCGGCGGCACCCTCGCCCATCTCGTCGGCCTCAAGGAACTCGGCGACATCGTGCTGTTCGACGTGGTCGAAGACATCCCCCAGGGCAAATCCCTCGATCTCGTTCAATCCTCGGCGATCGAGGGCTTCGACGCCGCCTTCCAGGGCGCCAACGATTACGCCGCCCTCAAGGGCGCCGACGTGGTCATCTGCACCGCCGGGATCGCGCGCAAGCCGGGCATGAGCCGCGACGACCTGATCGGCATCAACGCCAAGGTCATGGTCGCGGTCGGCGACGGCATCCGCAAGAACTGTCCGGGCGCGTTCGTCGTCTGCGTCACGAATCCGCTCGACGCCATGGTCTGGGCGCTGCGCGAGGCCTCGGGCCTGCCCCATCACATGGTGGTCGGCATGGCCGGCGTGCTCGATTCGGCCCGCTTCCGTTATTTCCTCGCCGAGGAATTCAAGGTTTCGGTCGAGGATGTGACCGCCTTCGTTCTCGGCGGCCACGGCGACACCATGGTGCCGCTGCTCCGCTATTCGGCGGTCGCCGGAATCCCGGTGCCCGACCTGATCCGCATGGGCTGGTCCACGAGTGAGCGCATGGACAAGATCGTGCAGCGCACCCGCGACGGCGGCGCCGAGATCGTGGCGCTGCTGAAAACCGGCTCGGCTTTCTACGCGCCGGCGAGCGCGGCGGTTCAAATGGCCGAATCCTATCTGAAGGACAAGCGCCGGGTGCTGCCGTGCGCCGCCTGGCTCGACGGCCAATACGGCATCAAGGGTCTGTACGTCGGCGTGCCGGTGGTGATCGGCGCGCGTGGCGTCGAAAAGATCGTCGAGATCCAGCTCGACGCCGGCGAACAAGCGCTGTTCCAGAAATCCGTCGAAGCGGTGAAGGGCCTCATTGCCGTCACCGATAAACTGCTCAAGGAAGCCACCGCGAAAAAATAATAAAGAACGGTCCGGCGCTTAACCCCCATGAACATCCACGAATACCAAGCCAAGCAACTGCTCGCCCGCTACGGCGTCGCGGTCCTCAAGGGTTCCGTCGCCTTTACCGCCGACGAGGCGGCGAAACAGGCCGAAACCCTCGGCGGCCCGGTCTGGGTGGTGAAGAGCCAGATTCACGCCGGCGGACGCGGCGCCGGGCGCTTCAAGGACAACCCCCAAGGCAAGGGCGGCGTACACATCGTCAAATCGGTCGCCGACGTCAAAACCAGCGCCGCCGAGATGCTCGGCCACGTGCTCGTCACCAAGCAGACCGGCCCGGCGGGCAAGGAAGTGAAGCGCCTGTACATCGAGCAAGGCTGCGACATCAAACGCGAACTCTATCTCGGCATGCTGCTCGACCGCACCACTTCGCGGCTCACGATGATGGCCTCGGCCGAGGGCGGCATGGATATCGAAGAGGTCGCCGCCAAGCATCCGGAAAAGATCATCAAGGTCGGGATCGATCCGGCGGCCGGGTTCATGCCCTATCACGCGCGCAAGATCGCCTACGCCCTCAAGCTCGAGGGCAAGCAAGTCGCCAGCGCGATCAAGTTCATGACCGCCATGTACAAGGCCTTCACCGAGCTCGACTGCTCGATCGTCGAGATCAATCCGCTGGTGGTGACGGCCGCGGGCGAGGTGCTGGCGCTCGACGCCAAGATGAACTTCGACAACAACGCCCTCTTCCGTCACGCCGACGTCGCCGCGCTCCGCGACGAGAGCGAAGAAGACTCCGCCGAGCTCGAAGCCGCCAAGAACGAACTCAATTATATTCGCCTCGACGGCAGCATCGGCTGCATGGTCAACGGCGCCGGCCTGGCGATGGCGACCATGGACATCATCAAGCTTCACGGCAGCGCGCCGGCCAACTTCCTCGACGTCGGCGGCGGCGCGACCAAGGAGCGGGTCACGGCGGCGTTCAAGATCATTCTCGCCGACCGCAACGTCGAGGCGATCCTGGTCAACATCTTCGGCGGTATCATGCGCTGCGACGTGATCGCCGAGGGCGTGGTCGCCGCCGCGCGGGTAGTGAAAATCCATGTTCCCCTGGTGGTCCGCCTCGAAGGCACCAATGTCCAGCAGGGCAAGAAAATTCTTGCCGATTCGGGGCTGCCGATCATCTCCGCCGACGACCTCGACGACGCCGCCAAGAAAGCGGTCGCGGCGGTTAAAGCGGCGAAGAAGGCGCGCTGACCATGTCCGTTCTCGTCGACAAGAACACCCGCGTCATCTGCCAGGGCTTTACCGGCGCCCAGGGCACGTTCCACTCCGAGCAGGCGATCGCCTACGGAACCAAGATGGTCGGCGGCGTCACCCCGGGCAAAGGCGGCTCCAAGCATCTTGGCCTTCCGGTGTTCGACACCGTCGCCGACGCGGTGGCCAAGACCCGCGCGACCGCGTCCGTCATCTATGTCCCCCCGCCGTTCGCCGCCGACGCCATCCTCGAAGCCGTGGACGCGGGCGTGCCGCTGGTTGTCTGCATCACCGAAGGCATCCCGGTCCTCGACATGGTGCGGGTCAAGCGGGCGCTGAAAAACTCCGCGACCCGCCTGATCGGCCCCAACTGTCCCGGCATCATCACGCCTAGCGAATGCAAGATCGGCATCATGCCCGGCCACATCCACAAGAAGGGCTCGATCGGCATCGTTTCGCGCTCCGGCACGCTCACCTACGAGGCGGTGGCGCAGACCACCGCCGCCGGGCTCGGCCAGTCGACCTGCATCGGCATCGGCGGCGATCCGGTCAACGGCACCAATTTCATCGACTGCCTCGAGCTTTTCCTGCGTGACAAGCAGACCCGTGCGATCGTCATGATCGGCGAAATCGGCGGCAACGCCGAGGAAGACGCGGCGGCTTTTCTCAAGGCGTCGAAAACCAAGAAACCGGTGGTCGGCTTCATCGCCGGCGTGACCGCGCCGCCAGGAAGGCGCATGGGCCACGCCGGGGCGATCATCTCGGGCGGCAAGGGCGGCGCCGGCGACAAGATCGAAGCCATGAAACGCGCCGGCATCCACGTCGCCGACTCGCCCGCTGCGCTCGGCCGGACCATGCTGAAGGCGCTCAAGAAGCGCCGCTGAATTAGTCGCAGGAGCGCGTCCCGAGGGGACGCGATTGAGTGTGATGACGGTTCACGATCCTCTCGATTCCTTCTTGTTCGCCGGCAACCAGACCTACATCGCCGAGCTTTACACTAAGTACCTCGACGATCCCGGCTCGGTCGACCGCCGCTGGCAGGAGTTCTTCGCCGAACTCCACGACGATCCCCGCGCGCTCGCCCGCGAGAGCCGCGGCGCCTCGTGGGCGCCGAACTCGATGCGCGTCGTCGGCAACGGCGAACTCGCGCCGATGTCGGAAAGCATGGTGCCGCGGCAGGCGATGGCGGACCAAGGCGCGCTCCAACAGCTTCTCGCCCAGCGCTTCGGCGCCGGCAGCTCCCGCCAAGCGACGCTCGATTCGATCAGCGCGCTGATGCTGATCCGCGCCTACCGCATCCGCGGCCACCTGCTCGCCAACCTCGACCCGCTCGGCATCGAGCCGGCCAAGCACCATCCCGAGCTCGACCCCAAGACCTACGGGTTCTCGGAAAAGGACCTGGACCGGGAGGTGTTCATCAACTACGTGCTCGGCCTCGAATCGGCGACCATGCGCGAGATCCTCGAAATCCTGCGCGCCACCTATTGCGGCACCATCGGCATCGAGTTCACGCACATCCAGCATCCCGACGAGAAGCAATGGATCCAGGAGCGGATCGAATCGATCCGCAACCAGACCCATTTCTCGGACCGAGGCAAGCTCGCCATCCTCGAGCGCCTGACCCAGGCCGAATGCTTCGAGAAGTACCTGGATCGGAAATTTGTCGGGACCAAGCGCTTCGGCCTCGACGGCGGCGAGAGCCTGGTGCCGGCGCTGGAGCAAATCATCAAGCGCGGCGGAACGCTCGGCGTCCAGGAGATCGTCATCGGCATGTCGCACCGCGGCCGGCTGAACGTGCTCACCAGCGTCATGGGCAAGCCGCTCCAGGCGATCTTTTCCGAGTTCCAGGGCATATCCGCGCACCCCGACGACGTGCAAGGATCGGGCGACGTCAAATACCACCTCGGCGCGTCGTCCGACCGCGTGTTCGACGGCTTGAGCGTGCATTTGTCCCTGACCGCGAATCCTTCGCACCTCGAGGCGGTCAATACCGTCGTGCTCGGCAAGGTCCGCGCCAAGCAGCGCCAGCGCCGCGACGAGGAACGGGAAAAAGTCCTCGGCCTCATCTTGCACGGGGACGCGGCCTTCGCCGGACAGGGCCCGGTGCACGAAACCCTGGCGCTGTCGGGTCTGCGCGGCTACCGCACCGGCGGAACCATCCATTTCATCGTCAATAACCAGATCGGCTTTACGACTGCGCCGCGCTTCTCGCGCTCCTCGCCCTATTGTTCGGACGTGGCCAAGGCGGTCGACGCGCCGATCTTCCATGTCAACGGCGACGATCCCGAGGCGGTCGTGCATTGCGCCCGCATCGCCATCGAATACCGCCAGCGCTTCAAAAAAGACGCGGTGGTGGACATGGTCTGCTACCGCCGCTTCGGCCACAACGAGAGCGACGAGCCGGCGTTCACCCAGCCGATCATGTACCGCCATATCGCCGAGCATCCGACCACCCGGACGGTTTACGCGGCCAAGCTCGAGCGCGAGGGCCTGCTCGGCCCGGGCCAGGGTGACGACATGGTCAAGGCATCCTTCGGCCGCATGGACCAGGCGTTCGAGGCGGCGACCGGATTCAAGGTCAACAAGGCCGACTGGCTCGAAGGCTCCTGGTCGGGAATGAGCCTGGCCGCCGCCGATGCCCGACGCGGCAAGACCGGCGTGGCCGCGGATCGGCTCAAGGAGGTGGGTTTGGCGCTGATCCGCTATCCGGACAACTTCCACGTCAATCCCAAGATCGCGCGCCAGCTCGAAGCCAAGCGCCGTATGATCGAATCGGGCGAGGGAATCGACTGGTCGACCGCCGAGGCCCTCGCCTTCGGCACGCTTCTGGTGGACGGCACCCCGGTCCGGCTGTCCGGCCAGGATTCGGGCCGCGGCACCTTCTCCCAGCGCCATTCGGTCCTGGTCAACCAGACGACGGAAGAGCGCCATGTCCCGCTCGCCAACCTCCGCTTCGGCCAGGCGCCGTTCGAGGTCATCGACAGCCCCTTGTCCGAGGCGGGCGTGCTCGGGTTCGAGTACGGCTACAGCCTGGCCGAACCGCACATGCTGGTGCTGTGGGAGGCGCAATTCGGCGACTTCGCCAACGGCGCCCAGGTCATCATCGACCAGTTCATCGCCACCGGCGAATCGAAATGGCTGCGCATGTCGGGCCTGGTCCTGCTGCTGCCGCACGGCTTCGAGGGCCAGGGGCCCGAGCACAGCTCGGCCCGGGTCGAGCGTTATCTCCAGCTCTCGTCCGACGACAACTGGCAAATCTGCAACTGCACCACGCCGGCCAACTATTTCCACGTGTTGCGCCGCCAGATCTGCCGCGAGTTCCGCAAGCCCCTGATTCTGCTGACGCCGAAATCCCTGCTCCGGCACAAGCTCTGCGTTTCCCCGCTCGCCGACATGGACGACGGCACGACCTTTCACCGCGTGCTGTGGGACAGCGGCAAGCCCGGCGCCGACAATCAAATTCGCCGGTTGGTCATGTGCTCGGGCAAGGTCTATTACGACCTCCTGGAGGAACGGGAGAAGCGCGGCCTCAAGGACGTCTATCTCCTCCGCGTCGAACAGCTTTTCCCCTTCCCGCGCGAGGTTCTCGCCGACGAACTCAAGCGCTTCCCCAAGGCGGAAATCGTCTGGTGCCAGGAGGAACCCCGCAACATGGGCGCTTGGCACTATATGATCGAGCCGCTGGCCGAAGTCCTCTCCGATCTCGGCCGCGGCGGGGAGAAGGTCCACTACGCCGGCCGGGCGGCGTCGGCGTCGCCGGCGACCGGCTCGCACGCCAAGCATGTCGTCGAGCAAGCCCGGCTGGCCGCCGAAGCGCTCGGGGCGGCCCCGGACGGCAAGCGGAAATAGAACGGCCTTTTGGAAGGATAGAGAAACAACATGGGCGTGGAAATCAAGGTGCCGACGCTCGGCGAATCGGTGACCCAGGCGACCGTTTCCAAGTGGTTCAAGAAAGTGGGCGAAGCGGTCGCGCAGGACGAGCCGTTGGTCGAGATCGAAACCGACAAGGTCACGGTCGAGGTCAACGCCCCGGCGGCCGGCGCGCTCGCCTCGATCGCCGCGCCGGAAGGCTCCGACGTCCAGGTCGGCGCGCTTCTCGGCGTCATCGAAGCCGGCGCGGCCAGAACCAAATCCGCCGCCGCCACGGCCACCCCCAAACCCGCGCCCGCCGCCCAGGCCAAAGCCCCGCCGCCGGCCGCTCCGATATCGGCTCCGGCCCCCGCCCCCGTTTCGGCGCCTGCTCCCGCTCCCGCTTCGGGAGCGAACGAAATTATTGCTCCTGCCGTGCGCAAGTTGATCGAGGAACATCGGCTCGACCCGTCCGCCATTCCCGCGACCGGCCCCGGCGGGCGGCTGACCAAGGCCGACGTGCTCGCGCACATTGAACGCGGCCAGACCCGCGCGCCGGCCGCCCGGGCTCCGCTCGCCGCCCACGCCGCGCCAACTGGCCCGCGCCCCGAAGCCGAGCGCGAGGAACGGGTGCGCATGACGCGCCTGCGCCGGATCATTTCCGAGCGGCTGAAGGAATCCCAGAACACGGCGGCCATGCTTACCACCTACAACGAGGTGGACATGGGCGCGGCGATGGACATGCGCGCCCAGTTCAAGGACACCTTCGAGAAGAAGCACGGCACCCGGCTCGGGTTCATGTCGTTCTTCGTCCGCGCGTCCTGTATCGCGCTGAAAGAGTGGCCGCCGGTCAACGCCGAAATCTCCGGCGACGAAATCGTCTACAAGAATTATTATCATATCGGCGTCGCCGTCGGATCGCCGCAGGGGCTGGTGGTTCCGGTCCTGCGCGATGCCGACCGGATGTCGTTCGCCGACATCGAAAAGGGCATCGCCGACTTCGGCCGCCGCGCCCGGGACGGCAAGCTCGCCATCGCCGAAATGATGGGCGGCACCTTCACCATCTCGAACGGCGGCGTTTACGGCTCGCTGCTGTCGATGCCGATCCTCAACCCGCCTCAGTCGGGGATCATGGGGATGCACAAGATCGAGAAGCGCCCGCGCGTGGTCGGCGACGAGATCAAGATCCGGCCGATGATGTACATCGCCATGACCTACGACCACCGGATCGTCGATGGGCGCGAGGCGGTCTCCTTCCTCGCCCGGATCAAGGAACTGGTCGAGGACCCCAGCCGCATCATGATCGACGTGTGATCATGGCCGATTCCTTCGACGTCATCGTCATCGGCGGCGGGCCCGGCGGCTACGTCGCCGCCATCCGCGCCGCCCAGCTCGGCCTCAAAGTCGCGTGCGTCGAAAAGCGCGGCAGCCTCGGCGGCACCTGCCTCAACGTCGGCTGCATTCCGTCGAAGGCCCTGCTCCAATCCTCGCACCACTTCGAGGCCGCGGCGAAAGAGTTCGCCCACCACGGCGTTCGGATCGGCCATCTCGAACTCGACCTCGGCCAGATGATGGCGCGCAAGGACCGTGTGGTTAAGGAGTTGACCTCGGGCGTGGAATTTCTGCTCGGCAAGAACAAGGTGACCTACGTCAAGGGATCGGCGAGTTTCGCCGGGCCCGACACGGTGTCGGTGACCGCCCCCGACAGCAAGACCACGACCTTGAAGGCCGCCTCCATCGTCATCGCCACCGGCTCCGACGTGGCGGCGCTCGCCGGGGTCAAGATCGACGAGAAACAAATTCTAAGCTCGACCGGCGCGATCGCGCTCGCCCGCGTGCCGGAGACGTTCGCCGTCATCGGCGGCGGCGTGATCGGGTTGGAGTTGGGCTCGGTCTGGCGGCGGCTCGGCGCCAAGGTCACGGTGATCGAGTTTCTCGATTCGATCCTGCCCGGCATGGACGGCGAGGTGTCCAAGGTCGCCGAGCGGATTCTCGCCAAGCAGGGCATGGCTTTCCGGCTCGCGACCAAGGTGACGGCGGCGAAGACGGGCAAGCGCGTGGCTCTGACCGTCGAGCCCCGCGCCGGCGGCAAGTCGGAAACCATCGAGGCCGACGCGGTTCTGGTCGCGGTTGGCCGGCGTCCCTACACCGAGGGCCTCGGGCTCGCCAAAATCGGCGTCGTCCCCGACGGCCGCGGGTTCATTGCCGTGGACAAGAACTTCCAGACCAGCGCGCCCGGCGTGTTCGCCATCGGCGACGTCATCGGCGGCGCGATGCTCGCCCACAAGGCCGAGGACGAGGGCGTCGCCGTCGCCGAAATCATCGCCGGCGAATCCGGGCACGTGAACCGCGACGCGATCCCGGCGATCGTCTACACCACGCCCGAGATCGCCGGCATCGGCCTGACCGAGGAGCAACTCAAAAGCGAAAACCGGGCCTACCGCGCCGGAAAATTTCCCTTCACCGCCAACGCGCGCGCCAAGTGCAACGCCGAAACCGACGGCTTCGCCAAGGTGCTGGCCGACGCCGCCACCGACCGGATCGTCGGCGCGCACATCGTCGGACCGCAAGCCGGCGAACTGATCCAGGAAATCGCGTTGGCGATCGAGATGGGCGCGTCCGCCGAGGACCTGGGGCGCACCTGCCACGGCCACCCCGGGATGGTGGAAGCCCTCAAGGAAGCCGCGCTCGCTTCCCTCGGCCGCGCCATTCATATTTGATACCGTTGCGGCACCGCGGGGCATAAGATCGCGCCATGCCCCGCGCCGCGACGCCGATCGCTCTCACCGCCGTGCTCGCCGTCGCCCAAATTTTCGGCATGGCCGGCTTCGCCTCGTTCACCGCGCTGATGCCGGTGTTCATGCCCGAATGGGCGCTCTCGGATTCCGAAGCCGGCTGGATCAGCGGCGTCTTCTACGCCGGTTATCTCGGCGCGGTGCCGGTGCTGACCAGCCTGACCGACCGGATCCAGCCCCGGCGCATCTATATCGCGGCGGCGCTGGTGACCGCGCTCTCCAGCCTCGGGTTTGCCTTCGCCGCCGAAGGATTTTGGACCGCGTTGGTCTTCCGCGCGCTCGCCGGCATCGGGCTCGCCGGCACCTACATGCCCGGCCTCAAGCTGCTCACCGATCACGTCCACGGCACCGATCAGAGCCGCATGGTCGCCTTTTACACCGCCGGGTTCAGCATCGGCTCGGCTTTTTCGCTCGCGATCGCGGGCTCGGGCGAAGAAGCCTTCGGCTGGCGCGCCGTCTTCGCGCTCGCCGGCTTGGGGCCCCTCATCGCCGTGACGATCCTCGCCCTCTTCCTGCCCCGCGAGGACCCTCGCCCGCACCCGCCGCCGGAAACCCATGTTCTCGATTTTCGTCCGGTGCTCCGCTGCCGCCAGGCGATGGCCTACGTGCTCGCCTACACGATCCACAATTTCGAGGTTTTCGCCGCCCGCTCCTGGCTCGTGGTCTATTTCGTCTTCGCCCAGTCGCTGCAACCCGACGGCGGCAAAGGCTGGTGGAACGCCGCGACGCTCGCCGCCGCCTTCACGCTGCTGGGCGTGCCGTCCACCATCATCGGCAACGAGATCGCGCTCCGTTTCGGGCGCACCCGGACCATTGCCGCGATCATGCTGGTCTCGGCCGCGGTCTGCGTTACGGTCGGGTTCGCGCCGGCTTGGCCTTACGCGATCGTGGTCGCGCTCGTCGGCCTGCACATGATGACGCAGATCGGCGAATCCGCGGCCGTCACCGCCGGCGCGATCGCCGCCGCGCCTGCTGGCTACCGGGGCGCGACCATGGCGGTTCATTCCACCCTTGGCTTCTCCGGCTCGTTCCTCGGCCCGGTGGCGTTCGGCTTCGCCCTCGAATTCGCCGGCGGAAGCCAGACCGCGAACGCCTGGATCGCGGCCTTCGCCATGACCGCGCTGGTAATGCTGCTCGGCCCCCTCGCGCTTCGTCTCGGTCGGACGCCGGCCTAAATCACCGCGCGCGCGGGCTTATCGTCGTGCGAATGCACGCCTATCGGCGTGACGCGCGCATTAATTGTTGCGCCCCTATCGGGGCGCGCGGGCGCGCGGGTGCGAGCGGCGATAGACCGCTTCGAGGCCGGCCGCGTCCACGTCGGTGTAGCGCTGGGTGGTGGAGAGCGAGGCGTGCCCGAGCAGCTCCTGGATGGTGCGCAAATCGCCGCCGCCGGCGAGCAGATGGGTGGCGAAGCTATGGCGGAACGCGTGCGGGGTCGCGGTTTCCGGGAGATCGAGGGCCGCGCGCAGGCGCCGCACCTGGCGCTGGGCGACGCCGGCGTTGAGGCGTCCGCCGCGAGCGCCGACGAACAAAGGATCGTCGCCCTGGGAGGGGCGCACTATGTTGAGCGCGCGGGGAGCAGCCCGCGCGCTGCCGCGCCCTTTGTACGGACAAAGGGCGAGATAATCGGCCAGCGCCCGCTTGACCGCCGGCAACACCGGCACCAGGCGTTGCTTGCGGCCCTTGCCGGTCACGACCAGGGCGTCGCCTTGGGGCACGTCAGCGCGCTCAAGCGCCAGGGCCTCGCCGATCCGAAGGCCGCAGCCGTAGAGGAGCATGAGCAGCGCCACGTCGCGGGCCGCGCGCCAAGGCTCCGAGCCGAGATCGCGAACGGCGGTCATCGCTTCCATCGCCTCGGCCTCGCCGAGCGCGCGGGGCACCGATTTCGGCACGCGGGGGGAACCGACCGCGCCGAGGGCGGCGTTTTTCGCCGTGCCGCGCTTGTCGAGGAAACGGAAGAACCCGCGCACCGAGGACATGGTCCGCGCGGTCGATGCCCGCGCCTGGCCCCGGCGGACGCGTCCGGCGAGAAAGGCGCGAAAATCGGCCTGCTTCAACGATTCGAGCTCGGCGATTCCGGGCGGATAGCCGAGATGCTCGGCGAGGAACGCAAAAAAAGCGGCGAGATCGCGACCATAGGCCGCGAGCGTGTGGGCGGAGTAGCGCCGTTCGTGACCGAGCCAGGCCCGCCAGTCCAGGGCGGCGCGGACGAGCGCGGGCTCCGCCGGAAAATGGATCAGGCCTGGCGCCCGGGCCATCGCTGCACGCAGGATTCCAGGGCGCGGGCCAGGAACTGAAGAAGCTCCGTCCCCTGGCCGGGGTGGAACGTCACGCCGCGCGAACCGAGCGCGAGCAGCCCCGCCGTCGTCGTCCGGGAGGGGCGCAGCCGGACCAAGGCGGCCGAGCGCACCAGCCCGGCGGCGGCGCCGAACAGGGTGCCGTCGTCGCGAACGTCGCGGATCAGGCGCACCTCCTTGTCCGCGCCGATCGTCTCGTCGACCGCGCCGGTCTTGAGATAGCGCGTCTCGGAAGCGACCAGTTCCGCGAGCGGCCTGTCACCCGCCTCGAACGCCAGCAGCGCCACGTCGATGTCGAGCAGAAGCGGCACGTCCTCCTGCACCACCCGGAGAAGCTGCTCGAAGGTGATGGCCGAGAGCAGCGCCAGCACGGCGGCATGGGTGCGCGTCTGCACCGTCATGTTGGTGCGGCTGGTCTCGATCACCTCGACGGCGCAGTTGCGCAATTCCTCGATCTCCTCCAGGCGGCGATCGAGCATCACTTGCTGGATGTCGACCACGCCCTCGGCCCAGCGCCCGGGCGCGGCCATGGCGGCGAGCAGATGCCCGTTGGCGGTGAAGAATTCGGGATGGCGCGCGAGGTAATCGGCGACTTGCTCGGCGCTCAAGTCCTTACGCGCCTCGTCGGCGGCTTCGTTTTTTCGCGTACTCATGGCGCTTTGCCCTTTCGGCTTCGGACCCCTGGGCGCACACCCGCCCGGCGCGATAGAGTGTAGCCCATGGATTCTCCTGATTCCATAAAAACACAATATGTAGGGGGTGAGACCGTCTCCGTTCTACTACCTCTTCCGCTTGCCGGGGCCTACGACTACCGGGTCCCTTCGGGCGCGATTCTCCGGCCGGGCGACTTTGTCGCCGTTCCCCTCGGCCGGCGGCGGACGGCCGGCGTGGTCTGGGGGCCGGGCTCGGGCGAAGTGGCGGATAACCGGCTCAAGGATATCGGCGGAACCCTCGCCCTGCCGTCGCTGCCCTCGGTCTCGCGGCGCTTCGTCGATTGGGTCGCGGACTATACGCTCGCGCCGCCGGGCGCGGTCCTCAAGATGGCGATGAGCGTCAAGGACGCGCTCACGCCCGCGAAGCCGATCGTCGGCTACGTCCGCAACCCCGACCCCCGCCCGCGCGGGGGCGGGCCTTCGCCCGGGCTCAAGCTCACGGCGGCAAGGCAGCGGGTTCTCGATTGCGTGGGCATCACGCCGGTAGGCGTGCATTCGCACGAGGGTCCGCCCAGGATCGCCGCCGAGATCGCGCGCGCGGCTGGAACAAGCGCGGGCGTCGTCAAGGCGCTCGCGGCGGCGGGCGCGCTCTTGCCCCAATTCCTGCCGGCCACGGTCTTCCCTCGGCCCGACTGGACCCGTCCCGGGCCAACCCTTTCGCCCGAACAAAGCGCCGCCGCCGACGCGCTGGCCGCCAAAGCCGACAAGGGCGGGTTTTCCGTCACCGTGCTCGACGGCGTTCCCGGCGCGGGCAAGACCGAGGTTTATTTCCACGCCGTCGCGAGCGCGCTCAAAGCCGGGCGCCAGGCGCTGATTCTGCTGCCCGAGATCGCCCTTGGCGCGCAATGGCTGCAACGCTTCCGCGACCGCTTCGGCGCCGCGCCCGCGGTCTGGCATTCCGACGTGCCCGAAAGCGCGCGCCGCGCCACCTGGCGCGCGGTCGCGGAAGGCCGGGCGCGGGTCGTCTTCGGCGCGCGCTCGGCGCTGTTTTTGCCGTTTCCCGAGCTCGGCCTGGTCGTCGTCGACGAGGAGCACGACGCGTCTTACAAACAAGAAGACGGCGTCATCTACAACGCCCGCGACATGGCGGTGGTGCGCGCCAGGCTGGGCTCCATCCCCGTGGTCCTTGCGTCGGCGACCCCGGCGCTGGAAACCGTCGCCAACGTCGCCGCCGGCCGCTACGGCCTCCACCACCTTCCCGACCGGCACGGCGGCGCCCGCATGCCCGAAGTCGCGCGGGTTGACATGCGGGCCGAAAAACTCCCGGCCGGGCGTTGGCTGTCGGCGCCGCTCACGCAGGCGCTCGGCGCTACGCTCGCCGAGGGCGAGCAGGCGATGCTGTTCCTGAACCGGCGCGGCTACGCGCCGCTGACGCTTTGTCGCGGCTGCGGCCACCGGATGCGCTGCCCCAATTGCAGCGCCTGGCTGGTGGAGCACCGGAGCGGAACCAGAGCGAAGCTCCGCTGCCATCATTGCGGTTTCGCCGCCGCCGTGCCGAACCATTGCCCTGCCTGTCAAGCGGAAGCGAACTTCGCCGCCTGCGGCCCGGGCGTCGAGCGGCTGGCCGACGAAGCGCGCCAGGCCTTTCCCTCGGCCCGGATCGCGCTCGCGGCGAGCGACACGCTCGCCGGGCCCGAGGCTGCCGCCGAATTCGTCCGCCGGGTCGAGGCGGGCGCGATCGACCTGATCGTCGGCACCCAGATCGTCGCCAAGGGCTATCACTTTCCGCGCCTGACCCTGGTCGGCGTGGTCGACGCGGATTTGGGCCTGGCCGGCGGAGATTTGCGCGCCGCCGAGCGGACCTACCAGCTTCTCTACCAGCTCGCGGGCCGGGCCGGACGAGGCGAACGGCCGGGAAAAGTTCTCCTCCAAACCTACATGCCCGAGCATCCGGTGATGGCGGCGATCGCGGCAACCGCGCGCGACCGCTTCCTCGCCGCCGAGACCGAGGCCCGGCGCGAGGCCGCCATGCCGCCGTTCGCGCGTCTCGTCGCCCTGATTGTCTCGGGCCCGAAGGAGCCGGAGGTCGAGCGCGCCGCGCGCATGTTGGCGCGGGCCGCGCCGAGCGCGGAAGGGGTGCGGGTGCTGGGGCCCGCCCCGGCGCCGCTGGCGCTGTTGCGCGGGCGGCACAGGCGGCGCTTGCTGCTCAAGGCGCCGCGCGGGATGGCGGTGCAGCCGATGGTGCGGGCGTGGTTGGCGAGCGTCGAGGTGCCGAGGAGCGTCCGGGTGCAAGCCGACGTCGACCCGTATAGTTTTCTTTAGAGCATGTTGCGATCGGATGGAATCGTTCCCCCACCCTCACCCTCCCAGCCCTGACGGGCTGGGTCCCTCCCTCTCCCGCTCACGCGGGAGAGGGGCTCTAAAAATTACCCTCTCCCCCCGCAAGTGGCGGGGGGAGAGGGAAGGGTGAGGGGGGCGGTGCCATCCGATCGGATCATGCTCTAAGCGGGCGAGCCGGACTTTGAGTCTTACGCTCAGTCCACCTCGCCTTTGTCTCCGATTCGCGTCTTGAGCTGCCCGGACGGGTCCGTTTCGGACAGCGCCGAAAACGACGGCTTCGGTTGCACGGTCGGCTTCGCCGGGGCCGGGGCGGGGTTCGCGTTCGCGGGCGCCATTTCGGTTTGCGCGGGCGCGCCGAGCAGGTCCGCCGGAGACAGACCGCACCGCCGTTCGATATTCTGCCTCGATTTGTCTTCGGATATGCGGCGGGCGGGACCGACGTAGCCGGGAGCGACGACAAACAGCTTGGGCGAGAACACGGAACGGTGGAGACGATAATAGAGGTCGCTCTGCGAAAACGGTTTCGGAAGATATTCGTTGATGCCGGCACCGATGGCGGCCCGGACATGGCCCTCGTCGGCGTAATCGCTGACCATGACGACGGGAATCCGCCGCACCCTCTCGTTCTCGGAATGACGGAGTTTCCAGACGAATTCGGCGCCGTTCATGCCCGGCATTTCGAAATCCGTGACGATGACGTCGACCGGGTGTTTCTCGGCGTGACCGAGAGCCGCCTCGGCGCCTTCCATTTCGACGATGGTGCGGATGCCGATGCCGTGCAGGGCGTCCTTGATCGTCGATCGGGTGAACCGGCTGTCGTCAACGACCAGATAAGAAAGGCCGCAAAGTCGGACGCGATCGTGATCCTTCTTGCTCCCGCCGCCGGAATTCGACCGGGATTTTCCCCGGTTCTTTTTTGCGTCGAAGGATATTACCGCTTCCGCGAGCGTCGTTGTCATCGTCGTTCCCCAGTTGGCCCCGATTTTCTTCGGGGTTTCTCAGGCTCGATGACAGCAGACGCGGGGCCATATCCCTGTGACCGCCATCACAGGAAACGTTCATTTTAGGTTCCAACTGCTACACGAAAAACGTCGGCACCGCCGGCGGGCGTAATCCCACGGTTTTTTCCAGGCTATTTTCACGCCCCGGCACGGGGCTCGAACATTTCATTTAATGCGCGGTGGCGGTGGCGGGGGCGGTTGCCGCCGCGACCCGGCGTTCCGGGCCTTCCGGCGCGCCCATATCCTTGCGCCGCCGGTCGGGGCCGATGTAGCCGGACGCGGCGTACGCATGCACGCCTGACGGCGCGACGACGAAGGATCGGGGCTCGGTCACCGCCCGGTGCACGTGAAGATGGAAATCGCCGATCGAACACGGCTTGCTCACGAACTCGTCGACTCCGGCGTCCATGGCGGCATGCATGTGCTTCTCTTCGCAGTAAGCGCTGATCATGACGACAGGAAGGCGCCGCAGGCGGCCATCCGGGCTGCGCCTGAGACACCAGACGAATTCGTCGCCGGCGATGTCCGGCATCATCAAATCGGTGATCAAGACATCGACCTTGTGCGCCGCGATCAGGGCGAGCGCCTGCCCGGCGCTTTCGGCCTCGATCACGTTCGCGGCGCCGAGGTGGAACAGGAATATCTTGAACGTGCGGCGGGACAGTTCGTCGTCGTCCACGACCAGATTAGGTCAGCGCGGCGAGATTTTCCGGCCCGGAAAATTCCGGCTTTTCACCGGGGGAGGGGTGCGTCGGTGTTTCGGTCAATGTTCGACTCCTTTCTGGCGCCGGGCTGCCCCGAAGCGGGTTGCCTTAAACCGGAGCATGACGGCCCTGCCCTTCCCGCCCATGTGACGGCCGGCACACCTGGTGGAAAAAACCCCTTCGCAGGTGCGGGATGGTTGGTTGCAACGCCCACCCCCCCGTGGTAGAGAACGCACCGCCCTGGCGCCCCGGGAATCCGCGATTTTCCCGGCTTTGGCGCGATCGTTTTAAGGTCTTTTTTCGTCTCTTTGAGGACTGCCCGCGTGTCATCCGGAGATTTAGGAGCGACAGGGCTTGCCGCCCGCTATGCCGCCGCCCTGTTCGATTTGGCGGAGGAAAAAGGCCATCTCGACCGGGTGGCCGAAGATCTCGGCCGGCTCGGCGGCATGGTCGAGGACAGCGCGGATTTGCGCCACCTGATCCGCTCGCCGCTGCTGTCGCGCGAGGGCCAGCACGCCGGGCTCGACGCGGTGCTGGAGAAGGCCGGCATCGGGCCGCTCACACGCAACTTCGTCGGCCTCGCCACCCGCAACCGCAGGCTCGCCCAGTTGCCCGACATGATCGCCGCGTTCCGCGCCCGGCTCGCCCGACATTCGGGCGAGATCGCCGCCGAGGTCGCCTCGGCCAAACCGCTGTCCGCGACCCAGGCCGACGCGCTCGCGGACGAGCTCAAGCGAGCGCTCGGCGGCCCGGTCGTCGTCCGCGCGAGCGTGGACCCCGCCCTGCTCGGCGGGCTGGTCGTCAAAGTCGGCTCGCGCATGATCGACAGTTCGCTCCGCTCGCGCCTCGCCCGCATGCGCACCGCCATGAAAGGAACCGCCTGATGGACATCCGCGCCGCCGAAATCTCCGCCATTCTCAAGGATCGGATCGCCAACTTCGGCGCCGAAACCGAGGTCGCCGAAGTGGGCCAGGTCTTGAGCGTCGGCGACGGCATCGCCCGCGTCCACGGCCTCGACAGCGTCCAGGCCGGCGAGATGGTCGAGTTTCCCGGCGGCATCAAGGGCATGGCGCTGAACCTGGAGGACGACAACGTCGGCATCGTCATCTTCGGCGACGACCGCACCATCCGCGAGGGCGACACGGTCAAGCGCACCGGCGCGATCGTCGACGTGCCGGTGGGCAAGGAACTTCTCGGGCGCGTCGTCGACGGGCTCGGCGAGCCGATCGACGGCAAGGGTCCGATCGCGTCCGCGAACCGTTCCCGGGTCGAGGTCAAGGCGCCGGGCATCATCCCGCGCCGCTCAGTCCACGAGCCGATGCAGACCGGCTTGAAGGCGATCGACAGCCTGATTCCGATCGGCCGCGGCCAGCGCGAGCTGATCATCGGCGACCGCCAGACCGGCAAGACCGCGATCATCATCGACACCATCATCAACCAGAAGAAGACCAACGAGGGGGCCGACGAGAAGGCCAAGCTCTACTGCGTCTATGTCGCCATCGGCCAGAAACGCTCCACCGTCGCCCAGTTGGTCAAGACGCTGGAGGACAACGACGCGCTCAAGTATTCGATCGTGGTCGCGGCGACCGCGTCCGATCCCGCGCCGCTGCAGTTCCTCGCCCCCTACACCGGCTGCACCATGGGCGAGTATTTCCGTGACAACGGCATGCACGCGGTCATTTTCTACGACGATCTTTCCAAGCAGGCGGTGGCGTACCGCCAGATGTCGCTGCTGCTGCGCCGCCCGCCCGGACGCGAGGCCTATCCCGGCGACGTTTTCTATCTCCATTCCCGCCTGCTCGAGCGCGCGGCGAAGATGAGCGACGCCCACGGCGGGGGCTCGCTCACCGCGCTGCCGGTGATCGAAACCCAAGCCGGCGACGTCAGCGCCTACATTCCGACCAACGTCATCTCGATCACCGACGGCCAGATCTTCCTCGAGACCGAGCTGTTCTATCGGGGCGTCCGCCCGGCGGTGAACGTCGGGCTATCGGTCAGCCGGGTCGGCTCCGCCGCCCAGATCAAGGCGATGAAACAGGTCGCCGGCTCGATCAAGCTCGAGCTCGCCCAGTACCGCGAGATGGCGGCCTTCGCCCAGTTCGCCTCCGACCTCGACGCCTCGACGCAAAGACTGCTCGCGCGCGGCGCGCGCCTGACCGAAATTTTAAAGCAGCTCCAATACGCCCCGCTTCCGGTCGAGGACCAGGTGGTGGTGATCTTCGCCGGCGTGCGCGGCTATCTCGACCGAATCGCCGTCGCCGACATCGGACGCTTCGAGGGCGCGCTGCTCGCCGAGATCCGCGCCAAGGGCCAGGATATCCTCGCGTCCATCCGCGCCGAGAAGGACCTTTCCAAGAAGACCGACGAACGGCTGGTCCGCTTCTTCGACGATTTTGCCAAGACCTTCGCATAACGGAACCGCGCGCGGACCCTCCCCATGCCCAGCCTGAAATCCTTCAAGCTCCGGATCAACAGCGTCAAGTCGACGCGCAAGATCACGTCGGCCATGAAGATGGTGGCGGCGGCCAAGCTGCGCCGCGCCCAGCAATCGGCCGAAGCCGCCCGGCCCTATTCCGAGCGCATGCGCCGAATGGTCTCGGGGCTGGCCGCCGGCCAGGCGGGAATGCCGGGCGCGCCGAAGCTGCTGGCCGGGACCGGGCGGGACCAGGTCCATCTCCTGATCCCCTGCACCGCCGACCGGGGCCTGTGCGGCGCCCTCAACAGTTCGATCGTGCGCGACACCCGGAGACTGGCGCAGGAACTCATCGCCCAGGGCCATACCGTCAAATTTCTCCCGGTCGGGCGCAAGGGCCGCGACGTCCTCAAGCGCGACTTCGGCTCCCAGATCGCGGGCGAGTTCACCGGCATCGGGCGCAAGGGCGTCCGCTACGCCGAGGCCGCCCCGGTCGCGGAAAAGATCGTCGAGCTGTTCGCCGCGGGCGAGTTCGACGTCGCCACCCTCATCTTCAACCGCTTCAAGTCGGCCATGACTCAAGTCGTCACCCGCCAGCAGGTGGTGCCGTTTCCGTTGCCCGAGGCCGCCGAGACGGCCTCGGGGCCGCGCGCGGTGCCGATTTTCGAGCCCGACGAGGGCAAAATCCTCGGCGAGCTTCTGCCCCGCAACCTCGCGGTTCAAACCTTTCAGGCGCTGCTCGAAAGCGCCGCGTCGGAGCAGGGCGCGCGCATGACCGCGATGGACAGCGCGACCCGCAACGCCGGCGACATGATCGATCGGCTGACGCTGAAGTACAACCGCACGCGCCAGGCGAACATCACCAAGGAACTGATCGAAATTATTTCTGGAGCCGAGGCGCTCTAGCGCGCCTCGTCCAAGGAGCCAACGATGAGCAAAAACAATATCGGCAAGGTCACCCAGGTCATGGGCGCGGTCGTGGACGTCCGCTTCGAGGGCGAGTTGCCCGAGATCCTGAACGCGCTGCACGTGGACAACAACGGCAAGCTTTTGGTGCTCGAGGTCGCGCAGCATCTCGGCGAAAAGGCGGTGCGCACCGTGGCGATGGATTCGACCGACGGCCTGCAACGCGGCGTCGAGGCCCGCGACACCGGCGGCCCGATCCGCGTTCCGGTCGGGCCCGAGACGCTCGGGCGCATCATCAACGTCATCGGCGAGCCGGTCGACGAGCGCGGCCCGATCAACGCCAAGATGACCATGCCGATCCACGCGCCCGCGCCGTCGTTCGTCGATCAGTCGACCGAGACCCAGATCCTCACCACCGGAATCAAGGTCGTGGACCTGATCTGCCCCTACGCCAAGGGCGGCAAGATCGGCCTGTTCGGCGGCGCCGGCGTCGGCAAGACCGTGATCATCATGGAATTGATTAACAACATCGCCAAGGGCCACGGCGGCTATTCGGTCTTCGCCGGCGTCGGCGAGCGCACCCGCGAGGGCAACGACCTCTATCACGAGATGATCCAGTCGGGCGTGATCAAGCTCGACGGCCCCGGCTCCAAGGCGGCGCTGGTTTACGGCCAGATGAACGAGCCGCCCGGCGCGCGCGCCCGGGTCGGGCTCTCGGCCCTGACGCTGGCGGAATACTTCCGCGACCAGGAAGGCCAGGACGTGCTCCTGTTCATCGACAACATCTTCCGCTTCACCCAGGCCGGGTCCGAGGTCTCGGCGCTGCTCGGGCGCATTCCCTCGGCGGTCGGCTACCAACCCACTCTCGCCACCGACATGGGCGCGTTGCAGGAGCGCATCACCTCGACCAACAAGGGCTCGATCACCTCGGTCCAGGCGATCTACGTCCCGGCCGACGATCTCACCGACCCGGCGCCGGCGACCTCGTTCGCGCATCTCGACGCGACCACGGTGCTCAGCCGCCAGATCGCCGAGCTCGGCATCTATCCGGCGGTCGATCCGCTCGATTCGACCTCGCGCATGCTCGATCCGCGCATCGTCGGCGATGAGCACTACAAGGTCGCGACCCAGGTGCAGAAGGTGCTCCAGACCTACAAGTCGCTCCAGGACATCATCGCCATTCTCGGCATGGACGAGCTATCGGAAGAAGACAAACTGACGGTCGCCCGCGCGCGCAAGATCCAACGCTTCCTCAGCCAGCCGTTCTTCGTCGCCGAGGTGTTCACCGGCTCGCCCGGCAAGCTCGTCAGCCTCGAAGACACCATCAAGGGCTTCAAGGGCATCCTCGCCGGCGATTACGATTCCCTGCCCGAGACCGCCTTCTACATGGTCGGCGCCATCGGGGAAGCGACGGCGAAAGCCAAACGCATGGCCGCCGAGGCGGCCTGAGCTGAGGAACGGAATCGCGCCATGCCCGCCACCATCGTTTTCGATCTCGTCACCCCGGAGCGGCTCTTGAAGTCCGAGCCGGTGGAGATGGTCGTTGTCCCGGGAACCGAGGGCGACATGGGCGTGCTGCCCGGGCACTCGCTCCTGATCGGGATGGTGCGTCCGGGCGAGATCGTCATTTTCGAGAACGGCAAACCGAGCGAGCGGATTTTCGTCGCCGGCGGCTTCGTCGACATCGCGCCCGAGCGCTGCACGGTGCTGACCGAGGAAGCGATACCGCTCACCGAGATCCCCCGGCCCGAAGCAGAGGCCCGCCTGGCTCGCGCCCGCGAAGCATTGAGCGACGCCGCGACCGACGCCGCCAAGGCCGAGGCCGAGCGCCGCGTCCACGTCGCCGAGACGCTTCTCGCCCGGGCGCCTTAAATGGCTTTCGGCCGTTCCACGATCGCACCCGCCGATTTTCCCGGACCCGACGAGGAGATCGCCCCGCGCGCGGGCGAATCCCCGCGCGCCGGCGCAGCCGAGCAAACATTAGTTCTCGCCGGAGGCTGTTTCTGGTGCACCGAGGCGGTTTACCGGGAACTCGACGGGGTCCTGGCGGTCGTTTCCGGCTACGCCGGCGGGACGCCTGAGACCGCGAACTACCAGGCCGTCTGCACCGGCCGGACCGATCACGCCGAGGCGATCGAAATCCGCTTCGATCCCAACCGCGCC
>SHWG01000022.1 GCA_009693905.1 Rhodospirillales bacterium | reverse complement strand
CCGGGTGATCGAGCCGGCGTGGAAAATGATTCTGTCCAACAAGGCAATCCTGGTTTTGCTGTGGGAAATGTTCGAGGGCCATCCGAATCTGTTGCCAGCGTCTTTCGAGCCTAAGGACATCGCCGGGCCGTGCGTCGAAAAACCTCCCCTCGGCCGCGAGGGCCAGGACGTCGTCATCCACCCCGGCCCGCCTGAGCGGCGTCCCGACCGGGTTTACCAGGCGTTGGCGCCGCTGCCGGAGTTCGCCGGCAACCATCCGGTGATCGGGTCGTGGGTCGTCGCCTCGCAGCCGGCCGGGATCGGCATTCGCGAGGAAAGCAGCCCGGTGACCACCAATCTGAGCCGGTTCGTTCCGCACTATTTCGATTAAGGAGCATCGCCATGCTGATGATGAAAACCAACTACCTGGAAACCTTGCTGAGTTTTCTCGTTTTTTTCGGGAGCGCGCTGCTGTTGCTCGCCATTTTCACCGTGATCTACGTTTGGATCACCCCGCACAAGGAATTTGCCTTGATCCGCGCCGGCAACACGGCGGCGGCAATCAGTTTCGCGGGCGCGGTGATCGGTTTCGTCATTCCGCTCGCGAGCGTGATCGCGAATAGTCTGAACATCGTCGACATGCTGGTCTGGGGGGCGATCGCCATGATCGCCCAGATCGCGGTTTTCGCGGGCGCGCGCATGCTCATGCCCGACTTGCTGAAAACGATCGAGGCCGGACAAGTCGCCCCGGCGGCGATGCTGGCCTCGTTCTCGCTCGCCATCGGTATTCTCAACGCGGCGTGTATGGTTTACTGAACCGAAAGCACGGCGGGCATCATGGCAAGTTTCCTCGCCGGGGCGGCAACGGTGTTGATCGCGTCCGTCGCGTTTTTCCCCGGCCCGGCCGCGGCCGCCGACGACGTCTTCACCCTTCGCTGCCGCGTGACCGAAACCGAGAAAATCGATTCGGGGACTCCGGCATCGCGCACCCTCGTCTTCGCCGCGACGATAGATCTTAAAGCGCGAAAATTCTTCGTGTTCGAGGAATCGGCGCGGAAATATCATTCCGGGCGGGCCCGAGACGATCCACGCCGCCGAGCCCGAGGCGGTACAACTGACCGGGCCCAGCGAATTCCGCCACGGCACCGAGCACACGCGCGCCAGCGGGTTGCGGCTCGACCTTGCAACCCTCGTTCTCGGCGAGGGGTCCCTCCTCAAGGACGGCCCCTGACCATCGAAACGGCTTGGCGCGGGGCTTGCGAAAAAGCGCCCTTGCGTCCCCTGCCCGCGAAGTAGGAACTGCTTGGCTATTTCCTTGTTGTCCACCGGTTTGTTTTCGTATTGGTTATTTCAATGGCGACGAAACCGTTCAAGACCATCGACGACTTCGACGTCAAGGGAAAGCGCGTCCTGGTGCGCGTCGACTTCAACGTGCCGATGAAAGACGGCCAAGTCACCGATCCGACCCGGATCGAGCGCACCGCGCCGACGATCCTGGAACTCGCCCGCAAAGGCGCCAAGGTCATCGTGCTCGCGCACTTCGGCCGGCCCAAGGGCAAAGTCGTCCCCGAAATGTCGCTCAGGCCCGTGGCCGCGGCGCTCGGCTTGGTCGTCGGCCGCCCGGTCCCGTTCGCCGAGGATTGCGTCGGGCCGAAAGCCGCGAACGCGATCGCGCGCCTCAAGGACGGCGACGTGGCGGTGCTAGAGAATCTCCGCTTCCACGCCGGGGAGGAAACCAACGACGCCGCTTTCGCCGGCCAACTCGCCGAGCTCGGCCACATCTACGTCAACGACGCGTTCTCCTGCGCCCACCGGGCGCATGCCTCGACCGAGGCGATCGCCAGGCTCCTGCCCGCCGCCGCCGGGCGGCTGATGCAGGCGGAACTCGACGCGCTCGGCCGCGCGCTCGAGGCGCCGAAGCGGCCGCTTGCCGCCCTCGTCGGCGGCGCCAAGGTTTCGACCAAGATGGAAGCTCTCGGCCATCTCGCGCTTAAAGTGGACGTCCTCATTATCGGCGGCGGCATGGCCAACACGTTCCTGTTCGCTCAAGGCGTGGACGTCGGCAAGTCCCTGTGCGAACGGGACATGGCCGACCAGGCCCGCGCGATCCTGGCGCGCGCGACCGAACGCGGTTGCCAAATCTGGCTGCCCTCGGACACGGTCGTCGCCCGCGAGTTCAAGCCGGGCGCCGAAGCGCGCACCGTCGCGCTGGACGCGGTGCCCCAAGACGCCATGATCCTCGACGTCGGGCCGAAGTCGGTCGCCGAACTCGTCCAGATCCTCGGCCAGTGCCGCACCCTGGTGTGGAACGGGCCGCTCGGCGCGTTCGAGATCCCGCCGTTCGACGCCGGAACCTCGGGCGTCGCGCGCGAAGCGGCGAAACTGACCAAGGCTGGCACGCTGGTCAGCGTCGCCGGCGGCGGCGACACGGTCGCGGCGCTCGCCCACGCGGGCGTGGTCGGCGACTTCTCCTACGTCTCGACCGCGGGCGGCGCGTTCCTCGAATGGCTCGAAGGCAAAGACCTTCCCGGGGTCGCGGCCCTGAAAGCGCAAGTCCCTTAAGGCGCCTCGATCGCCTTACGGCTTCGCGCTTCCCTTGCCACCTTCGGGTTTTCGCCCCTCGCCCTTGGCGCGGCCATCGCCGGGGGCTTGAACCCGGGCGAGCACGTCGTCGAGCATGTGGTGAAGATACTCGGATTGGGACAGAAGCCGCGCGGTCGCCTCGAGCGCCTGGTTCGACGCCGCCGCCGCCACTTCCTGCGCGATCCCGGTCACGCCGACCAGCGAGGCGTGCGCCGCATGGACCGTGCGCTCGGCCCGGTCGACCACGTCGCGCATCTGATCGAAGCGCGCCGCGGACTGGGCCTCGCCGGATTCCGCCGGCAACTTCACGTCGGGCGAGAACAGCACCAGGTTGTCCTCGATCCCGCCCGGCCCGCCCGCGCGCGCCTCGCGCACCCCGGCCTTGAAGGCGATCAGGTTGGCCTGGTCGCGGATGGCGGCGACGAGCGAGCCCATCTCGACGACCTTCTCGGTCGCGTCGGCGATTCCGCGCACCAGATCCTCGGTCCGTTCCACATCGCGGGTCGCGCTCGACACCGCCCGGCCGTAAAGCGTGAGTTGCTGGCCGACGCTCGCGAACCGGCCCGACGGGCGCCCGAGACCCGCTTCGTCTTCGGCGAGCGCGGGCGGCGTCATGCCGCTAGGCATGCGTTCGTAGGACGGCTCGGCCGGAGCGACCGCGGCGGACTTCGCCTCGACCGCCGGTTCCGGCTTGATCGCGGCGGGCGGCGGTTCCGGCGGCGGCTGGGCGACAAGCGGCGGCAACGGCGGCGCCGGGACGCGGGATACGGCGAGCGCTTGCGCGAGGTCGGTCTTGGTCTGGTCGAGCGCATGGCGCAGCCGGTCGAGTTCGTCGAGCGCGGCGACCCATTGATCGAGCGAGCGGGCGACGTGGCCGATCGCATCGACGTTGCCGCGAACGGGGATATGCACCTCGCGGTCGCCGGCGGCGAGGCGCATGGCCGCATCGGCCACCCGGCGGATCGGCGCGTACACGCTTTTCAGCAACAGCGCGGCGAAAAGCACGAGGAACAGGAGCGTGCCCCCGGCCCCGCCCGCGACCGCGACGCGGGCGAAAGCTTGCGCGCTGGTCACGTTTTCGGCGGCGAGCGCGACCACGCGTTCGGACGCCAGCACGATTTCCTCGAGCCCGGGGCCCATATAGGCGAAGATTTCGTCGAAGGCGCGGGTTTCGCGGGCGACCCGGAGCCGCGCGTTGATCAGGGTCGCGGCGTCGGTTTCGTGAGTCTTAATCAGGGCTTCGAGCGCCGTCTTGTCGCGCGGCGTCGTTTGCGCCGCGGCGACGAGCAGCCGGAGCGTTTCGTAGTTCTTGTCGATCAGGGCATGATCGACCTTGGTTTCGAGCAGGAGCGATTCGCGGACGATGCGGGTGACGCGGGCGAGTTGAGTCATCGCCGCCGCCAGGTTGAGCTCGCGGAATTTCGCCTCCAGCGCCCCGGTCGTCTTGGTGATATCCCCGCGCAAGCCCTGGTCGGGGGTCAGTCCGATCAGGGTTTCGATCTTGACCGCTTCGGCGAAATGGGAGCCGTACTGGGCGATGCCGTCGCGCACGGTGACGACGTGCGCCTGCAACGGCTTGGCGACTTGCAACCCATAAAGAGCGTCGAGGGTGCGTGCCGCCTGTTCCGCGGCGGCGAGCAGCGTCTCGTTCGCCGCCGGGTCTTTGCGCAAAAGAAAATCTTTTTCATGGACGCGAAGCTGCAGGATTTCGCGCCGGGAGGATTCGGCGAGCCCTGCCAGCCGCCGGGCCTGGGACGTCTCGCCGAGCGCGCGACTCGCGGTTTGATCGACCTGGAAGAGAACGCCGGCGAGGCCGCCGGTCAGAACGAGCCCGACGAAGACGAGCAGGCTGGCGCGCGCCCCGATTCGGGTTCCGCCCATGAACGAACGCTCGCCGTACTCGCGGGTGCGGCGGTCGAGCGTCTGGGGATCGAGGGGGTGACGTTCAGCCATCGAAAAATCCGTCCATCTTCGCGCTCGCCCAAGGAACGCGCCTCGTTCCCGGTATAATGGCCGTTAACCGTCCGTTAACCAAGGGGGGGATATGGTGCCGGCCATGGCCGATACTCCCCGCATAAATCCGAGCGTCGTCTCGTTCCCCGAGGCCGGGCTGCGCGCAACCCGGACCGTGCGCGAGGTCCGCGCGCAATCCGCCATCGCCACCGACGGCGCCGACAGCCTGGAGATGCGCACCGCGCTCAAGCGCCTCGGTCGCATCCTCGCGTCCGATCAGCCGTTGCGCACCAACGTGCCGCGCGGCTTCTATCTCAGCTTCACCCTCTAAGTGCCGCGTTTTCTTTTCGGCGCGCGCGCCTTCGCCGTCGCGGCCTTGCTCGCGACCCCGGCGTCGGCGAGGGCCGCCGACCTCGCGGTCGAGGTGCGAGCCCTGCGCTCGGACCAGGGCAATATCCGCGTCGGGCTGTTCGCCAGCCCGGAAACCTTCGCCACCGACGCGGGCAAGATCGCCGAAATTGCGATCGTGCCCCGAGGCGGCGTCGCGCGGGGCGCGTTCGCGGACATAGCCCCCGGCACTTACGCCATCGCCGCCTACCATGACGAGAATGCCAACCGGATCTTCGACCGGGGCCTGTTCGGCGGGCCGCTCGAAGGCTACGGATTCTCCAACGACGCGCCGGCGTTCCTCGGCGCGCCAACCTTCGCCCGCGCCGCCTTCACCGTACCCGCGAACGGCGCGGCCGTGGTCTTGCGCATGGTCTATTGGTAATTCCGCTCCCACGTCCGACCCCGAGACGACCCCGCCCGCACGCGTAACCATGGGGCGGGTTCGGGGCTTAAACGAAATTCCCCTAACCCCCGAGCTGCAACAGCACGATCCCGGCGACGATCACGAGCGCGGCGGCGATGCGCCGCCAGCCGAAGGATTCCTTGAGCGTAATGGCGCCGATCAGCGCGGCGAACAGGATCGAGGTTTCGCGGAGCGCCGAGACGTAGGCGAGCGGCCCCTGGGTGAATGCGTAGATGATCAGGCTGTAGGTCAGCAGCATCATAAAACCGCCGCCCAGACCCCGGCGCCATTCGCTCCCGGCGAAGACGACAAAGGCCCGCGCCCGGGTCGCGGCGGCGAACACAACGAACGGCAGGCTTTCGAGGATGAACAGCCACGCGGCGTAGCCGAAAGCGTCGCCGGAGCGCCTGGCGCCCAAGCCGTCGATCAGGGTGTAGGCGACGATCGAGACGGTGGTTCCGGCCGCGAGCGCGATCGCCGTGACGTCGGCGCCTTTGGGAATCCCGCGAGCGAAGGCGATCGCGAAAATACCGGCGGAAATCAGCGCGACCCCGAGCACGCCGAGCGGCCCCGGAATCTCGCCCGCGAACGGGATCGCCGCCGCGACCACCAGGGCCGGCGCGCCACCCCGGGCGATCGGGTATACCAGGCTCAAATCCCCGTACCGGTATGAAAACAGAAACAAAAGATAATAGGCGTTGTGGGCGATCGCGGACGCGATCAGATACGGCCACGCGGCGGCGTCGGGCAACGGCACGAAGAACGCCCCGATCGTGCCGCCCGTGAACCCGACGGCGCGGAACATGGTGAAGGTGAGAAACGGCTCCCCGCTCGCCTTGATCAGCGCGTGCCACGCCGCATGGGCGAAGGCGGCGAGCAGGATTAGAAGGACAAGGTCGAACTGAAGGGTCAACGGATCGCTCGCGGCCTAGGGAAGGGTTGAATAAGTCAGTTCGTCACCCCGGCCGACTCCCGCGAAGCTTGTCCCCGCGAAAGCGGGGAGCGGGAGGAGAGCCGGGGTCCAGCTTCGTATGCGCCAACAAGATGGCCCCCCGCGTGCGCGGGGGTGACGGGAAGAACGTGTTTGGCCATCGTGAAGCCCGCCCTAATCGGCGAGATCGAGGAGTGCCCGGGCGAACGCGCGCGCCTCGAACGGGCGCAAATCGTCGATCCCCTCGCCGACCCCGACCGCATGGATGGGAAGCGCGAATTTTTCCGCCAACGCCACCACCACGCCGCCCTTGGCGGTGCCGTCGAGCTTGGTCAGCACCAGGCCGGTCACGTCGGCCAATTCGCGAAAAGTGGCGACTTGCGCGATCGCGTTCTGGCCGACGTTCGCGTCCATCACCAGGACGCAATCGTGCGGCGCGGAAGGGTCGAGTTTCTTGAGGACACGAACGATCTTTTGCAGTTCCGCCATCAGGTCGGCCTTGTTGTGCAATCTTCCCGCGGTGTCGATCATCAGCACGTCGGCGCCTTCGGCCCGGGCCCGCTCGAACGCCACGAAGGCAAGCGCGGCCGAATCCCCGCCCGGCTTGGAAACGACCACGGCGGCGCCCGCGCGCTCGCCCCAGATCTGCAACTGCTCGATCGCGGCGGCGCGAAAAGTGTCCCCGGCGGCGAGCAACACCGTGCGCCCTTGGTCGCGGAAAATACGCGCGAGCTTGGCGATGGTCGTGGTTTTGCCCGAGCCGTTGACCCCCGCGACCAGAATCACATGCGGGCGCCGCGCCGGATCGAGGGTCAGCGGTTTCGCCATGGGGCCGAGGATTTTGGTTATTTCGTCGGCGAGCAAGACGCGGGGATCTTCGCCCTCGCCCGGGCGCGCGGACGCGAGCGCCTGCACCAGCCGCGCGGCGACGGTGGGACCGAGATCGGCGGCGATCAGGGCGTCCTCGAGTTCCCGCATCGCCGCCGGATCGAGATGGCGGCGCAGGATTCCGCTCAAAGACTCGCCGATCTTGGCCGACGAGCGCCCGAGGCCCCGGCGCAGGCGGGCGAGCCAGCCGGCGGACTCATCGCTCACGGAGGCGATTCTCCGACGATCTCGCGGCCCGCGACGCGGGCGAGACGGGCGCGAACGATCGCGCCCACCGGGGCTTTGAGGGCGAGCCGGACCGGGGCGTAGTCGGGGGTGCGCCCGGTATTCCCTTTTTCGACCAGCACTTCGGCGATGGCGCCGACGCGGGATTCTAGAAACCGTTCCATCGCCGCGGCGCCGGCGCGGCGCAGGCGGGCGGCGCGGATTTTGCGCGCCTCGGGCGCGACCGCGGGCATCCGCGCCGCCGGGGTGCCGGCGCGGGGCGAATAGGGGAAGACGTGGAGGAACGGGATGTTCGAATCCTCGACGCCGGCAAGGGTGGCCGCGAACATCGCCTCGGTCTCGGTCGGGAACCCGGCGATCAGGTCGGCGCCCAGCGACAGTCCGGGGCGGGCGGCGCGGGCGCGGGCGATGAACTGGAAGGCGTCGGCGCGGCCGTGGCGGCGCTTCATCCGCTTCAAGATCATATCGTCCAAGGACTGAAGGCTGAGATGGAGATGGGGCATCAGGCGCTCTTCTTCGGCCAGCGCGCGCAAAAGCTCCGCGTCCATCACCGCCGGATCCAAGGACGAAAGCCGGAGCCGTTGCAAGTCGGGCACCGCCGCGAGCAGCCGGCGCACCAGGGCGCCCAACGAGGGCCGATCCGGAAGATCGTTCCCATAAGACGAAATATCCACCCCGGTCAGGACCGCTTCGGCATGGCCGGCGGCGACGTGCGCGCGCACCCGCGCGACGACGGTTTCCTCGGGGAAGCTCCGCGCCGGGCCGCGGGCGAAGGGAATAATGCAGAAGGCGCAGCGGTGATCGCAGCCCTGCTGGACCTGGACGAAGGCGCGGGTGTGCGCGGCGAAACGCTTCGGTTCCGGGACCGCCGTTGCCATCCCTGCCGTCATTATATCTTCGACGCGGACGCGTTCTTCGCCGTCGAGGAATTGGATTGGATCGAGTTTGCGGGTGTTGCCGACGACCCGGTCCACCTCGGGCATCGCCGCGAAGGACTCCGGGTCCACTTGCGCCGCGCAGCCGGTGACGACGATCCGCGCCGCCGGGGTTTCCCGCCGCGCCTTGCGTATCGCCTGGCGGGCCTGGCGTTGGGCTTCGGCCGTGACGGCGCAGGTGTTGAAGATAACGACTTCGCCGGATGTTTCGGCCAGCCGTTCGCGCAAGACCTCGGATTCGAGGGCGTTCAGGCGGCAGCCGAAGGTGACGACCTGGACGCCCGATTTCCTCGGAGACAGCGCGTTCACTTCACCCGTCCTCGAAAATCTTCGCGTCCAGCGTGCCAGCGAAGCTGGTCGCCACCGGCCCGGTCAGGAGAACGTGGTTGTCGGGCAGCCATTCGACCGCAAGCGTGCCGCCGTCGAGCTTGATGCGCGCTTTCCGCCCGGCGAGGCCGCGCCGGCTGGCGGCCACCAGCGCCGCGCAGGCGCCGGTGCCGCAGGCGCGCGTAAGGCCGGCGCCGCGCTCCCACACCCGGAGGCGGATTTCCGAAGGGGAAATAATTTGCGCGACCTCGACGTTGGCGCGCTCGGGAAACAGGGAATGGTTTTCGATTTGCGGCCCGAGGGTTTCGAGCGCGATCTTTTCCGCGTCGGGAACGAAAAAAACTGCGTGCGGATTGCCGAGCCCGACGCCGACCGGGTCCTTGAGCGGCCCGGCCTCGATCCCGAGGTGCAGCGTGTCGCGGGCCTGGCTGAGCGGAATATCGCGCCAGTCGAGCCGGGCCGGGCCCAGATCGACCGCGATTTCGCCGTCGTCGGTTTCGCAATCGAGCAGCCCCGAGACGGTTTCGAGGACAACGTGATTGGTTTTCGTCTCGCGCATCAGGAGCGCCGCGACGCAGCGCGAGCCGTTGCCGCAGGCGCCCGCCTCGCCGCCGTCGGCGTTCAGGAACGTGACGTGGGCCTCGGCAAGATCGTTTTTCGCCGGCCCGATGACGACGATCTGGTCGCAGCCGACGCCGGTGCGGCGATCGGCGATGCGCCTGACCGCGGCCGGGCTCACCGCCAGCGGCCGGGTGCGGGCGTCGAGCACGACGAAGTCGTTGCCGAGCCCGTGCATCTTCAGGAATTCGATTCCGTTCATGGTTCGCTTTAATTAGGGGGCGGCGGCGGCGGGGTCTAGCTTTTTCCCCGGTGGGCGCGGACAAACGCCTCGGTGTGAAAGCGGGCCTGGGCGGGCGCATAGGCATGGTCCAGCCCCACCGGGCAGGCGCGCCGCGCGAGGCAGCCCTGCTCCAGGCACTCGGTCCCGCGCGGAGACGCGACGTGGGCGACGCACTTCGGCACGTCGTAGTGCCCCACAGCGAACGCCGCGACCGGGCAGGCGGAAAGGCAGGGCTTGTCCCGGCAGGTGTCGCACGGTCGCGGGCGCGACTCCGCCGCCGGCAGCGCGATCCGCGCGGCGAACAGAAGCGCGCCGCGATAGGCGTGCCAGAGCCCGTACTCGGGATGGATGAGAATCCCGAGGGGCGAGGCTTGGAGATTTTCCGCTTTCGCCGCCCAGCGCTGGAACGGCGGAAACGGCTGGTCGAAGGGAAAGAACGCGCGCGCCTTCATCGGCCGGGCAAAAGCGGACACTTGCGCCCGGGTCCAGCGATCGAGCCCGCCCGCGCGCGAAGGCGCGGCTTGGAACGCCCGCCACATCGCCGGCCCGGCGTTGCCGAGCACGATCAACGTTTCGCTTCCGTCGGCGGCGGCGCCGGGAACGCCGTCCTCGGGCGCGGGATGAAAGCCGCCCCGGCAGAGGAACCCGGCGGCCGAAGCCGCTTTTACGATCTCGCCGTAGTCCACGACGGCCTACTTGCCCTTTCCGGCGCGGAGCCAGCGCAGCCGCGCGACGATCTCGCCGACGATGCCGCGGCGGAACAAAAGCACGCAGACGACGAAGATCGCGCCTTGAACGATCGTGACCCAGGCCCCCAGTTGCGCCAGATATTGCTGGATCGCCGCGACCAGGAACGCGCCGACGACGGGGCCGAGCATGGTGCCGACTCCGCCGAGCAGCGTCATCAGCACCACCTCGCCCGAGAGGTGCCAATGCACGTTGTTGAGGGTGGCAAACTGGAAGACCAGCGTCATCAGCGCGCCCGCCAGCCCCGACAGCGCCGCCGACAGGACGAACGCGGCAAGCTTGTAGCGGTCCACCCGGTAGCCGAGCGAAATGGCGCGGGATTCGTTCTCGCGGATCGCCTTCAGGACCTGGCCGAAGGGCGAATGGATGGTCCGCTGGATTAACAGGAATCCGGCCCCGAACACCGCAAGCACGAAATAGTACATGGCGAGGGAATCCCCAAGCTCGATCAGCCCGAACAAACGCCCGCGCGGGATCGCCTGAATCCCGTCCTCGCCGTGGGTGAACGGCGCCTGGACGCAAAAGAAATAAAGCATCTGCGCGAGCGCGAGCGTGATCATGGCGAAGTAGATGCCCTGGCGGCGAATCGCCAGCCCGCCGAAGACCAGCCCAAGCCCCGCCGCCGCCGCTCCGCCGGCCACGAGCGCGACCTCGGGCGGCCAGCCCCAGGCCTTGGCGGTGTAGCCCGTGATGTAGGCGGCAAAGCCGAAATAGGCAGCGTGGCCGAAGGACAACAGCCCGACATAACCGAGCAGCAGATTGAAGGCGCACGCGAACAGCGCGAAGCACAGCGCCTTCATCAAGAAGATGGGATAGACGGCGAACGGGGCCGCCAGGGCGGCGGCGACGAGAAGCGCGATCCAGACCGGGCGCGACGCGATCATCTCAAGCCCTCCGCCCGAACAGGCCGGCCGGCTTGATCAGCAGGACGATCGCCATGATGATGAAAATCGCGGTGCTCGAGGCCTCGGGATAGAACACCTTGGTCAACCCTTCGATCAGGCCGAGCGCGAAGCCGGTGACGACCGAGCCCAGGATCGAGCCCATGCCGCCGATCACCACCACCGCGAACACGACGATGATCAGGTTCGACCCCATGATCGGGCTGACCTGGTAAATCGGCGCCGCCAGCACGCCGGCGAACGCCGCCAGCGCCACGCCGAAGCCGTAGGTCAGCGTGATCATCAGCGGCACGTTGATGCCGAAGGCGCGGACCAGCGCCGGATTTTCGGTCGCGGCGCGCAAATAAGAGCCGAGTTTCGTTTTTTCGATCAACAGCCAGGTCGCGATGCACACGACCAGCGAGATCAGGATGATCCAGGCCCGGTACTTGGGCAGGAACATGAATCCCAGGTTATAGCCGTCGGAGAGCTCCGCCGGAATCTGGTACGGCAACCCGGAGACGCCGAACATCTGCCGGAACACGCCTTCGAGGATCAAGGCGAGACCGAAGGTCAGCAACAGGCCGTAAAGATGGTCGAGCTGGTAAAGCCGGCGCAGAAACAGCCGCTCGACGACGATGCCGGTGACGCCGACGACGATGGGCGCGATCAGCAGCGCCGCCCAATAGCCGAGACCGGCGTAGGACAGCAGCAGCCACGCCACGAAAGCGCCCATCATGTACTGGGCGCCGTGGGTGAAGTTGATGATGTTGAGCAATCCGAAGATCAGGGCAAGCCCGAGACTGAGAATCGCGTAGAAAGCGCCGTTGATCAGCCCGATCAGAAGCTGGCCAAACAGCGCCTGCGACGATATCCCGAGGAGCGTGAACATTCCCAGGCTTGCCCCGTTGTCTTCGTTTTTCCCGAAGTCGCTTCGCCGGCCTCAATTCACCAGCGGGCAGCCGCCGTCCTTGAGCGGGCGGAACGCCTCTTCGGCCGGAATGGTGGCGCGGACTTTGTAGTAGTCCCACGGCCCCTTGGACTCCGAGGGCTTCTTGACCTCGAACAGGTACATGGGGTGGATATGGCGGCCGTCGGCGCGGACCGAGCCCTTGCCGAACAGCTTGTCCTCGCTCGGCAGCGCCTTCATCTGGGCGACCACCTTGGCGCCGTCGGCGTCCGACTTTAGTTCCGTCACCGCCTTGAGATAGTGCGTGACCGCCGAATAGACGCCGGCGTGCGCCATGGTCGGGTAGCTGCCCTTGTTCGCCGGAGCGAATTCACGGGCGAACGCCCGGTTGGCGTCGTTCATGTCCCAGTACCACGCCTCGGTCATGATCAACCCTTGCGCGGTCCCGAGCCCGAGCGCGTGGATGTCGGTCAGGAACACCAACAGGCCGGCCAGGTTCTGGCCGCCCTTGACGATGCCGAATTCGGCCGCCTGCTTGATCGAGTTGATGGTGTCGCCGCCGGCGTTGGCCAGGCCGATGATCTTCGACTTCGAGGCCTGCGCCTGGAGCAGGAACGAGGAAAAGTCGGTGGTCCCGGGGAAGGGCGTGCGCACCTTGCCCAGCACCTTGCCGCCGTTGGCGACGATCACGGCCTCGGTGTCGCGCTCGAGCGCATGGCCGAAGGCGTAATCGGCGGTGATGAAGAACCAGCTGTCGCCGCCGGTCTTGACGATCGCCTTACCGGTGCCGTTGGCGAGCGCCCAGGTGTCGTAGGTCCAATGGATGCTGTTGGGCGTGCACGCCTTGCCGGTCAGATCGGCGGTCGCGCCGGTCGAGACGATCAGGACCTTGTTCTTTTCCTTGACGATCTGGTTGACCGCCAGCACCACCGACGAGGTCGGCACGTCGAGAATCAAGTCCACCTTGTCGACGTCGATCCATTGGCGGACGATGCTGGCGCCGATGTCGGGTTTGTTCTGGTGGTCGGCGGCGATCACCTCGACCTTGAACGCGGGCTTGAAATCCGCGACCGCCTGTTTCGCCGCCCAGACCGAGCCGGGTCCGGCGAGATCGGCGTACAGGCCGGACTGGTCGTTGAGCACGCCGATCTTGACGACGCCGTCGGAAATCTGTTGCGCCGAAGCGGGGTTCGCGGCGGCCAATGCCGCGGCCGCAACCCCCAGTAGCATCTTCAACGTGAAACGCATGAAAGTCTCCTTCTTCCTGGTTACGACGGTTTCATCCTTGGTTCCCGTCCCGGCGCCCGTCAGACGCCGAGATAGGTCTTGAGCTTGTCTTCGTTGGCCGCGATCTCGCCGTTCGGGATCATGTCCACCACCTGGCCGTGCTCGACCACGTAATGGCGGTCGGCGACGGTGGCGGCAAAATGGAAGTTCTGCTCCACCAGCAGAACCGTGAACCCCCGCTCGCGCAGGCGGCGGATGGTGGCGCCGATCTGCTGGATGATGACCGGCGCCAGCCCTTCGGTCGGCTCGTCGAGCAACAGCAGGTGCGCGCCGGTCCGCAAAATGCGGGCGATGGCGAGCATTTGCTGCTCGCCGCCCGAGAGCTTGGTGCCCTGGCTCGCGCCGCGCTCGCGCAAGATCGGGAACAGCTCGTAGACCTCGTCGAGCGTCAGGCCTCCGTCCCGAATCACCGGCGGCAAAAGCAAATTCTCCTTGACGCTGAGGCTGGCGAAAATGCCGCGCTCCTCGGGGCAATAGGCGATTCCCTGGCGGGCGATTTTCTCCGACGCCAGGCCGATCAGTTCCTCGCCCCGGTGGCGGATCGAGCCGACGCACCGACCCAGGATGCCCATGATCGCGCGCATGGTGGTCGTCTTGCCGACGCCGTTGCGGCCGAGAAGAGTCACCACCTCGCCCTTGGGCACGGAAAAGTTCATGCCGTGGAGAACGTGGGATTCGCCGTAAAAGGCGTGCAGGTCCCTGACTTCGAGAACCGCCTCAGCCATGACCGGTCCCCGTTCCCATATAGGCCTCGATCACGGCGGGATTGCGCGAAACCTCGGCATAAGGCCCCTCGGCCAACACCTCGCCCCGCGCCAGAACGGTGATGGTGTCGGACAGATCGGCGACGACCGAGAGGTTGTGCTCGACCATCAACACGGTGCGATCGACGGCGACGCGGCGGATCAGATCCGAAATGCGCGCGATGTCCTCGCGGCCCATGCCGGACATCGGCTCGTCGAGCAGCAGCATCTCGGGATCGAGCGCGAGCGTGGTCGCGATTTCGAGCGCGCGCTTGCGGCCGTAGGGCAACTCGGTCGCGTAAAGCCCGGCCAGATCGGCAAGCCCGACGTCTTCGAGCAGCGCCATTGCCCGGTCGTTCAAGGCGTCGAGCGCGCGTTCCGATTTCCAGAAGTGAAACGAATCGCCGCGCGCGCGCTGGAGCGCGACGCGGACGTTTTCGAGAACGGTCAGGTGGGGAAAGACCGCCGAGATTTGAAAACTGCGGATCATGCCCATGCGGGCGATGTCAGCGGGTTTCTCGCGGGTGATGTCGCGTCCCTTGAACAGGATGCTCCCCTCGGACGGCGCCAGGAACTTGGTGATCAAATTAAAGCAGGTCGTCTTGCCCGCGCCGTTGGGGCCGATCATGGCGTGGATGGTGCGCGCGCGAACCTTGAGGTTGACCGCGTGCAGCGCCACGAAGCCCTGGAACCGCTTAGTCAAGCCGACGGTTTCGACGACGATGGTGTTGCTCATTCTCTCCCCGTCTCCCAGGCTGGCCGCGCGCCTGGCTTTGTCCGGACTTGGGTATTGGGGTGCCGTCGGCACGGGCCGGACTTAAGGCCAGGATTGGACATAGGGCCCCTTCGATTGTCAAGAAATTGCCCGGCAACGCGCGGGTTTCCGTTGCGCCCGCCTTGGGCGGGACCTTGACGGCCATCCGCCGGGCTCCTAGAGTCCGCCCGCTTCGACCGAGAAGGCCCCGCCCATATGACTTGGGGGCCCCGCCAGTCCGCGAGTTTCGCGCACTGGCGATTTTTGTTGCCGGCTTCGCCGGCCGTCCGCGGGCGCTTTTTGTTGCCGGCTTCGCCGGCGGGCCGCGGGCGCTTTCTGTTTCTTTATTTCACGGGTCACGATGTTCGACGGACTGAGCTCAAAACTAACCGGCATCCTCGATCGCTTGCGCAAGCGCGGCGTGCTCTCGGACTCCGACGTGGACGAGGCCTTGCGCGAAGTGCGCGTGGCGCTGCTCGAAGCCGACGTCGCCTTGCCCGTCGCCACGGATTTTCTGGCCCGCGTGCGCGTCCGGGCGCTCGGCCAAGACGTTCTCCGGAGCGTCACGCCCGGCCAGATGGTGGTCAAGATCGTCCACGACGCGCTCGTTGAAACCCTGGGCGGACCGGGCGAAGTCGCCCTTCGGACCGGCACCAATCCGCCCGCCGCGATCTTGATGGTCGGGTTGCAAGGTTCGGGCAAGACGACGACCACCGCCAAGCTCGCGCTCAGATTGGAAAAACGCGAGCGCAGGAAAATCCTGATGGCGTCCCTCGACGTCACCCGGCCGGCGGCGCAACAGCAGCTCGCGCAGCTCGGCGTCCAGACCGGCATCCGCACGCTGACGCCGGTGCTGGGCGAGCGCCCGGTGGCGATCGCCAAGCGGGCGCTCGAGACCGCTAGGCGGGAGGCGTTCGACGTGGTGATTCTGGATACGGCGGGAAGGCTCGCGCTCGACGAAGACATGATGGCCGAGGCCGAGGCGGTCCGCGACGCGGCGCGGCCGATCGAGACCCTGCTCGTCGCCGACGCCATGACCGGCCAGGACGCGATCAACGTCGCCGGCGCGTTTCACCGGCGCGTCGGCCTCACCGGCATCGTGCTGACGCGGGTTGACGGCGACACCCGCGGCGGCGCGGCGCTGTCGATGCGCGCGACGACCGGCTGCCCGATCAAACTGATCGGCGTCGGCGAAAAATTGGACGCGCTCGAACCCTTCGACGCCCAACGCATCGCCGGATCGATCCTGGGCATGGGCGACATCGTCGGCCTGGTCGAGAGGGCGTCCGAGACGATGGCGAAAGAAGACGCGGAAAAACTCGCCGCCAAGATGATGAAGGGCCAGTTCTCGCTCCAGGACATGGCCGATCAATTCCGCCAGTTGCGCAAGATGGGCGATATCCAGGGCCTCTTGGGCATGCTCCCCGGCATCGGCAAGATCAAAAACCAGCTCGCCGCCGCCAACGTCAACGATCGGACGCTCGCCCGCCAGGAAGCGATCATTCTCTCGATGACCCGGCGCGAGCGGCGCGATCCGAAAGTTCTCAACGCGTCCAGGCGCAAACGCATCGCGGCGGGCTCCGGCGCCACGGTTCAGGACGTGAACCGCCTGATCAAGCAGTTCGAGCAGGCGGCCCAGATGATGAAACAAGCGGCCAAGATGGGCGGACGCGGGCTCATGGGCGGCAGGCTTCCGCCCGGGTTCGGGCCGCCCCCGTTCGGTCGTTAAGCAAGACATGATCCTCACCCACTAGAAAAGGACCACACTCCCGATGGCATTGAAAATCCGCATGTCGCGCGCCGGCGCCAAGAAGCGCCCGTTCTACCACATCGTCGTCGCCGATTCGCGCTCGCCCCGCGACGGCCGGTTCATCGAGCGGCTCGGCTCCTACAATCCGATGCTGGCCCGGGACGCCAAGGACCGCGTCGTCTTGAAGCTCGAGCGCATCAAGCATTGGGTCGGCCTCGGCGCTTGCCCGAGTGAGCGCGTCGCCCACTTTTTGTTCCAGGCCGGTGCCGGCGAAAAGCCGGCGATCCACGAACAGCCGAAGAAGAGCGCGCCCCGGGCCAAGACCCAGGAGCGCCTCAAAGCCGCCGCCGGGGCCAAGGCCAAGGAAGACGCCGCCGAGACGAAAGCCAAGGAAGACGCGGCCGGGGCGAAGGCTGCCGAAGCCGCCGCGGCCGAGGTCAAGGAATCCGCGCCCGCCGACGCGGCCCAGGCCAGCTAGAGGATCGCCTGAGATAAGAGAGGTCTGCATAAGTCAATTTCGTCATTCCCGCGAAAGCGGGAATCCAGCTTATTCATGGACCCCCGCTTTGAGCGGGGGGTGACGGGTTGGGGGTTTTGCAGAGGTTCCCTGAAGGAAAACGAGCATGTCCGTCCGCGCGCGGCAAAAATCGCCTCTTCGATCTCCCGCCTTCGCGAAGCCCGCGGAGCCGGGCGAAGGAAGGTCGCCGGCATTGGTCTGCTTGGGCCGCATCGGCGCCGCCCGGGGGCTCAAGGGCGAAGTGCGCATCCGCGCCTTCACCGCACGCGCGCGCGATATCGCGGCGTACGGTTCGCTCACCGACGCATCGGGCGCGCGTTTCTTCGACGTTTCGGTCGTTTCGGAGATCGCCGGCGGCGTGATCGCCAGGATCGCGGGCATCGCCGACCGTACCGCCGCCGAAGAACTCACGGGCACGGAATTGTTCGTCCCGCGCCGGGCGCTGCCGGAACTTCCGGCGGGCGAATTTTACCACTCCGACCTGATCGGCCTCGCCGCCGTGGACACGGACGGCCGGGACATCGGCCGTGTCGGCGCGATCCACGATTTCGGCGCGGGCGCGATCCTGGAAATCGTCGTGCGCTCGGCGCGCGCAAGCCCGCGTGGCGGCGCGCTTTGGCCGGCTTCGTTGATCGCCACGGTGGACTTAGGGAAGGGCCATCTGGTGCTGGAGCGGCGCGAGGAGATTGTCGCCGCGAGCAAAGGCGGGAGCGAGAGCCGATGAACGCCGCCCAACCCACCCCCTGGACCGCCCGGGTCCTGACCCTGTTCCCCGAGATGTTCCCGGGGTTGCTCGGTTTTTCGCTTGCGGGCACGGCCCTCAAACGCGGGGACTGGCGGCTCGAAACCGTGGACATCCGGGAGTTCGCTTGCGATAAACACCGCTCGGTCGACGACACTCCCTTCGGCGGCGGGCCGGGCATGGTGCTCCGGCCCGACGTGGTTGACGCGGCGATCGGGCAGGCGTGTGCCGGCTTCGCCGCGCCGCTGGTGTTTCTCACCCCCCGGGGCCGGCGGCTCGATCAGGCGCGGGTCCGGGCCTTGGCCTCGGGCCCCGGCGTCGTGCTTTTATGCGGGCGCTACGAAGGCGTCGACGAGCGGGCGATCGAGGCCCGCGCGCTCGAAGAGATCAGCCTCGGCGACTTCGTGCTTTCCGGCGGCGAGCCGGCCGCGGTCGCGCTGCTCGACGCCTGCGTCCGGCTTTTGCCGGGCGTGGTCGGCGCCGAGACGTCGCTCGAGGAGGAAAGTTTCGAGAGGGGGTTGCTGGAGTATCCCCACTACACCCGCCCCCAGGTGTGGCGGGACCGCGCGGTGCCGGAGGTTCTCGTCTCCGGCCATCACGAGAAGGTCCGCGCCTGGCGGCTGAGCGAAGCGGAACGGATCACGCGCGAGCGCCGCCCCGACCTGTGGCGCGATTTCGCGGAAAAATAACGCAATCTCGACCCGAGATTAAAGAATCAAAGAAGGAACAACGTGCCATGAACTTGTTGCAGCAGATCGAAAGCGAAAATCTCGCCAAACTGGCGGCCGCCCGTCCGGTGCCCGCATTCCGGCCCGGCGACACGCTCAAGGTGAGCGTCAAGGTGGTGGAGGGCGAGCGCACCCGGCTCCAGCTGTTCGAGGGCGTGTGCATCGCGCGCAAGAACGCCGGGATCAATTCCGCCTTTACCGTGCGCAAGATTTCCTACGGCGAAGGAGTCGAACGGGTGTTTCCGCTCTATTCGCCCATCGTGGCCGCGATCGAGGTGCTGCGCCGCGGCGCCGTGCGCCGGGCCAAGCTCTATTACCTACGCGACCGCTCCGGCAAGAAAGCCCGCATCACCGAGTTGACCGAGGGCTACGTCGCCGGTGCGGGCGGCGCGACCGAGGCCGATCCGGCGCCGCCGACCGCCGCCTCGACCGCGGCAGCGGAAGCGGCCGCGGTGCGCGCCGCGGCCAAGGCGGAAAAGAGGAAAGCCGACAAGGACAACAAGAAGAAGCCTCTCAAGACCGAGAAACGCCGCCCGGGCCGTTCGATCTAGATATGGATGGAGCGGAATGCGGTTATATGTGTTCATCCCGTCATTCCCGCGAAAGCGGGAATCCGGCTTTTTCAAGAGCGTGGACCCCCGCTTACGCGGGGGTGACGATTCCATTTGATCTTATCCCGCGCTAGAGTGTGCATCCCATGATCCCTAAACCACGAACCCTGTTCGACAAGATCTGGGAAAGCCATCTGGTGGACGTGCCGCCGGACGGCACCGCCCTGATTTACATCGACCGCCACCTGGTGCACGAAGTCACCAGCCCGCAGGCGTTCGAGGGCCTGCGCCTGAACAAGCGCCGCGTGCGGAGGCCCGACGCGACGCTGGCGGTCGCCGACCATAACGTGCCGACCACGGATCGCGCGGGCGGCATCACCGACGAAGAATCCCGAATCCAGGTCGAAACGCTCGCGGCCAACTGCCGCGAGCACGGCATCACTTATCTTTCGATGGACGATATCCGCCAGGGCATCGTCCACATCATCGGGCCCGAGCAGGGTTTCACCCTGCCCGGCACCACCATCGTCTGCGGCGATTCGCACACCGCGACCCACGGCGCCTTCGGCGCGCTCGCCTTCGGCATCGGCACGACCGAGGTCGAGCACGTGCTCGCGACCCAGACCCTGCTCCAGCGCCCGGCCAAGAACATGCGGGTCACGGTTGAGGGCGCGCTCCCTCTCGGCGTCACCGCCAAGGACATGATCCTCGCCATCATCGGAAAAATCGGCACCGCCGGCGGCACCGGCCACGTCATCGAGTACGCGGGCGAGGCGATCCGGGCGCTGACGATGGAAGGGCGGATGACGGTGTGCAACATGACCGTCGAGGCCGGCGCGCGCGCCGGCCTGATCGCGCCCGACGAAAAGACGTTCGATTATTTGCGCGGCCGGCCGTTCGCGCCCAAGGCCGGAGCCTGGGAGCAGGCGTTAGCATATTGGAAGACGTTACCCTCCGACAAAGGCGCCGTGTTCGCGCGCGACGTGACGCTGGATGCCGCCGAGATCGCGCCGATGGTCACCTGGGGCACCAGCCCCGAGGACGTGCTCCCGGTCACCGGGCGCGTGCCCGATCCCCGTGACGTCGCCGACGAGGCCAAGCGCGCGGCCATGATCCGCTCGCTCGAATACATGGGATTGACGCCAGGAACGCCCTTGGCCGAAATCAAGATCGAGCGCGTTTTCATCGGCTCCTGCACCAACGGCCGGATCGAGGATTTGCGCGCCGCCGCCGCCGTCGCCCAAGGGCGCCATGTGGCGCCGGGCGTCGCCGCCATGATCGTTCCCGGCTCGGGGCTGGTGAAGGACCAGGCCGAGGACGAGGGCCTCGACAAAATCTTCCTCGCCGCCGGGTTCGAGTGGCGCGAGCCCGGCTGCTCGATGTGCCTCGCCATGAACGCCGACAAACTGGAGCCGGGCGAGCATTGCGCCTCGACCTCGAATCGCAACTTCGAGGGCCGCCAGGGGCGCGGCGGACGCACCCATCTGATGAGCCCGGCGATGGCCGCCGCGGCGGCCGTCGCCGGCCGGATCGCCGACGTGCGGAAGTTGGTTTGAGGGGCAACCCGCCATGAACAAGTTCACCACACTCACCGGGGTCGCGGCGCCCTTGCCGATGATCAACGTCGATACCGACAAGATCATCCCCAAGCAATTCTTGAAGACGATCAAGCGCACCGGGCTGGGCAAGGCGCTGTTCTTTGAGATGCGCTACGACGACCAAGGCAAAGAACGGCCGGACTTCGTCCTCAACAAGCCCGCCTATCGCGCGGCCAAGATCCTGGTCGCGGGCGCGAATTTCGGCTGCGGATCGTCGAGGGAGCACGCGCCGTGGGCGCTTCTGGATTTCGGCATCAGCTGCGTCATCGCCGAGGACTTCGCCGATATCTTCCATAACAATTGCTTCAAGAACGGGATTCTGCCGATCAAGCTCGCGAAAGAAGAGATGGCGAAGCTGTTCGACGACGCCGAGCGCGGCGCCAACGCCACGCTTACCGTCGATCTCGATAGTCAGACCATCCGGGGCCCCGACGGCGGCACAATCCATTTCGAGATCGACCCGTTCCTCAAGCATCTGCTGCTCAATGGGCTCGACGACGTCGGGCTGACGATGCAAAAGAACGCGAAGATCGACGGTTACGAGGAAAAACAGAAACACCTGCAGCCCTGGCTCGCCGCCAAATCCTGAAATGACGTCCGCCAACAAGAAACTGCTCGTGCTCGCCGGCGACGGCATCGGCCCGGAAGTGATGGCCGAGACGCTCCGCGTCGCCGAATGGATGGGCCGTCGCCGCGCGGTCCGCTTCGACGTCCGCGAGGACCTGGTCGGCGGCGCGGCCCTCGACAAGCACCATGTTCCCTTGACCGACGCGACGATGAAGGCGGCGATGGACGCGGACGCGGTTCTGCTCGGCGCGGTCGGCGGACCCAAATGGGACAAGCTGCCGTTCGCCCAAAAGCCGGAGCGGGGCCTGTTGCGCCTGCGCAAGGAAATGGACCTGTTCGCGAATTTGCGCCCGGCGGTGGTGTTCGACGCGCTGGTGGACGCATCGAGCTTGAAGCCCGAGGTCATCAATGGCCTCGATCTCCTGATTGTCCGCGAGCTCACCGGCGGCATGTATTTCGGCGAGCCCCGCGGCATCGAAAATATCGCGGGCGGCGGGCGCAAGGGGACCAACACCCACACCTACACCGACGCGGAAATCCGCCGCCTCGCCCGGGTCGGCTTCGAACTCGCCAGGCTGCGCGGCAACAAGGTCTGCTCGGTCGAGAAGGCGAACGTGATGGAGGCGGGGGTTCTCTGGCGCGAGGAAGTGACGAAACTACACGCGGCCGAGTTCGCGGACGTCCAGCTCTCGCACATGTACGCCGACAACTGCGCCATGCAACTGATCCGAAACCCGCGCCAGTTCGACGTCATCGTCACCGATAATCTGTTCGGCGACATGCTTTCCGACGAGGCGGCGATGATGACCGGCTCGCTCGGGATGCTGCCCTCGGCCTCGCTCGGCGCCCGCGATGCCGCCACCGGGCGCCGCCATGCGCTCTACGAGCCGGTCCACGGCTCGGCGCCGGACATCGCCGGGCTCGGCCAGGCCAACCCGATCGCCAACCTGCTCAGCTTCGCCATGTGTCTTCGCTATTCCTTCGCGCTCGAGGCCGAGGCCGAGTTGATCGAGCGGACGGCCAAGGCCGTGCTCGACCGGGGCCTGCGCACCGGCGACATCCTGCAGCCGGGGAAAACGCTGGTTTCGACCCGGGCGATGGGCGACGCGATCCTCAAGGAGTTGGAAAAGCTCGGCGGCTAGCCCTTTTTCCGCTTGAATTCGGCCCCGCCGGGAGTTAATCATCCAGCATGTGCGCGGCCAAAACCGGAACCAAGACCCAGACCCCCCCCTAGCGGGCCGGTTCGCATTGCGCTGAACTGAAGGCCCGCTGACCCCCGCGGGCCTTTTGCTTTCGGGGACCGAACGGAGAGAGACGCATGAGCTACAAAGTCGCGGTCGTGGGCGCCACCGGCAACGTCGGGCGCGAGTTGCTGGCGATCCTGGCCGAGCGCAAGTTTCCCGCGGGCGAGATCGTCGCGCTCGCGTCCGAGCGCTCGGCCGGCAGCGAAATCGAATTCGCCGACGGCCGGACCCTGACGGTGCTTGACCTCGCCGGCTACGATTTTGCCGGCGTGGACCTCGTGCTGTCTTCGCCCGGCGCCAAGGTTTCGGCGGTGCATAGCCCGCGCGCCGCCGCCGCCGGCGCGGTGGTGATCGACAACACCTCGCATTTCCGCATGGACCCCGAGGTGCCCCTGGTGGTGCCCGAGGTCAATCCGGGCGCGATCGCCGGCTACACCAAGCGGCGCATCATCGCCAATCCCAACTGCTCGACGATCCAGATGGTGGTCGCGCTGAAGCCGCTGCACGATCTGGCCCGGATCAAGCGCGTCGTCGTCGCCACCTACCAGTCGACCTCGGGCGCGGGCAAGGAGGCGATGGACGAGCTGTTCAACCAGACCCGCGGCGTTTACGCGGGCGAGACGGCGCGCCAGTACCAGAAAAAGTTCACCAAGCAGATCGCCTTCAACGTCATTCCCCACATCGACGCCTTCCTCGAGGACGGCGCGACCAAGGAAGAGTGGAAACTGGAGATGGAGACGAAGAAGATCCTGGGCGCGGACATCGCGGTCGCGGCGACGTGCGTGCGCGTGCCGACCTTCATCGGCCACGGCGAAGCGGTCAACGTGGAATTCGAGGGCCCGATTTCCGAGGACGCGGCGCGGGCGGCGCTTGGGCGCGCAAGCGGCGTCGTGGTGGTGGATCGCCGCGCCGACGAAGGCTACGTCACGCCGGTCGAGTGCGCCGGCGAGGACGCGGTTTACGTCAGCCGCATCCGCCGCGACCCGAGCGTGGCCCATGGCCTCGCGCTGTGGGTCGTTTCCGACAACCTGCGCAAGGGCGCGGCTCTGAACGCGGTCCAGATCGCCGAGGTTCTGATCAAGAACTATATGCGGAAGGCGGCTTAAGTCTTCGTATCCGGCGTATTCAGGTCCGGCTCCTCGGCTTTGCCTTGCGCCGGGGCGGCGGGAGGTGGGGGCACGTCGTCGGGATTGAAGAGGGCGTTGATTTCTTCCTGGCCCATGTCCGCGGCCGCCGGGATCTCCGGCCCGGCCGGCTTCTCCTCCAGGCCGCGCTTGTCGGGGCCGAGGAAGAGCTTCTCCTTGCGGCGGCGGTCGGGACCGAAGAACTCGCCGCTGCGCACGAACCGGCGCGGCCGTTTGATCACCGCCTGGATCCGGTCGAGCAGCGCTTTCGCCGACAGCAGCTTGACGATGTACTCGTTGACGCCCGCCTCCCGCGCCCCGAAGACGTGCGCGCGGTCGGCGAAGCCGGTGACCATGACGATCGGCAGGTACGGGTTCGGGCTTTTGGGGTCGTGGCGGACGCGCCGCAGGAATTCGAGGCCATTCACCGGCTGCATGTCCCAATCGAGCAGAACCAGGTCAGGCATGTCCTTGGCGATCGCTTGCCAGGCTTCCCGCCATCCTTGGCGCAGGCGATCCCCATCGCGCCGAGATACTTGAG
>SHWG01000021.1 GCA_009693905.1 Rhodospirillales bacterium | reverse complement strand
CGCGCCCTTCTTGCGCCGCCGGGTGGTGGAATCGGTCCATACCCGGCTCGCGCCCGAGATCGTCTTCCGTCCCGACACCACCTTCGAGGAAGCCGAGCGCATCCACCGGCTGTTCGCCGATCCCCGGGTCGCCGCCGATCTCGGCCGGGCGCCGGCGGCCGGAAAAAAAGCGCCGCCGGCGCGCGCGGGTAAATCCCCGCGCGCATTAAACGATGCGCCCCCACCGGGGCGCGGGCGCGCGCGCCGGCAAAAGAAAAAAAACGATGGGACGTAGGCGCAAAGGCCATCCGATCACCGGTTGGCTGGTGATCGACAAGTCGCCCGGCATGACCTCGGCGCACGTGGTCGCGGTGGTGCGCCGCTTGACCCATGCGGCCAAGGTCGGCCACGCCGGCACCCTCGATCCGCTTGCGACCGGGGTTCTGCCGATCGCGCTCGGCGAGGCGACCAAGACCGTTTCCTACACGATGGAGCACCTCAAGCGCTATCGTTTTACCGTGCGCTTCGGCGAAGCGCGCGCGACCGACGACGCCGAAGGCGAGGTGACGGCGATCAGCCCCCATCGTCCCGACCGGGCCGCGATCGAGGCGGCGCTACCGAATTTCACGGGCGAGATCGAGCAGGTTCCCCCGGCTTTTTCCGCGCTCAAGATCGGGGGCCAGCGGGCCTACGCGATCGCGCGGGCCAAGGGCTCACCGGTGCTGGCCGCCCGGCGGGTGAAGATCGAGGAATTCCGGCTGATCGAGGCCCCCGACGCCGACCACGCGGTTTTCGAGGTCCGCTCGGGCAAGGGGGCCTATATGCGGGCGCTGGCCCGCGACCTGGCCCGCCGGCTCGGCACGTTCGGCTATGTCGCGAATTTGCGCCGTTTGGCGGTCGGCCCCTTTACGGAAAAAGAGGCGATTTCGCTGGATTGCCTGGCTGGCCTTGTGCATAGTGCGCGCCTCGCCGAGGCTTTGCGGCCCGCAGCGACCGTGCTGGACGACATCCCGGCTCTGGCCCTGACGGAAAGCGAGGCGCGGCGGCTACGCCAGGGACAGCCCGTTGCGGCGCTGCCCGTGGTCAGCCGATCCCCCAAGTCCGATATCGTTCCAGGTGCGCGGGTGCGTGCCATGTTCGACGGGCGGTTGGTGGCTCTGGCGGAAGTGCATGGTGGCGAGATCCGCCCGGTGCGCGTGATCAACGAGTTAACCGAAGCGAGCGTCAAGGAGACTCCCGATGTCGATTAGTTCCGAGCGCCGGCTTGAGCTCGTCCAGAAATACGCGACCAAGAAGGACGATACCGGTTCGCCCGAGGTCCAGGTGGCGCTTTTGAGCGCGCGCATCGCCAACCTCACCGAGCACCTCAAGGGCCATCCCCACGACACCCACTCCCGCCGCGGCCTCCTGCTCATGGTGAGCCAGCGCCGCCGGCAGTTGGATTATCTCAAGCGGGTGGAGCCCACCCGCTATGATCGCTTGATCGAAGGACTTGGCCTGCGCAAGTGAGCGCGCCAGACCGTTTTACACCCGAGATGAATTTTATTTTGATCCCGAACTTTTTCGCGTTTCCGGCCCCCGCGCGCGGGCTGGCCGGACGCGCGTCACCCTTCCCCCAGCAGAAGAGAGAAAGAAAGAGAGAAAGACATGTTCAAGGAATTCCGCAAAGAGATCGAGTGGGGCGGACGTAAGCTCGTCCTCGAAACCGGCAAGATCGCCCGCCAGGCCGATGGCGCGGTGTTGGCGACCTACGGAGAGACCAAGGTGCTGTGCACCGCGGTCGCCGAGAGAACCACGCGCGCCGGGATCGACTTTTTCCCGCTCACCGTCAACTACCAGGAGAAGGCGTTCGCCGCCGGCAAGATCCCGGGTGGGTTCTTCAAGCGCGAAGGCCGGCCCAACGAGAACGAGGTTCTGGTCTCGCGCCTGATCGACCGTCCCATCCGGCCCCTGTTCGCCGAGGGCTATCGCAACGAAACCCAGGTCATCACCACCGTGCTGTCGCACGATCTGGAAAACGATCCCGACATCGTCGCCCTGATCGGCGCGTCGGCGGCGCTGACGATCTCGGGCCTTCCGTTCCTGGGGCCGATCGCGGCGGTCCGGGTCGGCTACATCAACGGCCAGTACGTGCTCAATCCGCAGATCGACGAGACGGCCGTCAGCCAGCTCGACCTGATCGTCGCCGGCACCGTCGAGGGCGTACTGATGGTCGAATCGGAGGCCAGCGAGCTGTCCGAAGACGTGATGCTCGGCGCGGTCATGTTCGGGCACCGCTCCTTCCAGCCGGTGATCCAGGCGATCGTCGAGCTGGCCGAGGCGTGCGCCAAGGAACCGATCGCGCTGGCCGAGCCCCCGAAGGGGATCGCGGCGATCGCCAAGCGCGTGCGCGCGCTCGCCGAAGCGCCGTTGCGCGACGCCTACCGCGAGACCGTCAAGCAGGCCCGCCATGGCAAGATCGAGGCGGCCAAGGCCGACGCGATGGCGAAAATCGCCGCCGACGGCGCGCTCGATCAGGCGTTGGCGGCGGAGGCGGCTCCGGCGGCGCTCAAGGACCTGGAATCCGACATCGTCCGGCACGACATCCTCAAGACCGGACGGCGCATCGACGGCCGCGACACCAAGACCGTCCGCCCGATCGCGGCCGAGGTCGGCTTGCTTCCCCGCGCCCACGGCAGCGCGCTGTTTACTCGCGGCGAGACCCAGGCGCTGGCGGTGGCCACGCTGGGCACCGGCCAGGACGAGCAGATCATGGATGTGCTCGAAGGCGAATACCGCGAGCGTTTCATGCTTCATTACAACTTCCCGCCCTACTCGGTCGGCGAAACCGGGCGGCTCGGCTCACCCGGCCGGCGCGAAATCGGTCACGGCAAGCTCGCCTGGCGGGCGATGAACCCGATCCTGCCCAAGCCCGAGGCCTTCCCCTACACCATCCGGGTCGTGTCCGAGGTGACCGAATCGAACGGCTCGTCCTCGATGGCGACCGTGTGCGGCACTTCGCTCGCGCTGATGGACGCGGGCGTGCCGATGCCGCGCCCGGTGGCCGGCATCGCCATGGGCCTGATCAAGGAAGGGGCCGACTTCGCCGTGCTCTCCGACATCCTCGGCGACGAGGATCACTTGGGCGACATGGACTTCAAGGTCGCCGGCACCGCGACCGGAATCACCGCGTTGCAGATGGACATCAAGATCACCTCGATCACCGAGGAGATCATGAAGATCGCTCTCGCCCAGGCGCGCGACGGCCGGTTGCATATCCTCCGTGAAATGGAGAACGCGATCTCGGCCCCGCGCGAAGGCGTGTCCAAGAACGCTCCGCGCATCACCATCATCAAGATCAGCAAGGACAAAATCCGCGAAATCATCGGCCCAGGCGGCAAGATGATCCGCGAAATCTGCGAGGTCACCGGCGCCAAGATCGACGTCGAGGACGACGGCACCGTCAAGGTCGCGGCGGTGGACGAAAAGGGCGGCCAGGCGGCTCTCGACTGGATCCGCAGCATCGCCGCCGATCCCGAGGTCGGCACCATCTATACCGGCAAGGTGGTCAAGACCGTGGACTTCGGCGCTTTCGTCAACTTCCTCGGCGCCAAGGACGGCCTGGTGCACATCAGCGAGCTGGCTCCGGGCCGGGTCGGCAAGACCACCGACGTCGTCAACGTCGGCGACCAGGTCAAGGTCAAGCTGATCGGCGTCGACGACCGCGGCAAGATCAAGCTCTCGATGCGGGTCGTCGACCAGCAGACCGGCGAGGACATCTCCGATAAGGTGCCGAGCAGATCCTCGCGCGGCGCGCCCGGCGGCTGAACGCCGGGATGCCGGAGTTGGAGGGGCGCGTGACGAGACCGAGCAGCTATTCGCGCGAAGACCTGATCGAATGCGGTCACGGTCGGCTGTTCGGCCCCGGCAACGCCCAGTTGCCGCTGCCGCCGATGTTGATGATCGACCGGATCGTCCGCATCGACGAGGCCGGCGGCGCCCACGGCAAGGGCGAGGTTCTGGCCGAACTCGATATCCGCCCCGATCTCTGGTTTTTCGCCTGTCATTTCGAGGGCGACCCGGTCATGCCCGGCTGTCTCGGGTTGGACGCGCTCTGGCAGCTGGTCGGCTTTTTCCTCGGCTGGAGCGGCTCGCCGGGCCGGGGCCGCGCCCTCGGCGTCGACGAAGTCAAGTTCTCGGGCCAGGTACTGCCCAAGGTCCGGCGGGTGGCGTATCATGTCCAGTTAAGACAGGTCCGGCGCGGTCGGCTCGCGCTCGGCATCGCCGACGGCACCGTTTTGGCCGACGGCACGCCGATCTACGAAGCCAAGGGGCTGCGCGTCGGCCTGTTCGTCGAAGAGACGGGAAGTCCATGAGACGGGTCGTCGTCACCGGATTGGGAATCGTCTCCAGCATCGGCAACACCCAAGACGAGGTTGTCGCCGCTTTGCGCGCCGGTCGTTCCGGCATCGTCTTCGCCCCCGTATACAAGGAAATGGGCTTCCGCAGCCACGTCCACGGCGCGCTCAATATCGATATCGAGGCCCGTGTCGACCGGCGCTGGCGGCGCTTCATGGGCGACGGCGCGGCGTACAACTACGTCGCCATGCAGGACGCGATCGCCGATTCCGGCCTGACCCCGGCCGAGGTCTCGAACGAACGCGCCGGCTTGATCGTCGGCTCGGGCGGGCCCTCGACCTCGAACCAGGTCGAAGCCGCCGACATCGCGCGGGCCAAGGGCCCGCGCAAGATCGGCCCCTTCATGGTGCCGCGCGCCATGTCGAGCACCAATTCCGCCACGCTCGCGACCGCGTTCAAGATCAAGGGGGTCAACTATTCGATCAGTTCGGCGTGCTCGACCAGCGCGCACTGCATCGGCAACGGCGCCGAACTGATCCAGATGGGCAAGCAAGACATCGTCTTCGCCGGCGGCGGCGAGGAACTGCATTGGACGCTCTCGATGCTGTTCGACGCCATGCCGGCGCTGTCGGCGGGCTTTAACGATACGCCGGCGCGGGCCAGCCGCGCGTTCGACGCCAAGCGCGACGGGTTCGTGATCTCCGGCGGCGGCGGAGTCGTGGTGATCGAGGAATTCGAGCACGCCCGGGCGCGCGGGGCCAAGATCTACGCCGAATTGACGGGTTACGGCGCCACCTCGGACGGCTTCGACATGGTTCAACCCTCGGGCGAGGGCGCGGTCCGCTGCATGAAAATGGCGATCAAGGACTTGCGCCAGCCGGTCGATTACATCAACACCCACGGCACCTCGACCCCGATCGGCGACGTCAAGGAACTTCAGGCGATCCGCGAGGTCTTCCGCGACCGCAACTATCTCCCCGCCTTCAATTCGACCAAATCGCTCACCGGCCATGCGCTCGGCGCGGCCGGAGTCCACGAGGCGATCTATTCCCTGCTCATGATGCGCCACGGCTTTATCTGCGCCTCGGCCAATATCGAGGAGCTGGAGCCCGAGGCCGAGGGCATGCCGGTCGTGCGCGCGCTTCAGGATAACGTCGCGCTCAACTGCGTGATGTCGAACAGTTTCGGCTTTGGCGGCACCAACGCCACCCTTGCCTTCACCCGTTATGAAGGGTGAGGAGCGGATGCGGAGCGGTAAGGGCACGTTACCGCCCGAAACGAAAGAGACAGACGAGGAAAATTCCATGTCCGGAATCGAACGAATCCACCCCACCGAATTCGGTGCCGCCGCGGCGCTGATGGCCGGCAAGCGCGGCCTGATCATGGGCGTCGCCAACAGCCGCTCTATCGCCTGGGGCATCGCCGCCACCCTTCGCCGCCACGGCGCAAGGCTCGCCTTCACCTACCAGAACGAAACGCTGGAAAAGCGGGTCCGGCCGCTGGCCGAAGCCGTGGACGCGGCCCTGGTCGTTCCCTGCCAGGCCGACAGCGACTCAAGCCTCGATTCCGCATTCGCCGCGATCGCGCGCGAGTGGGGCAGCCTCGATTTCGTCGTCCACGCGATCGCGTACTCGAACAAGGACGAACTCAAGGGCCGCTATCTGGATACCTCGCGGGCGAATTTTATCACCACTCTCGATGTGTCCTGTTATTCCTTCACGGCGGTGGCGCGCCGCGCGGCGGCGCTGATGCCCAAGGGCGGCAGCCTGCTCACCCTTTCCTTCCTCGGCGCCGAGCGGGTGGTGCCCAACTACAACGTCATGGGGGTGGCCAAGGCGGCCCTCGAAGCCAGCGTCCGGTACCTGGCCGCCGATCTCGGGCCGCAAGGAGTGCGCGTCAACGCCATCTCGGCCGGTCCGGTGCGCACGCTGGCGGGCAGCGCCATCGCCGGCGCCCGCGAAATATTTCGTTTCGCCCAGGAGAACTCGCCGCTCCGCCGCTCCGTGGCGCTCGAGGATTTGGGCGGCTCCGCGCTCTATCTCCTCTCGGATTTGTCGGCGAGCGTGACCGGCGAGGTTCACCACGTCGATTCGGGCTATCACGCCATCGCCATGCCGGCGCCCGGCAACGGCGGAAACTAGCCACGAAACAGGGCTCGGTAAGAAACTATCAATTTCTTCCCATTTCCAACAACGCTGGTAGTTGTGATATGGGGAAATCCCATGAGTCATTGCAGCCGAGAGATGGTTGTCGCCCCTCGACCGCCCTTTACGGAGCGGGAACGGAGAGAAAGCCCTGGTTCGTCCGTCGGCCCACGCCTTGAGGGGTGGACGACATGACCGGGGACCGGTCGAAACATTCCCATACCGTTCATTGTTCGAGTCGCTTCCGTGACGAGGTTCTGGCGCTGGCCCATCGGCGGAACGTGAACGCCGCCGACCTGGCCCGCTCGGTTCTGCTTCTGTTGACTCCCGAAATGATCGTCGTCGTGCCCGATCCGGGCGAACCGCCGGCGGGGGATCGGGAAACGGTGATCCTCCGTTCCGGCCCATCCCAGGGCCGACCCTGGCGGCGCAAGCCCCGGCTTCAGGTCCGGCTTCCCTCCGGCACGGACGCCAAAACCGCCCGCCGAGCCTTGGCCGTTGCGCTGGCCCTCGACCGGGGCGAGGTCAAGCTCGAACTTCGCCGCGCGGGCGAAACGAGCGCGGCCGAGATCAAGGAAGAGGTCGCCAGGCTCGTTCGAATCGTTTCCGACATTTCGTCCCCCCTGCTGGCCCAAGGGGTAAAGACGTCCGTCGAGGCGCTCCACGTGCTCGGCTTCCCACCCGACTCCGACCCCGATGTTGCGGAGATTCGTTCCAGGTTCCGCACCCTTGCCGCGATCCATCACCCCGACAGCGGCACCGGCAGCCACCAGCGCATGGCCCAACTCAATCAGGCGGTCGAAATTTTGCGCCGGCGGGACCATTGAATCGGGTCCGTAAGAATCCTCCGGGATCGATTCGGCGTCGAATCGATCCCCCATGAGCCAGCCCCTTGACGGCGCCAACGCCGCCCTGTTCTGGTGCTTGGACCGACGCCTGAACGAACGACCGAGGAGAACCCGCCGTGGCCGCCAAACCGAAGCTTTTCGTCCTCAACAAACTGCCCGAGGCGGTCGAGGCGCGTTTCAAGCGTGACTACGACGTTCGGCTCAACCCCGACGACAAGACCTACACCGAAGCCGAAATCGTCGCCTTGAGCCAGGGCATGGACGGCATCGTCACCAGCCCGACCACGGCGGTGAAGGCCGCGGTCATCGAGGGGCTGGATAAAAGCGTGCGTATCATCGCCACCTTCTCGGTCGGGTTCGACCACGTCGAACTCGCGGCGGCTGGTGCGCGGGGGATCACCGTCACCAACACGCCCGAAGTGCTGACCGACGCGACCGCCGACATGACGATGCTGCTGTTGCTCGCCGGGGCGCGGCGTGCCTACGAAGGCCAGAAGATCCTGCGCGAGAACCGCTGGATCGGCTGGCGGCCGACCCAGTTGATCGGCATCGGCTGCCAGGGCAAGCGCCTCGGCATCTACGGCATGGGCCGCATCGGCCAGGCGGTGGCGCGCCGCGCCAAGCCGTTCGGCTTCGATCTCCACTACCACGATCAGAACCCGCTGCCGCCGGCCAAGACCGAAGGCGCGATTTTCCACGCCGATGTCGAGGAAATGTTGCCCTTCTGCGACTATCTCACGATCCACTGTCCGCTGACGCCGGAAACGCGGAAGTTCCTGAACGCCAAGCGCATCGCCAAATTGCCCAAGGGCGCGGTGGTGGTGAACACCGCGCGCGGCCCGGTGATCGACGACGAGGCCCTGATCGCGGCGCTCGAATCGGGCCACGTCGCCGCCGCCGGGCTCGACGTGTTCGAGGGCGAGCCCAAGCTCCACCCCGGCTATCTCGGCCTCGACAACGCCTACCTGTTGCCGCATCTCGGCAGTGCCACGCTGGATACCCGCAACGCCATGGGCTTTCGCGCGCTCGACAACCTCGACGCCTTCTTCAAGGGCCAGGCCCCGCGCGACCGGGTGGCGTGAAATAGCCCCCCAAACGAAACCGCCCGGAACGGCGTTCCGGGCGGCGCGTCGGTCGAGGCTCTAGGCTGGGTTCAGCGGCGATCGCCGAACAGCTGGAGCAGCATCACGAAGATGTTGATGAAGTCGAGATAGAGCTTGAGGGCGCCGAGAATGGCCTTCTTGCCGGAAACCTCGGTGTCGTCGCTTTCGAGGTAGATCGACTTGATCTCCTGAGTGTCGTAGGCGGTGAGGCCGACGAACACCAGCACGCCGACCACCGAAACCACAAAGTGCAGCGCCGCGCTCTGCAGGAACATATTGACCACCATGGCGATGATGATGCCGATCAGGCCCATCGTCAGGAACGAGCCGAAGCGGGAAAGGTCGCGCTTGGTGGTGTAGCCGTAAAGGCTCATGCCGGCGAAGGTCGCGGCGGTGATGAAGAAGACCCGCGCGATGCTCGCGCCGGTGAAGACGATGAAGATGTTGGCGAGCGAAAGCCCCATCATCGCCGCATAGATCCAGAACATGGTCTGGGCGGTCTGGGCCTTCATCGCGTGGACGCGCGCGGCGAGGAAGAAGACCATGCCGATCGGCGCCAGCATCGCGATCCAGGCGAGGATCGTGGGCGAAAGCTGGCCGGCCGGGCCGGCGGTGTAGAGCAGGCTCATGACCGCGGGCGAGTTGCCGGCGGCGTAGGCGACCATGCCGGTCAGCGTCAGCCCCGAGGCCATGTAGTTGTAGACCTTGAGCATGTGCGCGCGCAGGCCGACGTCGACCTGCGCCAACTCCGCTTGGGCCTGCGTCATGTGTCCGGTGTGGGCGTCGAAGCGATTGTCGGGACCGAGTGCCATGGAAGGGGTCTCCTGTTTGAGGTTCCCTCCGGCCGCGCGGATCATCCGCGCGCAAAGCCGGCGAACGTGGGAGTAGTATGAATATGGGCTAAGGCGGGAAAAAATCAACTACGCTAAGACCTTGGCGGAAAAGGGGGTTTTATCGGGGCGCGGGTCGGGAAAAGATTTTGGGCGGCTGGCTTGGCCTTTCCTGCCCATATAAAATTCTCCCGCTGCCCCCCGAACCATCGTTCGCTCCAGGAAAGAATCGCGCCGTTGCCGGAACCCGTCTCCTTCAAGGCCGCCCACACCGCCGCCGAGCATTGGGCGCATGCCGCCAAGGCCTGCGTCGATTCGCTCATGCCGCTGCCCGCGGGCGCGAATCTCGGCTTTGTCTACGCCACCGACCGGCTCGCCGAGGATTTCGGCAGCATCCTCGCCTACCTGCGCCAAAAGACCGGGATCGAACACTGGGTCGGCAGCGTCGGCATCGGCATCTGCGGCAACGACGCCGAATATTTCGACCGGCCGGGGCTGGCGGCCATGGTCGGCGCTATCCCCGAGGATTCCTTCCGTATTTTTCCCGCGCTGGCGAAAGGCTCCGACGAGCTTTCCGAGGAGATTCGTGCCTGGATGAAGCAGGCACCCTCGGTCTTCGGCGTCGTTCACGCCGATCCCGAGAACACCGAATCGCCCAAGGTGCTTGAAGCGCTCGCGAACCAGGGCGCGGGGTTTCTCGTCGGCGGGTTCACGTCCTCGCGCGGCGCGTTCTACCAGATCGCCGGCCGGGTGACGGGCGGCGGCGTGTCGGGGATTCTGTTCGCGCCCGGGGTCGCGGTCGCGACCGGCCAAAGCCAGGGCTGCGTCCCGGCGGGGCCGGTGCGCACGGTCACGGACGCGGTCGAGAACGTCGTCGTCGCCCTCGACGGCCGCAAGCCGATCGAGGTGCTCAAAGAAGACCTCGGCGTCAAGAACATGCGCGCGCTTCAGGCGATGATCGGCTCGATCCACGCCGCCTTTCCGGTCGAGGGGTCCGACACCGGCGATTACACCGTGCGCACCCTGGTCGGCGCCGACCCGGTGCGCGGCTGGCTCGCGGTCGGCGGGCCGGTGGCGGCGGGAGATCGGATCATGTTCGTCCGGCGCGATCCTAAAAGCGCCGAAACCGACCTCACGCGCATGGCCGAAAGCCTCAAGCGCCGGATCGGCGGCCGGCCCAAGGCCGGGCTCTACATCAGTTGCATCGGTCGCGGCGCGAGCATGTTCGGCCGCGAGGGCCGCGAGATCGAGTTGATCCGCGAGCAGCTCGGCGATTTTCCCCTGGTCGGGTTCTATGCCGGCGGCGAGATATCCAACGCCCGCCTCTACGGCTATACAGGGGTGCTCGTCCTTTTTATCTGAGCGTGCCGCGCGGGGGATCCGGCCCATGCGTCTGTTCGTCGCCTTGCCGCTCCCCGAGGACGTCCGCCAGCGCTTGAGCGCCCTGCAAAACGGCGTGCCCGGCGCACGCTGGGTCGGCCGGGACAACCTTCACCTGACGCTCCGCTTCATCGGCGAAACCGACCGTGCCGGCGCCGAGGAGATGGACGTCGAGCTCGGCCTTATCCGCGCGCCGGCCTTCGGCCTTATGCTCAGCGGGGTCGGATTTTTCGCCCGCGGTCGGATCGCGCACACCCTGTGGGTGGGGACGGAAAAATCCGATCCGGTCGTCTTTTTACGCGACAAGATCGAATCGGTGGCGGTGCGCGCGGGTCTGGCGCCGGAGCGGCGCAAGTTCTCGGCGCACGTGACGCTCGCCCGCCTCGACGACGTGCCGAGCGTCCGCCTCGGGCCTTATCTCGAAACCCGCCACGGCTTCGCCGCCGGGCCGTACCCGATCGTCAATTTCACTCTGTTCGAGAGCCGCCCGGGCGGCGACGGCGTCCACTACGAGCCGCTCGCCGAGTATCCGCTCGCGGGTATCACCTAGACGGCGCGTTGATCGCCCAATCGTAGTCGTGGCCGGACAGGCGCTCGAATCCGACGAGCGCCTTTTTGAGTTCCGGCAGGGCGTGGCGCGCAAGGTGCGCGATCACGGCCGCGTCCGTGCCGTTGCCGAAATCGTCCTGGAACCAGACGTAAATCGACGAAACGACAAGCCGGCGCCCGTCCTCGATGCGCGCGCCGCGCGGGCCGCTCATCCCAGGCGGGCGAGCAGGCGCACGATCGTTCGGGTGCGCTCGCTGAACAGGGTGGGTGCGAAGAAACTTCCGGCGGCGCGCTTGCCGGCCTCGCCCAACGTGGGGTAGGGCGCGACGACGCTCGCCATCGCGGCCAGCCCCAATCCTTCGGCCATCGCCAGCGTCCACGGCCCGATCAGTTCGCCCGCGTGCGCCGCGGCGATGCCGGCGCCGAGAATACGGCCGCGCGGGCCGACGATGATCTTGACCAGGCCTTCGGTCTTGCCTTCGGCTTGGGCGCGGTCGTTGTCGTGCATCGGCCAGCGCGAGATTTGGAAGCTCAAGTTCCGAGCGCGGGCCTCGGCTTCGGTCAGCCCGACCTGGGCAAGCTCGGGGTCGGTGTAGGTGACGCGGGGAATCGGCGCGCGGTCGGCGCGGGCGGGCCAGCGGAATAGGATGTTGCGAAGCACGATGCCGGCGTGAAAATTGGCGACGTGGGTGAACTGCAATCCGCCGGCGGCGTCGCCGATGGCGTAAACCCGCGGGTTCGTGGTCCTGAGCCGCGCATCGACGATGATTCTCTCGGGCTTGATCGCGATGCCGGCAAGGTCGAGCCCGAGGTCCTTGATGTGGGGCCGCCGGCCGACCGCGACCAGGAGGTGCGTCCCCTCGATGCGCGCCGGCTCGGATCCGGATATTTCGACGGCGACGCCGCTCAAAGTCCGCTCGATGCGCTCGGCCCGCGCGTTCTCGCGGATCGCGACGCCTTCGACCGTCAATTGGCGACGGATCGCGTCGGCGAGTTCGGGATCGTCGCGCCCGAGGATCGCCTGCATCTCGATCACGCTGACCTTGGCGCCGAGGCGGCGGAACGCCTGCGCCAGTTCGATCCCGATCGGCCCGCCGCCGAGCACGATCAGGTGTTCCGGGATGGCGTCGAGATCGAAGACCGTTTCGTTGGTGAGATAGGGAGCCTGGTCGAGGCCGGGAATCGGCGGCACCGCCGGGCTTGAGCCGGTGGCGACGACGAACCGCCGGGCGCGCACCTCGATCCCGTCCGCGACGACGCAATCGGGGTCGGTGAAGCGGGCGTGCGCCTGGATCACGCGCACGCCCAGCGCCTCGAACCGCGCGACCGAATCGTTCGGGGCGATGGCGGCGATCACGGCGCGGACGCGGGCGAATACGGCCCGGCCGTCCACCGTCGGCTGGGCCACGCCGACGCCGAAGCGGGCCGCGTCGCGAACCGTGTGCGCGGCATGGGCCGCCGCGATCAACGATTTCGACGGCACGCAGCCGAAATTGAGGCAATCGCCGCCCATGCGCCCGCGCTCGAACAGAACAACCGACGCGCCCATCTGCGAAGCGCCGGCGGCAAGCAAAAGTCCGCCCGAGCCGGCGCCGATCACGCAAATGTCGGGGGTCAGAATCTCGGTCATATCTTAGCCGCGTCCTTCCCGCCAGCGGCGCAACAGTACCGGAACGAGGGCGAGCGCCGCCAGGGCGATGAGCGCCGCGATCATGAGCGGCGACAGAATTTGATCGGCGCGGACGTCGCCGCCGGCCTCGACCACGCCGGCCAAGCCCTCGCCGACGATGCTGAAGACGAAGGTCGCGGGCGCGATTCCAATTGCGGTTGCGACAACATAGGTCGAAAGCCGGACTCCGAGGAACGCCGGTGCGAGATTGACCAGCCAAAACGGAAACAGCGGCACTAGGCGGAGCGCGAGAAGATAGGTGAAGGCGTCCCGGCGGAATCCCGCTTCCATCTTTTTAAGGGTGGGCCCGGCCTTAGCGCGCAAGGGTTCGCCCAAGCCGAAGCGGGCGGCGAGAAAAACCGCCGTCGCGCCGGTGGTGGCGGCGGCGACGACGACGGCCGTGTTGGCATACGCGCCGAACAGCATCGCGCCCGTCAGCGTCAACACCAGCCCGCCCGGAATGGAAAGCGCGATCGCGAGCGCGTAAACGAGGCCGAACCCGGCAAGCGCCAGGCTTCCTTGCGCCGCGACCCAGCTTTTGAGAGCGATAAAGTGCTCGCCGAGCGCATGGAGCGAAACGTGGCGATGAAGCCCGAAGGCAAAGAAAGCCGCGAGGCCGGCGAGAAGAATAAAAAGCGGGATGAGCCGAGCAGGGGAAAAGCCGGGCGGCGGGGTTTCGGGCGGGGCGCGGTCGGTCATCGCGGTGGGTTAAGACGGTTAGAATATGCTCCGGGACGGGGCTTGCCGGAACGGGCGAAGAATAGAGCAACTCTCGCTCAAGGGTAGACACGAACCGGAGAGGGCAGGAAAAAAGCCCGTAAAACGGTCAAAAAACGCCGGGGCCGCGTTGACTCGAAGGCGGCCCGCCCTTATACCAGCGACCTCAATTCCGCCCGTCGAGGAGCCAGATTCCGTGAAAAGAACCTACCAGCCGAGCAAACTGATCCGCAAGCGCCGCCACGGCTTTCGCGCGCGCATGAAAACCGTCGGCGGCCGCAAGGTTCTCGCCGATCGCCGGGCGAAGGGGCGCAAGCGCCTTTCCGCCTGATCCGGAGGGTTGACCGTGGCCGGCACGCTCGCGCGCCTGAAACGGCGGCCCGACTTTCTCAAAGTCGCGGCGGCACGGCAAAAGTGGGTCGCGCCCGGCTTGATCGTCCAGGTCCGCCGCCGGACCGGTGCGGAGCGCGAGGCGGGAGGGCGCTCGGGAGACAAGAAGGTGGATCCGTCCCTGGCGCGCGTCGGCTTCACGGTCTCGGGCAAGGTCGGGAATGCAGTCGCGCGCAACCGGGCCCGGCGGCGTCTCCGGGCCGCGCTCGCCAGCCTCGACGCCGAAGGCGTGGCGGGCGGCGTGGATTTGGTGGTGATCGGCCGGACTGAAACGCTGGTTCGGCCCTTTCCCGAACTGGTCGGCGATCTGGTGCAGGCATTCAAGCGGCTCGGCGTGTGGAAAAAAAACGAATGAAGGCTGCGGACATCCTCGACATTATTCTCAGGCCTATCGCGCTCGGGCTGGTGTGGGCGTGGCGCTACGCGCTCGCCCCGGCGGTCCAGGCGTTGATCGGCGCGCCTTCGGCGTGCCGCTTCGAGCCCGGCTGCTCGGCATACGCCGAGGAATCCCTCAGGCGGTTTGGCGTGTTTCGGGGCTCAAGCCTCGCCCTACGCAGAATTGCGCGTTGTCATCCCTGGGGCGGCGTCGGTTTCGATCCGGTGCCCCAAGCCCGCGGCGACGAGAAAAGAGTCCGCCCGTGATCCCCGACAACCGCAACATGATTCTCGCCGTCATTCTCTCGATCTTGATCGTGATCGGGTTCGAGTATTATTTTTCCCGGAATCGCCCGCCCGCGCCCGCGCCGAGCGCGCCGGCAACCAGCGCACCGGTGGCGGGCGTGCCCGCGCCGGGCGCCGTCGCGGTGCCGCCGGCCGCGCCTCCGGTCCCGGGTCTGAGCGGCGTTCCCGTCCCGGCGGCGGCAAGCGTCGCCGGTTCAAGCGCCGGCGCCGGGCCCCGGATTCAAATCGAGACGCCGACGCTGAAAGGCTCCCTCGCCCTCGAAGGGGCCAGGTTCGACGATCTCGTCTTCACCCAGTTTTTCGAGAAGCCCGGCCGCAAGGGCGCCCAGGTGGCGTTTTTCCTGCCCAAGGGCCACAAGTCCGCCACCTACGCTCAAGTAGGCTGGGTCGGCTCGGAAGGCGTGGCCGTTCCCACGGCGGAAACGGTCTGGACCACGAACCAAAACCGGCTCGCGCCGGAAAGCCCGGTGACGCTGACTTGGGACAACGGCCAGGGGCTCCGCTTCGAGATCGTCGTCGCCGTGGACAAGCAATACATGTTCACAGTGACACAACGGGTCGTGAACGCGAGCGCGCGCGCGGCGACGCTGCACACGTACGGCCTGATCGTGCGTGCCGGCACGCCGGTGGTTTCCGATATCTATATTCTGCACGAAGGACCGCTCGGGGTTTTGCACAACACGCTGAAGGAAACGACCTACGCCGATTTGCGCAAGAAGGGGACCGAGGAGGACAAATCCCGGGGCGGCTGGTCGGGCATCACCGACAAGTACTGGCTCGCCGCCTTGATTCCGGACCAGGCGACGGAGGCGACGCATCGCTTCCTCCACCGCAAGGAAGGAACCGAGGATCGCTATCAGGCGGACTTTCTCCAGGGCGCCATCGTGGCCCAGCCGGGCGCGGCGGTCGAAACCCGGACCCTTCTTTTCGCCGGGGCGAAGGAGCTGGCGCTGCTCGACAGCTACGGCGAAAAGCTCAATATCCCCCGCTTCGATCTCGCCATCGACTTCGGCTGGTTCTACTTCCTGACCAAGCCGATTTTCTATGCGCTGGTGTGGCTGAACCAGCTCGTCGGCAATTTCGGCGTCGCCATCCTGCTGCTGACCGTGGGGATAAAGATCCTCTTCTACCCGCTCGCCAACAAGTCTTACGTGGCGATGAGCAAGATGAAAAAGCTTCAGCCCGGGATGATGAAGCTGCGCGAGCGCCATGGCGACGACAAGGTCCGGATGAATCAGGAGTTGATGGCGCTTTACAAGCGCGAGAACGCAAATCCGGCCGCCGGCTGCCTGCCGATCCTGGTGCAGATTCCGGTCTTCTTCGCCCTCTATAAAGTGCTCTACGTCACGATCGAGATGCGCCACGCGCCGTTCTATGGTTGGATCGCGGATCTTTCCGATGCCGACCCGACCACGATTTTCAACTTGTTCGGCCTGATCCCGTGGCAGCCGCCGGAGATTCTGATGGTCGGAATCTGGCCGCTCATCATGGGCGTCACCATGTGGGTTCAGCAGAAGATGAACCCCCAGCCGACCGATCCGATCCAGGCCAAGATGTTCGCCTACCTGCCCATAATCTTCACCTACATGCTCGCGAGCTTTCCCGCCGGCCTGGTCATTTACTGGGCGTGGAACAACGTGCTGTCCATGGCCCAGCAATGGGTGATCATGCGCCGGATGGGCGTCCAGGTGACCTGAGATCGTCCCATTGCGATGACCGGCGCGGACGAATCATCCGAAGATATCGAGGCTGGGCGGCTGCTGTTCGCGGGTCCCTGCGGCTTCGTCGCCGGGACAACCGTCGCCTCGGCGGTGCCGGCGAGCGATCTTCCCGAAATCGCCCTGGTCGGCCGCTCCAATGTCGGCAAATCGAGTCTGATCAACGCCTTGGTGGGACAGAAGGCGCTCGCCCGCGTCTCGACGACGCCGGGCCGGACGCGCCAGATCAACTTCTTCGATCTCGGGTCCAGGCTCATGCTCGCCGATCTTCCCGGCTACGGGTTTGCCCGCGCGCCGAAGGGCGAGATGGCCGGGCTCGCCCGGCTGACGCGAAGTTATCTCCGCGGCCGCACCCCGCTCAGGCGCGTGTGCCTGCTGGTCGATTCCCGCCACGGCCTCAAGGAATCGGACCGCGCGATGATGAAGATGCTGGACGGCGCGGGCCAGTCCTACGTTCTGGTCCTGACCAAGTGGGACGCCGTTCGGGAAGCGGCCGCGCGCGCGCGGCTTGAGGACGTGGCGGCCGAGGCCGCCCGGCACGTCGCCGCGTTTCCGCGCGTCTATGCCACGTCCGCCCGCGCAGGACACGGGATTGGCGAACTCCGGGCGCATCTCGCGGCGCTGGCGAGGGCGCGGGAGTTGGGATAAAGTCCCGCCCGCCATGAGCCCAGGAAAGACGCGATCGAAGACGAAACCATTGTCGCCCGAGATGGAAAAATCCATGCTCGCGAAGGCGGCCGTGCTGCACGAGGCGTTGCCGTACCTCCGGCGCTACGCCGGCAAGACCTTCGTCATCAAGTACGGCGGGCACGCCATGGGCGAGGAGCGGCTCGCCCATTTGTTCGCCCGCGACATCGTGCTGTTGCGCCAGGTCGGGATTCGTCCGGTGGTGGTGCACGGCGGCGGTCCCCAGATCGGCGCGATGCTCAAGCGGCTTAAAATCGAAAGCACCTTCGTCGAGGGGCTCCGCGTCACCGATGCGGCGACCATGGACGTGGTCGAGATGGTGCTTTCGGGATCGGTCAACAAACAGATCGTGCAGGCGATCAACGACGCCGGCGGGTTCGCCGTCGGACTGTCGGGCAAGGACGGGCATCTGATCCGCGCCGAGCGGGTCAAGCGCGTCCGGCGCGATCCCAAGTCGGACAAGGTTCGCTCCCTCGATCTCGGCCTGGTCGGCGAGCCGAAGGAAATCACGCCGCACATTCTTCAGACCTTCGCCCAGTCCGACATCATTCCGGTCATCGCGCCGATCGGGTTCGGCGACGGAGGCGAAACGCTCAACATCAACGCCGACACGGTCGCCGGCGCGATCGCCGCCGCGCTCGGCGCGGTGCGCCTGTTTATGTTGACCGACGTCGCCGGCGTGCTCGACCGGACGGGTCGGTTGATTCCCGAAATGACGGCGAAACAGGCGCGCGCGGCGCTCAAGGACGGCACCATCTCGGGCGGCATGATTCCGAAAGTCGAGACGTGCTTGGCCGCGGTCGCGCGCGGCGTCGAGGGCGCGGTCATTCTCGACGGCCGGGTTCCCCACGTCGCGCTGCTCGAACTGTTCACCGAGCGCGGCGCGGGCACCCTGATTCGCGCCGGCTGAGGGGCCGGCACGTATTACTTCTCCTTGACGAGGTCTTTGAGGAACCCGAGCTGCCATTCCAGATCGTCGGCGCCGAGGGGATATGCGCCGTCGTTGCGTGGGCGCAACACGTCGCGCGGGCTGATGGCGGCGAGCTTGCTCTGTATCTGCTCGGCGAGCTTGGCCGAAAATCCCGCCTTCCACGTCACCGCCGTGATGCCCTTGGCGCTGCGGTCCTGAAACGCCTTCTCCACCACCTCGCGCTCGAGGCTCGAGCGGACCGTTAGCGCGGCGACGACGAAGGCCTTGTTGCCGCCGCGGTCAGCATGTTGGCGGGGTCGATCTCGTCGCGAACGTTGCCGACGATGTAGCCGAGAAGCTGCTCGCGCTGGCGCGCGCGAGAGCACCGATTCCTGCTCGCGCTCCTCGGTCAGGTCCCGGCATATCCCCCGCGCGCCGCGCCAGGCGCCGCTCGCGTCGGAAATCGGTCGGACGGCGAGCAGCACGCAGGCGGGCAGGCCATCGTTGCGCCGCATCCAAATCTCGATGCTGTCGAGCTCGCGCTGGGAGAGAAACGGGAGCGGCGAATAGTCCTCGGGATTGGTGACGAAATCGGCCGCCGCCCGGCCGACCAATTCGTCGGCGCGATATCCGAGCGCGCCCCTGGGCGAGACGAAGATGAAACGGCCGGACTCGTCGACCTCCCAGGAGAAATCGCTTGAGATCTCGACCAGGTCCTTGTAGCGCTGGCGCGATTCGACCAGGGCCGAACGCAGGTTGCGATCCATCGTCAGATCGCGCGCGAGCACGATCGCTTCGGGCTTGCCCCCCGGGGCCGGCACCACCGAGACCTCGAGCACGACAACGCCCTGGGTGCCCTGAAGCGTGACTAGGCCGGCGGCGATGGCGCGCGTATCGGTCGCGCGCGCGATCAGATCGCCGAGATCCGGCACCGAGGAACGCTCGAGCAAAGCCTGAAGGCCGACGCCCTTGGCGTTCGCCGCCACGACCTGGCCGCCGGCCCCGATCCGGAGCGCGGCGCCCGGATAGCCGTCGAGCCCGCTCCCGCCGGCTTCGGCGGGGAGCGGATCGGAGGGTTGTTTCGATACGGTTTTCTTGGCAATGAGCGATGGAATCCCCGGGCGGCATTCTATGGGGCGACCGAGGATACGTCACCACTCAACCGAGGGTTAGCAGGGGACCGCCCCAGCCGAGCCTATTGAAGACGGGCGAGGCATGCAGAGACCCCTTGCCAGGACGCGCCCCACCCCTCACCCTTTTTATCATGACTCCGTCCCCGAAGGGTACCCCCGACCCGGCCGTGCGCGCGCCAAATCTTGCGCCCCGATCCCCGCTTTCGCGGGGAGGGCGCGGGGCCTGGGCCTTCGACCTCGACAACACCCTGTATCCGGCCCGCTGCAAGCTGTTCGCCCAGGTCGAGGTCCGGATTCGCGACTACGTGGCCGGCTTTCTCGGCCTCGATTCCGCCGCCGCTTACCGGCTGCAAAAGGTCTATTTCCGCGAGCACGGCACCACGCTCCAGGGCATGATGCGTCATCACGGCATGGAGCCCGGGCCGTTTCTCGCCTACGTCCACGACATCGATCTCTCCGCCGTCCCGCCCGACCCGGTGCTGGACCAGGCGCTCGGCCGCCTTGAGGGCCGCAAGATCATCTTCACCAACGGCTCAGCCGAACACGCGCGGAAGGTAATGGAACGGATCGGCGTCGCCCGCCATTTCGAGGCGGTCTTCGACATCGCCGCCGCCGGCTACGTGCCGAAACCGGAACCCCGGGTCTATGACGCGTTCGTCCGCCGCCACGGCCTCGATCCCACCGCGACCGTGATGGTCGAGGATATAGCCCGCAATCTGGTGCCGGCGGCCGCGATCGGCATGACCACGGTCTGGGTGCGCGAGTCCGAGACGCAGCCGGAATCGGGACTCGATCCGCCCGACCGGGCGACGCTGGCCGCCATCGATCACGTCGTCGACGATCTGGCGCTTTGGCTTTCGGATCTCACCCGCGAGGAAGCAACATGAGCGAACCCGCGCCGATGCCGCCCTCGTTCTTCGACGCCTACACCCCCGACCAGATCGCGCTCAGGGTGGAAAAAGTCGGCATCCTCAAGGCCGACATGCCGGTTCAAGCCCTGCTCGCGCTCGCCTTCCTCGCCGGCGCGTTCATCGCGCTCGGCGCGATGTTCTTCACCCTTGCCGTCACCGGCAGCGGTCTCGGCTTCGGCCCGACCCGGGTCTTGGGTGGGGTCGTGTTTTCGCTCGGGCTTATCCTCGTCCTGGTCGGCGGCGCCGAGCTTTTCACCGGCAACGTGCTGATGGTGATGGGCTGGGCCGACGGCCGGGTGACGACCCGCGCGCTCTTGCGCAACTGGGGCCTGGTCTACGTCGGCAACTTCGCCGGCGCGGCGGCGATGGCGATGCTGGCCCAAGGCGCCGGGGTGTTCGCGCTCGATTCCGGCAACGTCGGCGAAACCGCCCGGAGCATCGCCGATGCCAAGGCGGCGCTGCCGTTCGCATCCGCGTTTTGGAAGGGCGTGCTCTGCAACATCCTCGTCTGCCTCGCGGTCTGGCTCTGTTTCGCCGCGCACGCGGTGGTGGACAAGATCTTCGCCATCGTATGGCCGATCACGGCTTTCGTCGCGCTCGGCTTCGAGCATTCGATCGCCAACATGTACTTTATTCCGGCAGGCGCGCTCGCGGGCGGACTCGAGTCCGGCGTCATCCGGGGGCTGGCCGCCAATCTCGTGCCGGTGACGCTCGGCAACGTCGTCGGCGGGGGTATTTTGGTCGCCGCCGCCTATTACGTTGTATACTTGCGTGGGCGCAAGAGGAAGGGAACCGAGCGATGAGCGCGGCCGAACCCAAACTCGAACCCAAGGACGAACCTCCGGCCCTTCTTGCCCGGCTCGGATTGACCCGGCGCGTGCTGTGGATCGTCGCGCTCGTCGCCGCTGTTCCCGTCCTGCTCTTCGTCGGCACGAAATATTACGGCGGGTCCGGCGCAAAGGCGCCATCGCTCGAATACGCCGGCGCCCGGCCGGCGGTCGGCGGACCGTTCGCGCTGGTCGATGCCGAGGGCCGCGCCGTCACCGACGCCGACTTCCGCGGCCGGTTGATGCTCGTCTTTTTCGGGTTCACCTACTGCCCCGACGTCTGCCCGACCGCGCTCACCTCGATCGCCCAGGCGCTCGATCGCCTGGGCGCGGACGCGAGCAAGATCGTGCCGATTTTCATCACCGTGGACCCCGAGCGCGACACTCCCGAACAGATCAAGGAATACGTCCGCCATTTCCATCCGCGTCTGGTCGGGCTCACCGGCTCGTCCGCCGAGATCGCCGCCGTCGCCAAGGCCTACCGCGTCTATTATGCCAAGGCCCGCCCGGCGGGCATGCCGCCCGACGACTACACCATGGACCACACCGCGATCACCTACCTGATGGGCCGCGACGGAAAATTCCTCGCCCATTTCAGCCACGGCACCGAGCCCGAGGCCATCGCCGCGCGGGTGCGGGGTTTCTTCTGATCGCCCGGAATGTGCCGCCCTCCGTCTTGTCTTTGGCGGGCCGATCCGCTACCGATTGGCCATGAATATCTTCCGTCGTGCTGCCGCCAGAGCCGCCGCAAATCCCTCGCTGCCTTTCTGGCGGACGAAAAAACTCAAGGAAATGTTCGCCGACGAATGGGAATCGCTCTGCGACGGCTGCGGCAAGTGCTGTTTGCACAAGATCGAGAACACCGACGGCACCCTCGACTTCACCCGCGTCGCTTGCCCGATGTTGAATTTGCCCGAATGCCGCTGCTCGGACTATCCCAACCGCGCCCGCAAGATGCACGACTGCGTGACGCTCACGCCGACCAACATTTCCCATATCGACTGGCTGCCCTCGACTTGCGCCTACCGGCTGATCGACGAAGGCAAGGATTTGCCGTGGTGGCATCCGCTCGTCTCCGGCGACCCCGAGACCGTGCACACCGCCGGCCAGTCGGTGCGCGGCCGCGCCATCTCCGAGCGCAAAGCCGGCAATATCGAACGCCACGTGGTCGATTGGGCCAGTTGATTTTAGCCATCTCGAAGGAGACAAAACCGTGACCCCCCTCAAAGGCACCCTGAAAGGCGTCATCCCCGCCGTGCTGACGCCGATGAAGGCCGACGGCGCGCCGGATCAGGCCAAGCTCGCGGCGCATTGCCGCTGGCTGCTCAAGCGCGGCGCCGACGCGCTCGGGATTTTCGGCACCACCGGCGAGGCGAACTCGTTCACGGTGTCCGAGCGGCTCCGGATGCTGGAAGGCCTCGCCGCCGCCGGCATCGCCGGCGATCGGATGCTGCCGGGGACCGGCGCCTGCGCGATCCAGGACGCGGTCGATCTCAACCGGGCGGCGCTCAAGGCGGGCGCGGCGGGCGTACTGATGCTGCCGGCGTTCTACTACAAGAACCCGTCCGACGACGGCATGGTCGCGTTCTTTTCCGAGGTGATCGAGAAGGTCGGCGACGCGAAACTCAAGGTCTATCTCTACCACTTCCCGCAAATGGCCGGGGTGCCGATCGCGTTCGGCGTGATCGAGCGATTGCTCAAGGCGTATCCCGAAACCGTGGTCGGGATGAAGGACAGCTCCGGCGAGTTCGAGAACATGCGCCGTGCCGCGCGCGAATTTCCCGGCTTCGCGGTGTTCGCCGGCGCCGATCATTTGCTCTATCCGCTGCTGGGTGAAGGCGGCGCGGGCGCGATCACCGCTTGCGCCAACATCGTAAGCCAGCTTTCCGCCGACATCTATCGCGGCTTCCACGCCGGCCACGACGTCGCCGCGTTTCACGAAAAGCTTTCGGCCGCCCGCGTCGCCATGTCCAAGTTCCCCTATCCGCCGGGCTTGAAGGCGGTGATGGCGGCGATCACCGGCGACGAATCTTGGGCCCGCGTGCGCCCGCCGCTCAAAGTCCTGACCGCGGCCGAGCGGGCCGAGTTGGTGCGCGCGATCGAGGGCGTCGGCTTCGCGCTGTCCGAGGCGGCGTGACGATGGGTGCCCGGCGGCGCATGCCGCCCGAACCAAAGACCGGGCGCGACAAATGCCGCCTGGTTCATGTTTAAGGGTATCCGCGCCCGGCTGAAACGCCTCCGCCGCCGGCTATCTCCCGTCACCGAAACGGTTTTTGAAACGGTCAATATCGAGGCTTCCGGCCGCGCCGTTCCGCTCCGGGTCCGGCGCCATCGGCGCGCGCGGCGGATCGTGCTCCGCATCGACGGCGCCCGCGACGAGGCGGTGCTCACGCTCCCGTGGCGGGTTTCCTTGCGCGAAGGTCTCGCCTTTGCCCATGAGCGCCGCGACTGGCTCCAGGCCCGGCTCGCGGGCCTTCCCCCGCGCATTCCGTTCGGCCCCGGCGCGATCCTGCCGCTCGGCGGCATCCCGCATGTGATCCGTCACGTTCCCGAGCGCGGTGTTATCCGCATCGAAGCGGGCGAAATCCGGGTCGCGGGAAAGCCTGAGCATCTTGCGAGGCGGTTGTCCGACTGGTTGAAGGCGGAGGCCAAGCGGACGCTCGCGCCGGTGGTCGAGGAAAAAGCCCTCCGCCTCGGCGTCGCGGTCGGAAAAATAACCGTGCGCGACACCCGCACCCTTTGGGGATCGTGCTCGGCCCGGGGCGATATGTCGCTCTGCTGGCGGCTGGTGCTGGCGCCCCCCTTCGTCGCCGATTACGTTTGCGCGCACGAGGTCGCGCACCTGAAAATCCGTGGCCACGGCGCGCGGTTCTGGACTCTGGTCGAGGACCTGGCCGAGGACATGGAAGCCGCGCGGGCCTGGCTCGCGCGCCACGGCGAAGAATTGCAGCGCTACGGGCGCGGCAAAAGTCTCAGAGGGCGAGCAGTGGAATTCCGGCCGTGACCAGCGCCCCGCCGCTCGCGCGGGCTGCTCCCCGCGCGTGGTTCTCGCCGATCCGTTCGGAAGCCTTCGCGGCGGCAAACCCCAGGGCGTGCAAGGCGGCGCTCGCGGCGACGAAGCCGTCGGCGAAGGCGAACGGAGTAACGCCGAGCGGCAATTCCGCGCCGTGCGCGAGGCCGTGGGCGACGGCGAACAGTCCGGCCAGCGCGGCCGCCATCGGCGCCGGCAGGCGCACGCCGAACGCGATCAGAAGCCCGGCGCCGCGACGGAGGCCGCCACGCCGGTTTCGATTCCCCCGATTCCGGGAGGAACGATCCCGCTTATCCCCGCGAGTCCGGCGAGCGCCATGACGGCGAGAAAGGCGAGCGGCACGCCCCACGCCGCCCGGCCGCCGAGGCGCGCCGCCCACAACCCGATCGCGGCCATGGCGAGCAGATGATCGAGCCCGCCGAAGGGATGGGCGAAGCCGTGCGCGAAACCGCCCGCGAGGCCGCCCTCGGGCGTGTGGGCGAAAGC
>SHWG01000020.1 GCA_009693905.1 Rhodospirillales bacterium | reverse complement strand
AATGCCCTTTCAGGCTTCCTTTCAACGGATGCAGCCGGAAACCGGGAAGATTCATTTCGTTAGGCCCGCGGCTGCGATCCAGAACCGCGAGGATGTCCCGGAGCTTCCCAACATGCTCCGGTGCCACCCGCCTCGCCGTTCGTCCATCGTAAATGGCCTCGAGTCCGCGATGTTTGAACGACCTGATCGCATCGGTGCCTTACCACGTCGCCTGTCGCTTGTCAATTGACGAGAGGGGGTCGTCAGTCGGCGAGGCACCAATAGAGAATGCCCTTCTGCGCGTGGAGGCGGTTTTCGGCCTCGTCCCACACCACCGAATGGGGGCCGTCCATGACCGCGTCGGTCACTTCCTCGCCGCGATGCGCCGGCAGGCAGTGCATGAACAGCGCGTCCTTCTTGGCCCGCGCCATCAGGCGGGCATCGACCCGGTAGGGCCCGAGCAGCCGCCGGCGGCGCTTGTCCCCGGTTTGGCCCATCGACACCCAGGTATCCGTCACCACCAGATCGGCGCCGGCTACCGCGGCGGCGGCGTCGCCGACAAGCGTGACCTCGGCGCCCTCGCCCTTGGCCCACGCCAGCACCGCCGGCCGGGGCGCGAGTTCCTTGGGGCACGCCAACCTGAGCCGGAAGCGGAACCGCGCCGCGGCCTGAATCCACGACGCCGCCACGTTGTTGCCGTCCCCGCTCCACGCCACGGTGCGGCCCTGGATCGAGCCGCGATGCTCCTCGAACGTCATGATATCGCCCATGATCTGGCACGGATGCGATTGGTCGGTGAGCCCGTTGATCACCGGCACGCTTGCATACGCCGCCATTTCGCGGAGCTTGGCCGGATCGTCGGTGCGGATCATGATCACGTCGGCGTAGCGCGACAGCACCCGCGCCGTATCGGCGATGGTTTCGCCCCGCCCCAACTGGGATTCCGGGCCGCCGAGCACGACGACCTGGCCGCCGAGTTCCTGCATCGCGACCTGGAACGAGGCCCGGGTTCGGGTCGAGGGTTTCTCGAAAATCATGGCGAGAGTCCGCCCGGCGAGCGGCTTCGCCCGGCCCTTGGGCGGTTTGCCGCGCTTGAACGCCGCGCCGAAATCGAGAATGCGGCGCAGCGTCCTTGGGTCGATCCGGTCGAGATCGAGAAAATGTTTCAGGCGCGGCGGCGGGCGAATCCCCGCCGCTTTCAAATTATTGCCGCGAGGATTCGCTCGCGGCGGGTGGGTCGCTTGGCCGGCCATGTCACGCGCTCCCGCTCCCCGCTTTCGCGGGGACAGGCTTCTCGACCAGGGCCGCGAAGACCCGGTCCATGATCGCCATCGCCTCGCGGACATGGGATTCCTCGACGATCAGGGGCGGCACCAGCCGGACCACGTTGTCGCCGGCGAGCACGGTCAAGAGCCCCGCGTCCTGGAGCGCCTGGGCCACGCTTGAGTTCTCAAGGGTGGTCTTGAAGCCGAGCATGAGCCCAAGCCCCCGCACCTCGGCGACGACGCGGGGATGGCGCCGGCCGAGCGCTTCGATCTCGCGCTTGAGCGAGGTTCCAAGAGTCCGTACCCGCTCGAAGAATCCGTCCGCGAGCATGACGTCGAGCGTCGCGTTGGCCGCGGCCATGGCGAGCGGATTGCCGCCGAAGGTCGAGCCGTGGGAGCCCGCGGTCATTACCTTGGCGACACGCTCCACCGCCAGCGTCGCGCCGACCGGAAATCCGCCGCCGAGCCCCTTGGCGACGGCGACGATGTCGGGCCGGACGCCGTCCCACTCGTGGGCGAATAGCTTGCCGGTGCGGCCCATGCCGGTCTGGACCTCGTCGAGAAACAGCAGCAGTCCGAATTCGTCGGCGATCGCCCGCAAGGCGCCGAGATAGCCTGGCGGCGGGACGCGCAAACCCCCTTCGCCCTGGATCGGCTCGACCAGGATGGCGGCGGTCTCGGGCCCGATGGCGACGCGGGTCTCGTTCAAATTGCCATAGGCGACCCGGTCGAAGCCCGGGACCACCGGGTCGAACCCCTTCAAGTGCTTGGGCTGGCCGCCGGCGGCGATGGTCGCGAGCGAGCGCCCGTGGAAGGCGTCGGAACAGACGACGACGCGCCAGCGCTCCGGATGCCCGGTTTCGTCGTGATAGCGCCGGACCAGCTTCAAGCCGGCCTCCATCGCCTCGAGGCCGGAATTGGAGAAGAAAACCGAATCGGCGAAGCTCGCCTCGACCAGCCGCGCCGCCAGCCGCTCCTGGCCCGGGATGCGATAGAGATTCGAGCAGTGCCAGAGCGTCGCCGCCTGCCGTTGCAACGCCGCGACCAAAGTCGGATGACAATGGCCGAGCGAAACCACGGCGACGCCGGCGGCGAAATCGATCAGGCGGCGATTGTCGGATGTGTATAGATACATCCCTTCGCCTCGTTCGATGACGAGGTCGGCCCGGGCGTAGGTGGGCATGACGGGCGAGATCACGGCATTTTCTCTCAAGGTTGCGCGGGAAAGCCGGGAAGTATCGGGGCCGGGCGCGCGCCTGTCAAATCACCGCGCCCGCGAGAGAAGGCGGAAACGCCAGGATTTTCAAGGCGTTCAGGCCTTGAGCTTGTAGCCGGTCTGGAACATGCGCCAGCACGCGAACCACAATGCCGCGTTCGCGCCCACCAGCACCCAAATCCCGGCCGTGAGCCCGCCGTCGGCGTACCCGATCAGCCCGTAGCGAAACCCGTCGATCATGTAGAAGAGCGGGTTGGCGAGCGCGATCCGGACGAACGCCTCGGGCAGGTGGTCGAGGCTGTAGAAGGTGCCCGAGAGGAACGCGAGCGGCGTGACCACGAAGTTGGTCACCGCGGCGATGTGGTCGAACTTTTCCGACCAGATGCCGCCGGCAATGCCGATCAAGGACAGCAGCAGCGACGCCGCGACCAGATGGAACAGGGCGAAGCCCGGGTGCGCGACGCCGATCCCCGCGAACGGCGCCATTGCGAGCATCGTGAGGATTCCGACCACGATCCCGCGCGTCGCGCCCCCGAGCGCGAACGCGAGCGTGAGTTCGTGCGCGGTCAAGGGCGGGGTCAAGGTGTCGACGATGTTGCCCTGGATCTTGGATATGACGATCGAGGACGAGGTGTTGGCGAACGCGTTCTGCGCCACCGCCATCATCACCAGGCCGGGCGCCAGGAACTCGATGAAGGGAACCCCGCCAATCTCGCCCCGGTCCGGGCCCACCGCCAGCGCGAACACGGCGAGGAAGAGCAGCGTCGTCACCACCGGCGCGATCAGGGTCTGGGCGTAAACCTTGACGAAGCGGCGCACTTCGCGCTCGTACAGCGTCCACACGCCGATCCAGTTGCTGGTCATTGTCGACAGGGTCCTTTCCGGGATGGTCTTGGAATTATATAAGGGCACACGACCCCGCCCGGCAATGGAGACAGCCGCCGATGATCGACGACGCCGACGCCCGCGCCTTTGCCCAGGCTTATTTCGAGGCCGAGCGGACCCGCGTTCCCATCGGGCCTCTGACCGAGGCTTTTCCCGATCTCACCCTCGACGACGCCTATCGCATCCAGGATGCTTTGGTCGCGCGGCTCACCGCCGACGGCCAGCACCCGTTCGGGATCAAGGTCGGCTCGACCTCGGCGGCGGCGCAGCGCCGCTTCAAGACCGCCGAGCCGGTCATCGGCACCCTGTTCCTCCAGCGCCAGGTCGCCAACGGCGGCGCGGTCGCGACCGAGCGCCTGATCGCGCCCCGGATCGAGTGCGAGATCGCGGTGCGGATGGGCGCCGACCTGAAGGGTCCCGGGGTTACGCCCGATGCCGCCGAGGCGGCCTTTGGCAGTCTGATGGGCGCGTTCGAGATCGTCGATGCCCGCACCCGGGACTGGCGGATCGCCGGTATCGAGCTGGTCGCCGACAACGCGATCAACGCCGGCTTCGTGCTCGGACCCGAGCGCCCGGCGCACGGTCTCGACGCCGCCGGGGTCAGCGTCATGTTCGGGCGCGAGGGCGACCGGACGACCTACGGCTCGGGCGCGAACGTCATGGGCGGGCCCAAGTTCGTGATCGCCTGGCTCGCAAATTGGATGGGCGCGCGAGGCAAGACGCTCGCGCGCGGCACGGTGGTGCTGACCGGATCGCTGTCCGAGATTCTGCCCGCGAACAAGGGCGACCGGTTTAAGGCCGAATTCACGCCCTTGGGCGAGGTCGAAGTCCGGTTCGATTAGGGAAGTTCGGATCAAGTCCCAAACCGTCACCCCCGCGCAAGCGGGGGCAGGCCGGGGCCGCGCGGGCTTAACCCCGCGCGCATCGAATAATGCGCCCCTATCGGGGCCGCGCGGGCGGCGCCGGCTGGTCCGGCGAGTTACGACAACCGCGCGCGGAGCGCGCGAACGTAGCGCAAGTCGCCCTTTCCGAACCGGCCCGCGTCGAGATCGCCGCGAAGATCGCCGATTTCGCCCGCGGTCGCCTCCGAAATTTTATCCAAGGCGAGCAATGCCGCGATCTCGGAGCGCGCCTCGGCGGTTTCCTCGGGCGTGAGAGCATCGCCAGCCCCGGCATCCGGGTCGGCCGCCGCGGACGCGCCGTCCGGCTTCGACGCGACGAGAAGATCGTCCCAGGAGACGCCCGCCGCCGCCCTGCGTTCGGCGATCTCGCGGGCGGCATCGAGGACGTCCTTTTCCGCCGGGCCCTCGAGGCGCTTGAGCAGAACGATCAGTTGCTTGCGATCCAGATGCGCCATGACATGAACCCCGGCAACCCGTTAACCTTAACTCGGCCTCAAGGCCGAACGATCGGGAGTGTTGGCGCGCCCGGAAGGACTCGAACCTCCAACCCTCAGATCCGTAGTCTGATGCTCTATCCAATTGAGCTACGGGCGCAAACGTCGGTGGACCGGGCAGGAACACCCGGGCGGGAAGGGTCGGGAACCTAACCCAAGGGGGTGGGGCGCGCAAGGGTGGGGGCCACATCCCCCGGACCGGGTTCGCACGCAAAGAACCCTTGAGAAATAGGAACTTGTGCCCCCTAAACCCATTGAGTAACATCGCCCGAGCTATTGCACCGGGGGAAAGGTTCCCCCGCCGACGGGCCGCGCAAGCGGCGTCGTGCGCGCGGCCGGGCCCGAGGAAATCACGCTACATGAGAAAAACAGGTTATCGCACCGTGCTGCTTGGCGCGACGTTGCTCGTTTCGGCCTGCGCGTTCACCGAAGAAGCCCTCTGGCCCTCGCTCACCGGCGAAGATCCCGCCGGGCGCCGCGGCGCGCAGGCCGCGCCCGCGACCCGCGTCCAGCCGGCGCAACCCGGCCTGCTGGCACCGAGCGCGCAGCCGCCGCTGGGCACCACCTTCTTCCAGACCTCCGGCGTGACCCCGGGCACCCCGACCGAAACCGAGGTCGGCCGCAAGATCAACGACATGCGCGAGGAGCTGCGCCAAGCCCAGGGCTCGATCTCCACCCACAACGGCGCCTTGCAGCAAATCCGCACCAAGATCCTCCAGGATTCCCAGCGCTACCACGGCACCATCGCCGCGGTGAACGCGCGCCTCCAGATCGGCACCACGCCCGGCAACCCGATCCTGGTGCAGCAGTTCAACAGCGCCCAGACCGACCTCGAGAAGCTCCACGAGGACGTGGGCGATATGAACAAGCTCGCCGCCGACGTCGCCGGCACCTCGACCAAGGCGGCGTTCCTGTCCGAATCGTCGCGCGCCACCCGCGGCGTCTCCGGCGCGATCGACGAGGATCACCGTCAATTGTCGGTGCTCGAGGACGAGGTTGACCGCACCGTCGTGTTGATCGACCGCCTCATCAAGGAAGTGTCCACCGACGTCCGCCGCCAAACCAATTACATCGCCGGCGAAAAAGCCAACCTGAACACCGTCGGCGCTTCCATCAAGACCGGCGAGATTTATGGCGCGAGCCTAAGCCAGGTCGCCAAGGACTCCCAGGAACGCGCCCACCCCGTCGCCGCCGGCGAAGCCCGCGATCCCGGCGGCCGGCGCCCGCTGGTGGTGATCCGCTTCGACCGCACCGACGTGCCTTACCAGCAGGCCCTTTATTCGGCGGTGAGCCGGGTGCTTGAGCGCCGCCCCGACGCGGTCTTCGACCTGGTCGCCGTGGCGCCCGCCGTCGGCGGCGCGGCCAGGGAAGCCGTCAACACCAACCGCTCGCGGCGCCACGCCGAGAACGTGCTGCGCTCGCTGGTCGAGATGGGCCTGCCGCCGGCGCGGGTCGCGATTTCCACCCGCACGCTGGCCGACGCCAAGGTCAACGAGGTTCACCTTTACCTTCGCTGAACCGGCCGGGCCGTTTCCCGGCGAACGCGAGAGTTGCCGACGAGGACCGTATCCATGAGCGCGACGTTGGACGCCCGCGGGCTCAACTGCCCGCTGCCCATCCTCAAGACCAAGAAGGCGATCAAGGAAGTGCCGGTGGGCGAGACCTTGAAGGTGCTCGCCACCGATCCCAGCTCGGTCAAGGACATGGACGCCTTCTGCCGCGCCACCGGCAACGAGTTGATGGAATCCGGCCAGGACGGCAACACCTACACCTTCCTGCTCCGCCGCAAGGCGTGAGCTCTAAGGAACCTTTGCTAAACCCTAAACCCGTCACCCCCGCGAAAGCGGGGGTCCACGCTTCCGGAAAAACTGGATCCCCGCCCTCGTCCTGAGCGACGCGCCTCTCCTTCGACTGCGCCTTCGGCGCGCTCAGGATGAGGCGCGTCAGTCGAAGGACGCGGGAATGACGAGATTGACTTATGCAGACCTTCCCTACCCCCGCGCGCCTGCCCGTCGCCGGGTTCGTGCTGCTCGCGGCCGTGACCCTGGTTTGGGGCGTCAACTGGCCGCTCATGAAGATCGGCCTCGGGACCTTGCCGCCGTTCACCTTCCGCGCCGCCATGGTCCCGGCGAGCGGGCTTCTGATCCTCGGTCTCGCCTTTCTCGCCGGCCAGCGCCTGGGCGCGCCCCGGGCAGCGTGGCCGCCGCTCCTCGTCTCCGCCTTGTTCAACGTCACCCTCTGGCACGCGTTTTCGGCCTTCGGGATCGCGGCGATGGAATCGGGCCGGGCCTCGGTCATCGCCTTCACCATGCCGCTCTGGGCGGCGATCCTGGCCAGGCTTTTCCTCGCCGAGGCGATCGGCGGGCGCCGTGGGCTCGCGCTCGCGCTCGGCGCGGGCGGCGTCGGAACACTTCTCTATCCCGATTTCGCGCGCTTCGCCGCCACCCCCCAGGGGCCGCTATTGATGAGCGGCGCGGCCATCGTTTGGGCGGCCGGGACCCTCTGGCAGAAGCGGATCGGCTGTGCGATGCCGGTGCTCGCCCATACCGGCTGGCAGCTTTTCCTGGGCGGCCTGCCGCTGGTCGCCGCGGCGTTCGTCTTCGAGGCCGCCGACGGGGCGAACTGGTCGCTCCCGATCGTTATCCTCGTCGCCTACAACATCGTCGGGCCGCTCGGGTTTTGCTACTGGGCCTGGTACAAGGTGGTGGCGCTGTTTCCGGCCCACGTCGCCGCCATCGGCACGCTGCTGATTCCGGTGGTCGGCGTCGCGAGCGGAGCCGCGATCCTGGGCGAGCCGTTCGGCTGGCCCGAACTCATGGCGCTGGCGCTCGTCACCGGCGCGCTCGCGCTCACCCTGACCGAGCGGCGCGTCGCGGCGCAGAAGTGACGCGAGGCGGATAAAACGATCACACCACGACGTTGTCGATCAGCCGGGTCCGGCCCAGCCACGCCGCCGCCAGCACCCGGCGCAGGCTATGCGACTTTTGAGGTTCTTCCAGGGTTTCGGCGTCGCGCACGGCGACGTAATCGACGCGGGCGAACCCGGCGGTCTTCAGGGCCTGAACGGCGCGGGCTTCTTCGGTTTTGGCGTCTTTCCCGGCGGCGACGTTCGCGGCAACCTCGACAATGACCCGGTGCAGCGCGGGCGCGATCGCCCGCTCGGGCTCCGACAAGTAGGCGTTGCGCGAAGCGAGCGCGAGGCCGTCGGGTGCGCGCGCCGTCGGCACGCCCACGATCTCGACCGGGATATCGAGCTCGCGCACGAGCCGTTGAATAACCCGAAGTTGCTGAAAATCCTTTTCCCCGAAAAAAGCGACGTCGGGCTGCGCCTGGAGCAGGAGTTTCGCCACCACCGTGGCGACGCCGGTGAAAAATCCGGGGCGGAATTCTCCTTCCAGGATGTCGCCCAGGGGGCGCAAGGCAACCTCGGTCTGGTGACCTTCGGGGTACATCTCCGCCATCGTCGGCGCGAACGCGAGATGCGCGCCCGCGGTCTCGATCATCTCGAGATCGCGCGCTTCGTCGCGGGGATAGAGGGCGAAGTCCTCGGCCGGGCCGAACTGACGCGGGTTCACGAACAGGGTGACGCAGGTACGTTCGGTCGTCGCCAGCGATTGGCGCATAAGCGCGAGGTGGCCCTCATGCAGCGCGCCCATGGTCGGAACCAGGCCGACCACCGCGCCGTCCTGGCGCCAGGCCTGGACGCGGGCACGCAAGCCGGCGATGTCGCGGACAATGCCAAGCACAGGCGCTTCAGTCCTTCGCCGGCTTGACGCCGAAGCAATGCTCGGGCCCAGGGAAGCGCCGCGCGCGGACGTCGTCGGCGAACGCGCGCACGGCATTTTCCGTGGCCGCGCCAAGCTCGGCGTAGCGTTTCACGAACTTGGGCGTGAAGTCGGCGAACAACCCGAGCAGGTCGTGGGTGACCAGGATCTGGCCGTCGCAGGCGGGCGAAGCGCCGATGCCGATGGTCGGGATCGTGACGGTTTCGGTGATGCAGCGCGCGAGCGGCTCGACCGTGCCCTCGATCACCATCGCGAAGGCGCCGGCCTCGGCGACCGCCCGGGCGTCGTCGAGCACGTGCGCCGCCGAGAGATCGTCGCGACCCTGGACGCGGAAGCCTCCGGCCTCGCGCACCGACTGGGGCAGAAGCCCGACGTGGCCGAGGACCGGGATGCCGGCGCCGACCAGGCGGCGGATCGCCGGCGCGACCGCGACCCCGCCTTCGAGCTTGACCGCCGCCGCGCCGGTCTCGGCGACGACGCGCGCGGCGGACGCATAGGCCTGCTCGGCGCTGCGCTCGTAGCTGCCGGCGGGCAGGTCCACCACCACGCACGCGCGCTTGGCGCCGCGCACGACCGCCCGGCCGTGCGCGATCATGGTTTCGAGGGTGAGCCCGACGGTGGTGTCCATGCCGTAGACGATCATGGCGACCGAATCCCCGACCAGGATCAAATCCACGAGCGGATCGAGCCTCTGCGCCTCGGCCTTGGAATAGGCGGTGAGCGCGACGATCGGCGCGCCGCCTTTCCGCGCGCGCAAACCTTCGGGTGTGATTCGTTCGGCGGGCATCGCGGAGTCGGGAGACATGATTGGAAACCCTTGCAAGCGCGGGTGGGATGTTACCAGATCGCCAAGCCGAACGCAGCCGGGCCTGGACCGGGGACGCTTTCCGCCGGGCATGGGAAACATTGGGATTAAGCCCGGTTTACGCTAAGGTCCTGCGGCGGGACGAGCCCTCGGGCGGAAGGCGGAACATGACGGCGGCGGCGGACAGGCGGAGGATCAAACACCGGTTCGCCCTGGTCTGGGCGCTGGTGCTGCTCGCCGGGTGCGCCGAGTTCGGCCTCGAACGTCCTGCTCCGGTCCAACCGGCCGCCACGCCTGCCGTCGCGCCCAAACCCTCCCCGCCGGCGGTGGAATTTTCGGCCGGCCGCTTCGTCGCCGCCGCCAGTCATTCGCTCGCCGCCGACGCGGCCCGCGATATCCTGAAAAGCGGCGGCACCGCGGCCGACGCGGCCGTCGCCGCGGCGCTGGTCATGGGCGTGGTCGAGCCGCAGTCGTCCGGGATCGGCGGCGGCGGATTCCTGCTCTATTACGACGCCGACCGGAAGACGCTTGCCGCCCTCGACGGCCGCGAGACCGCGCCCGAAAGCGCGAAGCCCGATATGTTCCTGGACTCAGAGAGGCCGATGCCCTTCGGCCTCGCCGCGCGGGGGGGCAAGCCGGTCGGCGTTCCCGGCCTCGTCCGCCTGCTCGAAGCGGCGCACAAGGCCCACGGCAAGCTCCCGTGGAAAGACCTGTTCGCGTCCGCCATCCATCATGCCGAAAACGGATTCGTCGTCTCGGCCCGCCTCCATCGCGCCATCAATGAGGCCGCTTCCGACCTCAAGGCTTCGCGCGAGGCCGCAGGGCTCTATCTCGACGACAAGGGCGAGGCCAGGCCCGAGGGATATCGGCTCAAGAACCCCGCGCTTGCCGTCACGCTGCGGGCTATCGCGGACCGGGGCGCGGACGCGTTCTATTCCGGCCCGATCGCCGACGCGATCGTCCGCGCCACGCGCGAGGCGCACCACAATCCCGCGCCGATGGCGCCCGCCGACTTGGCCCAATATCGCGCCCGTACGCGCGAGCCTTTGTGTCTTCCCTACCGCGCGCACCGGGTCTGCTCGATGCCGCCGCCCTCGTCGGGCGGTCTCGCGCTGTTGCAGATTCTCGGCACCCTCGCCCCGTTCGACCTCAAGGCGGAAAAACCGTTTTCGGTGAACGCGATCCACCTGATCGCGGAAGCGTCAAAGCTCGCCTTCGCCGACCGCGAGGTCTATGTCGGCGATCCCGACTCCGTGCCGGTGCCGACGAAAGGCCTAATCGCGCCCGACTATCTCGCCGAGCGAACCAAGGAAATCTCGCGCCTGCGCGCGCGGCCGAAGGCAACGCCCGGAATGCCGGCGATGGGCGATTCGGGCGCGATCGAATTCGCGCGGTTCCCCGCCGGCGGTTTCGGCCCGGACGATTTCGCCGACGAAGGCTCCTCCACCGCTCACGTCAGCGTGGTGGACCGGGCCGGCAACGTCGCGGCGCTGACCGCGAGCGTCGAGCGCTATTTCGGCGCGCGCATCGCCGCGGCCGGCTTCGTGCTCAACAACCAGCTCACCGACTTCGCGTTCGATCCGGTGCGCCATGGCGGCGCGGTCGCCAACGCGCCCGCGAAGGGCAAGCGTCCGCGCTCCTCGATGGCGCCGACCATCGTTTTCGACGGCGGCGGGCGGCCGGTGTTGGCGCTCGGCTCGCCGGGCGGGCCGCGCATCATCGGCTACGTCGCCAAGACCGTGATCGCGGCGCTCGACTGGGACATGGACGCAAGCGCCGCCGTGCGTGCGGCCAACGTGCTCGATCGCGGCCGGGGCATCGAGATCGAGAAAGGCTCGGCCCTCGAATCCCTCAAGGGCGCGCTCGAAGCCAAGGGCCACGGGGTGGCGATCGTCGAGATGGAAAGCGGCGTCAACGCCATCCGCGTTCGCTATCCCGCGGGCGCGGCTCAGGCGCCATCCCTGCTCGGCGTCGCCGATCCCCGCCGCGAAGGTGCGGCGGCCGGGGAGTAGGACGCGCGCCTGTTTGTTTTTAATGCCTTATCCGAACTACGCTGAGAGCGTATGTTTCGGAAATAGAGTCCCGCAAGGCCAGCCGGAAGGAGCGTCCGTTATGACCGTCGTCCGCAAGACCCTTGCCCAAATCCGGCGTGAAGGAGGCGGGGCCGTGAACCGCAAGAGACTCGCGGCAACCACCGCCGCCGACATCGCCCGCCAGATCGCCGAGGACGCCGATACCGCGCCCGACCTCGCGATGCGACCGGCGCTCCGCGTGATGGTCAAGACGGTGCGTTTGCGCTTGGGGCTCACCCAGGAGCAGATGGCAAAATCGCTCCGCATCAGCGGAGCCACGCTGCGCAACTGGGAACAAGGCCGCACTCGCCCCGAAGGCCCCGCCGAGGCCCTTCTCATCGCGCTCGACCGCAACCCTCGGGCGGTGCTCCGGGCGCTGGCGGGGTAGGTATTCCCGCGCCATGACCGACGCCGATTCCTCCACCGGCCCCCGCGTGTTTCTCCTGCCCGGCCACGACAAGCGCGTCGGGTTCGGGCACCCGTGGGCGTATTCGAACGAAATCCGCATGGACGCGGCGGCGAAGGCGATCCGGCCGGGCGCCCCTGCCCAACTCGTCCGCGTCGATGGCAAACCCCTCGCGGTCGGCACGTTCAATCCGAAAACCCTGATCGCTTTTCGCGTTTTCGCGCGCGAGGCCGGCGCGAGCCTGGACCGGGCGTTCGTCGCCGAGCGCCTGAGGGCCGCGCTCGCGCTTCGCCAACGCCTGTTCGGCTTGCCCTTTTACCGCCTGGTGCATGCCGAGGCCGACGGATTGCCCGGCCTGATCGTCGATCGCATGGGCGACGTTTGCGTCGTCCAGGCGGGCACGGCGGGGGTCGAGAACCTGACGGGGGAAATCCTCGCCGCCCTCGATGAAGTTCTATCGCCGCGCGCGGTCGTGCTCGCCAACGAAAGCCCACTTCGCGCCCTCGAAGGATTGGAAACGTACACCCGGGTTGCCCAGGGCGCGCGTCCGGGCATGCTTGAGGTCGAGGAAGCCGGTCTCGTTTTTTACGCCGATCCCCTCGCCGGCCAGAAAACCGGCTGGTTCTTCGACCAGCGCGACAACCGCGCGTTCGTCGCGCACCTGGCGAAAGGAGCCGGCGCCATCCTCGATCTTTTCACCTATGCCGGCGGGTTCGCGATTCAAGCGGCGGCGGCCGGGGCGGCCAAGGTTATCGCCGTCGACAGCTCGGGCCCGGCGCTCGCGCTCGCCAAAAAAGCGGCGGAGCGGAACGGGGTCGCGGGCGCCTGCGAGTTCCTGAAGCTTGACGCCTTCGCCGCGCTCGAAGACCTCGCCGGCCGGAGCGAGCGCTTCGATGTGGTGATCGCCGACCCGCCGCCCTTCGCGCGGGCGAAAAAAGACGTCCCCGCCGCCCTCAAGGGCTACCGCAAGCTCGCACGGATGGCGGCGGCCCTGGTCCGGCCGGGGGGATTCCTGTTCATCGCGTCGTGTTCCCACAACGTGACGGCGGAAGCTTTCGGCCTGGAAGTCGCGGGCGGAATTTCCCGGGCCGGGCGCACCGGGCGAATTGTGCGCGCCGCCGGCGCCGGCGCCGACCATCCCATTCACCCGCTCCTGCCCGAGACGGCGTATCTCAAGACCCTGACCCTCGAACTCGATTGAAGCCTGCGTCCTACTTGAACTTCAGCTTGCCCCACAGCACGGCGGAGACCAGGACGAGGGAGACGCAGTTGGCGGCGATCAGGGGAGTGTCCCCCTGGAGAATACCGTAGATCAGCCAGAGCGCCGTGCCGAGCACGAGGGCGGCGAAGGTGGGCAAGGAAATATCCCGGGCCGAGCGGGAGCGGAAAACCCGGACCACCTGGGGGATGAACGCAAGGGTGGTCATCGCGCCGGCGGCGAGCCCGAGGGCAAGAGTGGCGGTTTCCATTATGATTTTCCTTTGTGTCAGCAGCCGAAACGGGTGAGCGTGCGCTCGACGTCGCCGACGTAAGTGCCGCCGAACAGGCGCGCGTGCACGAGCAAGGGATAGAGATTATAGAGGTCGCGCCGCGCCTCGAAAAAGCCGTCGCGGAGCGCGCGGATTTCCCCGTAGCGGCGAAAGAACGCGCGCCCGAAGGTGCCGAACAGGGTGCCGAACGCGAGTTCAATCTCGGGATCGGCGTAATAGACGGCGGGGTCGATGAACGCGGCGACGCGGCCGTCCCGGCACAGGATATTGCCGCCCCAGGCGTCGCCGTGAACGAGCGAAGGCCGAAGCGGCTCGGCGATCCACTCGCCAAGCCGGGCGGCGAGTTTTTCGACCCGGCCCACCATGCGCGCCGGCAAGCGCCCGGCCCGGTGCGCCTCGCCCGCCATGTACAAAATCCGCCGGTCGCGGAAGAAGGCGAGCCAGCTTCGGTTCCATCCGTTCGGCTGGGTCAACCCGCCGATCAGCGTGTCGCGCCCGAGACCATGGGCGGGCGCGGTGTTTTCGTGCAGTTTCGCGAGCAATTCGGCGGCGTGCTCCTCGGCGCCCTCGGTCAGGCCGCCCGAAGTCTCGATATATTCCATCACCAATAGCGCGTCCGCGGCGAAAATCACCGCCGGCACCGGCAGGCCGGCGCGGGCGAGCGCGCCCAGCATGTCGCCTTCGATGTCGAGCCGGCTCCCGGCTTCGCCCGCCTTGACCACGACCCGAACCCCCGACGCCAGATCGGCCCGGAAGACGCCGCCCACGCATCCGCCCGAGAGCGGCCTAAGCCCGAGAACCCGCGCGCCCGCGACCTCGGCAATCCGCGCCTCAAGCGGGGTCATGGGTTCCGGCGAGATGGACGCTCCGGATATGGGCGAGCAGCCCTTCGGCGGCGGCCTCGGCGAGGTCGAGTATGCGCTCGAAGCCCGCCTCGCCGCCGTAGTAGGGATCCGGCACCTCGTCGAGGCCGGCGCGGGGCGCGAATTCGAGAAAAAGCCGAAGCCGCGATTCCATGCCCTTCGGGCAGATTTGAGCGAGATGGTTGAGGTTCGCGCGGTCCATGGCGAGCACGTAGTCGAAACGGGCAAAATCCTCGCGCGTCGCCTGCCGGCCGCGCAAATCCGAAATGTCCACCCCGCGCCGACCCGCCGCCGCCCGGGCGCGCCGGTCGGGCGGATCGCCGATGTGGTAGTCGTGGGTGCCGGCCGAATCGGCGGCGATCGCGTGCGCGAGCCCCGCGCGCGCGACCCGGGCGCGGAAAACCCCCTCGGCGGTGGGCGAGCGGCAGATGTTGCCGAGGCAGACGAAGAGAACGCGAATCATGGCGGTTTCCGGTTGGATCGGCGCGGATTATCATCGCCGCCCGAGCCGAGAGCAAGGCCGCGGCCATGGACCGAGAAAAACGGATCGTCGTTCTGACCGGCGCGGGCGTGTCCAAGGAATCGGGGCTCGGCACATTCCGCGACCCCGACGACATCTGGGCGCGGGTGAAGATCGAGGACGTAGCGACGGCCGAAGCTTTCCGCCGCGACCCGGAGCGGGTGCACGATTTTTACAACCAGCGCCGGCGCGGTCTGCTCGGGCCCGCGGTCCGCAATTAACCCGTTGGCGCTTAATCCAAAATATGCGGTTGCTTGAGAGGGAGAAAAAGGAACTAGTCTGACCTTGATCGGCGCAGGAATCGGCTCGACTACGCCCAAATACTTAGGGTTACTCGCAGATGCATGCTGTAAGTCAGGTAGTGAGAGCGCAGATATCTGGGGACTCGATACACAAGCCCCTAGGGCCAAGATCGGGAGAATGATGATAAGTTGAGAACTAAAAAGAGAAGCCCCCCATCTGCAAAATCTAGTTATAGTTCGGCAACTAAAGGACATGTTAGACTTCTCAGTCTCAGGAGAAGCGGAGAGATCATGTCAAAGCTGAAGAATCATAACCCCGATCAAATCGTCAAACCGTTCGCCGCCTACAGCCAGGGCGTCGAGATTCCGCCTAACGCCCGCTGGTTATTCATCGCCGGCCAAGTCGGCGTCAATCCAGACGGTACCATCGCCGGCGATTCCAAGGCGCAAGTCGAGCGCGCATGGCGGAACGTACTCGCCGTGCTCGCCGACGCCAATATGGGACCTGAAGACCTCGTACGCGTGAATGTGTATATCACCAGCCCAGATGACGTGCGGCTGAACCGGGATGCCTGGCGGCACATCAGCAAGGCCGGCGGCCCGGCGATCACCATGGTCACCGTGAAACGGCTTTCGCATCCCGACTGGACCGTCGAGATCGAGGCGGTCGCGGCGAAGTTGTGAATTTTAGGCGAGTCCTCGGCTGCGCCACACCATCAGGCGGATGGGGGTCGGGTTGTAGCCGGCGCCCGGGTTGTGCATTTGCGGGCAGTTCGAGAGCGCCGCGAGCACGTCCATCTCGGCCTTGAGATCGACGTAGCTTCCCGGTGCCGAAACGCCGTCGGCGATCCCCATGGCGCCGTCCGGTCTCACCGGGACATACATGAAGAAATTGATGTTAGCGACGATGTCCTTTTTGCCGAGGCCGAATTCGGCGAGAATCTCGAGAAAGTTGTCGCGGCAGTTCGGCGTGTCCTTCACGCCATAGCGGACGAAGTTGCTCTCGGCGCTGCAACAGCCGCCAATCGTGTCGTGCCGCCCGCAGGTGTCTGCGATAAGGGTGAACAATTTGTTGCCCATGCCCGAATAGAGCACGGTGCCCTTGCTGAGAAAGATGTTACCCTGAATCTTCATGGTGTCGGCGGCGTTGTAGCGCTCGGCCGGATTTTCGGCGTTGTAGCACAGAAAATCGACGGCCTGCTGGCCCTCCAAGTCGACGAGACGAAGGATGTCGCCTTTCTTGACGATCGCACCCCACGGCCGGCCCGGGGGCACGATCTCATCGCGCAAAATGATTCCATCGACAGTCTCGAAGTCGGGATTTTTAGCCATGGTCGTTTTCTCCTCTTGCTCGACGTCGCGGTGTCGGCGTGGCGCGGTTGATTTTAGACTCGAATGCCGCCGATGAACACAACCCTAGGGGCTGTCCGAGCAGCCGACGGGTCCGGTAGGCTCGATCCGCCGTCGGAACGGTCGTTCTTCCGGGTCCCGCATAGGTCCCCCGCGCGACGGTCAACTGTATCGCTGCAAGAACTGACGCACCCGATCGGTCGAAGGTTTGTTGAAGAAGGTCTCGGGGTCGGCCCGCTCGACCACGCGACCCTGATCGAGGAAGACGATCTCATCGGCGGCCTCGCGTGCAAACGCCATCTCGTGAGTGACCACCACCATGGTCATGCCCTCGTCCGCGAGCGCGCGCATGACCGTGAGCACTTCGCCGACGAGTTCAGGGTCGAGCGCGCTGGTCGGCTCGTCGAAGAGAATGACCTCGGGGTTCATGGCGAGCGCCCGCGCGATGGCCACGCGCTGCTTCTGGCCACCGGAAAGGACGTAAGGATAGGCGTCCCGCTTCTCGGCGATGCCGACCTTGTCGAGCAGCCTCTCGGCGCGCTCGATCGCCTCATCGCGCGGAACACCGAGCACGTGGATGGGGGCCTCCGTGACGTTCTGCAACACGCTCAGATGAGGCCAGAGGTTGAAGCTCTGAAAGACCATGCCGATGCGCGCGCGCATAGCGGCGAGTTCCCGGTCGGACATGAGCGTCTTGCCGTCGGGACGAATGCCGATGCGCTGCCCGGCGATGGAGATTTCCCCACGGTCGGGCTCCTCAAGCCAATTGATGCAGCGAAGAAGGGTGGACTTGCCCGAACCCGATGGCCCGAGAATGCTCACGGTCTGACCACGCGCGACGCTCAGGCTGACGTCGCGCAAGACCTCGACCCCTGCAAACGTCTTCGAGACATTCCGTACTTCAACGACGAGAGTCGACATGGCCGTATCCAAGACCCCTTCTTTCCGCCACGAGGCCGATGCGCGCCACGAGCACCTCAATCGCCATGCTCGTGAGCCAATACAATGCGATTGCGACCACGAAAGCCTCGAACGGAATGAAATAGGTCGACTGCACGGCGCTGGCCGCGGCGGTCAGTTCGCGGACCGTAATGATCATCAGGAAGGCCGTGTCCTTCAAGCAGACGATGAGCTGATTACCGAGGACCGGTGCCGTGCGCAGCATGAGCTGAGGCAAGATGACACGGCGATACATGGCGAGGTTCCCGAAGCCGACGGCGCGCGCCGCTTCGGTTTGCCCCTTGGGTAAAGTCGCCCAGGTGCCGCGCAGGATCTCGGCAAAATACGCCGCATGATAGGTGATGAGAGCGATGAAGCCCGCCGTCCAGGCGTCAAGCCGGATGCCGAGGCTCGGCAACCCGTAGTAGAGGATATAGGCGTACATCAGGAACGGCAACATCCGCATGCCGTCGACGATGGTCCGGAAAAAGCCGCTCAGGGCGCCTCTGTGGGTCTGGATCACCAGCACGATCGCGGAGCTCAGCAGGAACGCCGCGACCGACGAAACGCTGAACAGAATAAGCGTATTTTCGAAACCGCGAATGATCGTCGCGCGATGATCCCAGAGAATATCCCACCTGCTCATCGTCAACCCGTCACATCGTCAGTCTGTGTGCCCGCTCGTCAAGGCGACGTTGCAGGCGGACAAAAGCGCTGATCAGCACCATGTAAATAACGGCGGCCGCGATGATCGGCGGCAGCGGCTCGTAGGTAACGGCGGCGATCCGGTTGGTGACTCGCGTGAGGTCGACGATACCGATCACGGCGATGGCCGGGCTCGCCTTGATAAGAAACGTCATCTCATTGACGAGGCCGGGCAGGCTCGTGATCCATATCTGCGGCAACATGATGCGGCGGAAGTAGAGCGGCCGCGTCATGCCGGCCGCCCTGGCGGCTTCCACCTGCTCACGCGGAAAACCGCGAATCGCGGCCCGCCACACCTCGGCATTGAAAGCCGCGGTGTTGAGGATCAACGTGATCACGGCCGCCGTATAGCGATCGAGCGGGAATCCGAATAACGGCGCCGCCAAAAAGATGAACAGCACCAACGTTACGAGGGGCGTCGCGCGACCCAAGCTGACGTAGAGAACGATCAGGTGGCCGACCACGGGAACGCGGGCCTCGCGCAAGAGCGCGAGGGCGAGACCCAGAGGAACGCCAACGGCGATGGCGATGGCCGAAATCCAGGCCGTCGTCCATGCGCCGGCCAGCAGGGCAGAGAAGGCCGCCTGGTCCACGCCGTCGCCCTATAACCGCACGCGCTCGGTCAGCGCCGTTTTATTCGAGTCCCGCGAGCTTCTTGTATTGCTCGAAGCTTAGGATCGTCGTTGTCGGCAGCTTGGGAAAGGTCGTTCCAAACCACTTTTGCTGAAGCTCGACAAGCTTTCCGCTCGTGCGTAGATGGGCGACGAACTCTGTCAGGTAATTGAGCAGATCGTCGTTTCCTTTCGGCACAGGCCAAGCGTGAAAGCCCGAGCCGGAGACAGGCTGGCCCATGGCGAATTTATCGCCCCGTTGCTTCACCAGAGCGACCGCGCTGATGATCGAATTGACGGCGTAATCGAGCCGGCGATTGGCCAGATCCTCGTAAATTTCGGGATAGGACGCGTATTCCGTCACCTTGCCGAGCTTTCCCCCGGTCTTCGCCAGCATGGCTCCCAACTCCGGCAGTCGAGACAGCAGAACGCTTCCGGCTTGGACGCCAACGGCAAGCCCGGACAGGTTGGCCACGCTCTTGATGCGATCGTCGTTCGCCCGCTTGATGTAATAGTGGGTCGCCTCGGCGATCGGCGCGACAAAATTGAAGACCACCAAGCGCTCCTGGCTGACGATCGAGCCCGTGATCGCGGTATCGTACTTGCCGGTCGAAACCGCCGCCAGAAGTCCGGTCCAGGGAAGAATCTCCTGGCGGATCTCAAACGGGGCATATTTCTTTAGCTCGGCGACCACATCGTGATGGAAGCCCTTCGGCTTGCCGGCCTCGATAAACTCGAAAGGCGCATAGTCGTCCTCGGTTGCGACAATCATGTAACCGCGCTTCTTGATCTCGGCGAGAGACGCGGCGCGCACCGATGGCGGTGCCGTGATCGCCATGACAAACGTGGCGAGGAGAAGCACAAAAAAAGGCTTGAGAACCTTCGTTTTGACCATGCCAGAGTCGGATGACGGTTTCATGTAACACCTCCTGATTTTTAATTTAACCGGGATTCCCCAGATGAACCCAAGTTTCTGGCAAAACATTAGCCGTCCGGGTTGCTCCTGGCAATCTCGGTCGCGGCGCAGGACGGTATTTGCCTGGATTTTCTGCCAATCCACATGAACATGGGCGGCGAAGCCTGCCGATGGCTCTGTTTTCCGTCATGAAGGCGCACCTCTCCCGTTGTCCGCCTGCGGCATCAACATCAGGCTCCGCCTCAAGCTGGAGCTGGTGGCGCCCGGAGTTGAGCTATCAGCCGCAGAATTTCCCCGAACAGGTGAGGAATTAAAACCGAATATCCAGCGACCGTAACGACGCGCACCCGATTCGGCCAGATTCATGTCGAAGGACTGGAAATAAACTTCCGCCCGGCCGCCTACTTCTGCTGGCTGCTTTCCATGGTGATTGTCGACGGACAGCTATCCTCGGGGATTCATCCTTTCACGGGCCTACCGTTTGCCGCCGAAGAACAATCGGCGGAAGGCGGCGGAACGCCGGGATCGTCCGATTGACTATCGGCGCTTGCGGTCGGCCTGCGCGCGGAGACGCAGGCGGAGCGCGTTGAGTTTGATAAATCCCTCGGCGTCGCGCTGGTCATAGACCTGGTCGGCCTCGAAGGTGACGAGCTCCTGGTTGTAGAGACTCGCGTTTGAGCGCCGCCCGGTAACCTGGACGTTGCCCTTGTAGAGCTTGAGCCGGACGGTTCCCATGACGCGCGCCTGGGATTTGTCGATCAGGGCCTGGAGCATTTCGCGCTCGGGCGAGAACCAGAAACCGTTATAGACCAGCTCGGCGTAGCGCGGCATCATTTCGTCCTTCAGGTGCGCCGCGCCGCGATCCAGCGTCAGACTCTCCACCGCCCGGTGGGCGACGGAGAGGACCGTTCCGCCCGGGGTCTCGTAGACGCCGCGGGACTTCATGCCGACGAAGCGGTTCTCGACCAGATCGGTGCGCCCGACCCCGTGCGCGCCCGCGATCTTGTTCAGGTGCGCGAGCAGCGCGGCCGGGCGCATGCGCTTGCCATCGACCGCGACCGGATCGCCGCGCTCGAAATCGACGGTGATTTCCCGCGCCTTGTCGGGGGCACGCTCCACGGCAACCGTGCGCAGGAACATCGATTCGTCGGGCGCGCGCCAGGGGTCTTCGAGCGCCCGGCCCTCGTAGGAGACGTGCAAGAGGTTGGCGTCCATGGAATAGGGCGGCTCGCCCCGCTTTCCTTTCGGAATCGGGATCTGGTGCTTTTCCGCGTATTCGATCAACTGGGTGCGCGAGTTCAAATCCCACTCCCGCCACGGCGCGATCACCTTGATGCCGGGTTCGAGCGCGTAATAGGTCAATTCGAAACGCACCTGGTCGTTGCCCTTGCCGGTAGCGCCATGGGCGACCGCGTCGGCGCCGACCTCACGCGCGATCTCGATCTGGCGCTTGGCGATCAGCGGCCGGGCGATCGAGGTGCCGAGAAGATAGACCCCTTCATAGAGCGCGTTGGCGCGGAACATGGGAAAAACGAAGTCGCGCACGAACTCCTCGCGCAAATTCTCGACGTAGATCCGCTTGATGCCGAGCATCTCGGCTTTCTTGCGCGCCGGTTCCAGCTCGTCGCCCTGGCCGATATCGGCGGTGAAGGTGACGACCTCGCAGCCGTAGGTGTCCTGCAACCAGCGCAAGGCGACCGAAGTGTCGAGCCCGCCAGAATAGGCGAGAACGACCTTTTTCACGTTCTTTTTCGCGTTCTTCGCCATGGCCAACGTCTCGAAAGTGGGGCTCGGGGAACGGACACTATAGGTGCGAGCCCCCTTCCGGCAAGCGGGGGGTTAGCCCGTTCCGCGCAAATAGTGGACGGAAAATCGCGCCCGGTCGTCGGTCCAGGCTTCGAGCGGCGCGAATCCGGCGGCCCGCGCGACGTCCTGGAATTCGGCCACCGCGTACTTGCAGGAAATCTCGGTCAGGATGGTTTCGCCGGCACGGAACGGGAAGGCGCGGCCGGACACGCGGACCGCCTGCGCCTTCAGGCTTTCGAGATGCATTTCGATCCAGCCCCTGGCCGCGTTGTAAAAGGCGACGTGACGGAAGGCGGCGAGATCGAAGTCCGCGCCGAGCTCGGCGTTGGCGCGCCGGAGCAGGTTGAGATTGAAGTCCGCCGTCACCCCTTGGGCGTCGTCGTAGGCGGCGTCGAGAATCTTTTTGTCTTTCTTGGTGTCGACGCCGACGATCAGATCGCCGTTTTCGAGCAATACCCGGGCGCGCTTCAGGAATCCGACGCTTTCCTCGGGCGTCAAATTGCCGATGGTCGAGCCGGGAAAGAACCCGAGCCGCCGGCCCGCGCCCAAATCGGGCAACGCGAGTGCCTCGGGCCCGGCGTAGTCGCCGTGCACCGCCACCACTCTGAGTCGAGGGTGGGTCTGGGCCACCGCGCGCGCGCCAGCAAGAAGAAATTCGCGCGAAATGTCGATGGCGACGTAGGAGCGGGGCTGGACGAGCGCGTCGAGCAGCAACCCGACCTTGACGCTGGCGCCCGAGCCGAACTCGATCAGGTGGCAGCCGGGACCGGCGAGCGCCGCGGCGGCATGGGCGCGGGCCCGCAATATCTCAAGCTCGACGCGGGTGAGATAGTACTCGGGCAGATCGCAAATCGCCGCGAACAGCCGCGCCCCCTCGGCGTCGTAGAAATACTTGGCCGGGATTATTTTCGGCGCGCACGCGAGACCGGCGCGCACCGCTTCGGCGAACCCCTGCCCGCGCGCAAGGGTTTCCACGACCTCGATATCCGATCCGGTTTTCGTATCCATCCCGTCGATTAAACCGGCCCAAGCGCGCCGGCGCAACCGGCGTTCCCCTTGCCCGGCCGTGCCGGTCCCCTAAAATGTCCCACACCATGGACCTCCGCACCCTCAAGACGCCCGCGCTCTTGCTCGACCGCCCCAAGCTTCTCGCCAACCTCGGGCGCATGGCGGCGCGCGCCCGGACGCTGGGCGTTCGTCTGCGCCCGCACATGAAGACCGCGAAATCGGCGGCGGTGGCGCGGCTGGCGCTCGATCGGGGCGCCGAGGGCATCGCCGTCTCGACCTTGGCCGAGGCCGCTTATTTCCTCGACCACGGCATCCGCGACATCCTCTACGCGGTGGGCTTGGCGCCGGCGAAACTCGACGAGATCGCGGGCCTGGCGGCGCGCGCGGGCGAATCCCCGCGCGCATCATATGATGCGCCCCTATCGGCGCGCGGGGCCGACATCACGATCGTCACCGATAATCTTCCCGCCGCCCGCGCCATCGCCGACCATCCCGCGACCCACCGGGTTCTGATCGAAGTGGACACCGGCGACGGCCGGCTCGGCCTCGATCCCGCCGACCCGGAATTGATCGAGGTCGCGCGCGCGATCCAGGCGACCGGGCGCTCCCGCGTGCTCGGCGTCATGACCCACGCCGGCCAGTCCTACGACGCCCGCGATCTTGAACACCTGGCGGGTATCGCCGAGGGCGAGCGCTCGGGCGCCGCCTTGGCCGCGGCGCGTCTTCGCGCCGCCGGGTTCGCGTGCCCGATCGTCAGCGTCGGCTCGACCCCCACGGCGACGCATGCTCGCAACCTCGCGGGCGCCACCGAAATGCGCCCCGGGGTCTACATGCTCGGCGATCTGTTCCAAGCCGGGATCGGATCGTGCGGCCCGGACGACATCGCGGTCTCGGTTTTGGCGAGCGTGATCGGGCACCGGAAGAAGGACAACGCCGTGATCCTGGATGCGGGCGCGCTCGCGCTCTCCAAGGACCGCTCGACGGAAAAGCTCGCCAACGGCGATTGCGGCTTCGGCCAGGTCGGCGATCTCGAAGGCCGGGTCATGCCCGGCGTCACCGTGGTCGGGGTGAGCCAGGAACACGGCCGGGTGAGCGCCAAATCCCCGTTGCCGTTCGACGCCTTCCCGATCGGGGGCCGGGTGCGCATATGGCCCAACCACGCCTGCATCACGGCGGCCGGGCACGACGTCTATCACGTTCTCGACGGCGGCACCGAGGTGGTGGCGGCCTGGGACCGCTGCCGGGGGTGGTAGCCTCCCTAAGTCCTCAAGCCGCGCATTTTACGTGAAATACGTTTTCGTCCGATTTTTCGACGTAAGTCCGATTTTCCAAGGTTATCGCATCCCCCTTGATCGCCGCGTCGATAATGCGGCTCAAATTGCCGCACCCCGCCAGATTCCCGTTGTTGAACAGGCGATGGAGCGTCAAGTCCTCGGACGCCGCCACGATATAATGGACCGGCGGGCCCGCGCGCTCGCCGTTCGGTACCCGGTTGCCCAGACGCCGATCCCGGCCGGACAGCCCCAGGATCCAATCGCGCGGATTGACCGTCACGTAGGTGGCCGGGGCGAGCCGGCTCAGGCGTTCCATCCACTCGGCATGCCCGTCCGCGTCCGAATCCGACGACGCGAGCACGATGGCGTCGAACATGCCGTCGGGAAGCTCGTCGAACCGGCTGTCCGCGACCGCGTGTTGCAGCACGATGCTGCCCATGCTGTGGGTGAGCAGGATCAGCTTGTTGGAACCGGCGTTGCCGTTTCGCCGCGATTCCGCGACGGCCTTGAGCATGAACACCAAATCCGGAGCCGCGTCCGCCGCGCGGTCCACCGGGCGGCAGGTCAGGCAGAAGGAATCCCAGTTGAACATGATCGCGTGGACGCCGTGGCGCGCCTCGATCGAGGCCAAGGCGTTCCGGGCGATGGATTTTTCCGGCTCGTTGCCGCGGCCGTGCACGAACAAGACGATGGGGCGGTCGCTGTCGGCGGAAAGTTGCCCGAGAACCGCGTCGATCGTGTCCGCGTTCAGCTCTATCTTGTTATCGGGCGTCGTGATCAGCCTGAATCGCGCGTCGTAGCTGGAGCAGGCGCCGACCAACAGCGCCATCCCGCCCAAAATCGCGAAACGTGGAGATTTCCAACCCGGCATCAGGGTGCGCCCTG
>SHWG01000019.1 GCA_009693905.1 Rhodospirillales bacterium | reverse complement strand
TTGGCCGCCGCGGTCACGGTTAGCCCGAGCGGTTCGAGGCATTCCTGCCGGACGATCCGGCCGGGGTGCGGGGGAGATTTCATCAACATGGTTAGTCATCCTAAAGTATTTTCTCGCTGACTGGAATCATTCCCCCCCTCACCCAGCTCAGCTATCGCCGAATCTTGGTGACGGCCTGAAGGATCAGGCGGCGGCTTGAGCATCTTGCCTGACGACTTCGATGCCGTCAGTAAACTTTACACCCTGGATCAGCTTTGGAAACTGGTTGTGGCCGTCGAGACGACGCCAGTTTTTCTGCGCGGCGTCGGCCAGCTTGAAGACCATGGCGAGCGCGGTCTTGTTCGAGAGGCAGCCTTTCGGCTGGCGCAAGCAGTCGCCGATCAGGGCGGCAACTGGCTCGAAAGCCGGATGGTGCGCCTGGCCGAAAAATTCGTCGGCGTCGCCCGGGTCGAGGCGCCCAAGGGGCGGGTCGCCCAGCTCCGCGCCGCCCTTCTCGCCCTCGAAGCCGAAGGGTTCCACCTCACCGTCGAGGAAGCGGCCGGAGGCGTGGCGCCGCCGGACCACCTGCTCGTGCTCGATCTCGTCGGCCCGGACCATCCCGGGATCGTGCGCGACATATCCCACTGTCTGGCTGAGCGCGGCGCCAGCGTCGAGGAGATGGAAACCGACATCCGGCCGGCGCCGATGGGCGGGGGATTCCTGTTCTACGCCAAGGCCCGGGTGCGCGTTCCCGCTTCCTTGAGCGAGCGCGAGCTCAGCGACGCCTTGCACACGCTCGGCAACACCCTGATGGTGGACGTTTCCTTGGGCGGGGGTTGATCACTCGCCTTGCTTGAGCAAAAGGCCGCGGGTTCGGGCGACGTCGAACATCTTGAGAAAGAACGCGGCGGCGAGCGCGCCGTAAACGAGATTGAGCGCGACCGCGCCGAAAAAGAGATCGGCGCGGAAGCCGTTCCCGAGCAATACCGTGCGCATCCCTTCGAACACGTATCCGGTCGGCAGCGTCCAGGCGACCGCCTGCATCCAGTCGGGCAACGTCGCGACCGGATAATAGATGCAGGCGATCGGCGCGATCAGGAACAGCACCGCCCAGCAGATGTTTTCCGCGCCGAGGCCGTGGCGCAGCACGACGGCGGAGACGAACAGGCCGACCCAGCAGCCCATGATCATCAGGTTGAAAAAGAACGCGTAGAGCGGCAGGCCGATGGAAAACACCCAGAAGCCGAAAAACGGCAGCGCCAGCACCATCGCCGGAAACACCGCCAGAAGCGCGCGCAAGGACCCGATCAGGACGATCGCGGCCATCATCTCGGTGGGCCGGAGCGGGCTGACGAAAAGCTGGCCGAGATTGCGCGCCCACATCTCTTCCATGAACGACAGCCCGACCCCGAGATTGGTGCGGAACAGCACGTCCCACAGCAGCACGGCGGTGATGAGAACCCCCGTCGCCTGCAGGATCCAGGACGAATGGGAAACGAAAAAATTGGTGATGAAGCCCCACACCAGGAGGTTCATCACCGGCCAGTAGAGCAAGTCGACGATCCGGGGCCAGGAGCGGCGGAAGACGAAGGCGTGGCGGAGCCCCATCGCCCCGACCCGGCGCCAGGAAAACCGCGACGCCGGGGGGAGCGCGAAGTCGTCCTTAAATAAAGGCCCGGTCATGGCGCGCCTCCGGCCGGGAGGGCGGGCCGGGTCCCTTCCCGGGCGATGACGAGGAAAACTTCTTCCAAGGTTTGCCGGCCGTAGCGGCGGATCAGTTCGGCGGGCGCGCCGTCGTCGACGATTTTTCCCGCCTTCATCATCAGGACCCGGTTGCAAAGCCGCTCGACCTCGGCCATGTTGTGGGATGCGATCAGGAGCGTCGCCCCGGTTTCGCGGCGGTAAGCTTCGAGCAAGCCCCGCACCCAGTCGCCGGTGTCGGGATCGAGCGACGCGGTCGGCTCGTCGAGCAGCAGCACGCGCGGGCGGTTGAGCAGCGCCTTGGCGAGCGAAAGCCGGGTGACCTCGCCGGCCGAGAGGGTTCCGGTCCTGCGCGCGAGCAGAACTTCGAGGCCGAGCTGGGGCGTGAGTTCGCGGATGCGCCCGGCGAGATCGGGCACGCCGTAGAGCCGGCCGTAGACGATCAGGTTCTCGCGCGCGGTCAGGGTTTTCGGCATGTCGACGTAGGGCGACGAGAAGTTCATCAGCGGCAGCGCGCGATAGCGATCGTCGATCATGTCGGCGCCGAGCACGCGCACCGTGCCCGCCGTCGGCTTGAGCACGCCGAGCAGCATGGCAAGCGTCGTCGATTTGCCGGCGCCGTTGCCGCCCAAGAGCGCGGCCGTCGAGCCCTCGCGGATGGCAAACGAGACGCCATCGACGGCGGCGACCGGCGGCGGGCTTGCGTGCGCCGCGCCGGAAGGCGCGCCAACAAACGATGCCGGCTTCGCCGGTGGGCGCACGACAGAGTCGAAGCGTTTGACGAGATTCTCGACGACGATGGCGGAACGCGGGTGCATGCTAGGGAATGGCCACGAAAGGATTTACGGGAACAGGAAAAGCCGCGCGGGCGTTTTCACGCTTACTGGAATCATTCCCCCTCACCCAGATCACCCCTTACCCGGCCGCCGGCGCGGCCACCCTCTCCCTCAAGGGGAGAGAGGATTTTTACCCTCTCCCCCCGCGGGAGAGGGTGGCGAGCGAAGCGAGCCGGGTGAGGGGGCTGCCGGAACATGCTCGAACTATTTGCCCTTGCCCTTGGGGGCGGGCGGCGGCCTTGGTCAGGTCTCTTTCCGCCATGAAGCTGCTGTCCGGATCCCGGTTGTTGGGCTTGCCCCGAGCCTAATAACACAACATAAATATAAGGATAAGTCCCATCGGAAGAAGGATAATTCCGGTGAGCTTGGCTGTATTTCCTTTGCTTTCCAGGCCGCAAGCGTGAGCCGCCCCATAAGCCACCCCCTGGCCGACCGCTATCGCCCGCCCGCGGACACGGTTCTTTACGCCGTCGGCGACATCCACGGGCGCTCCGACCTCCTCGACCGCCTGCACGCGGCCATCGTTCGGGATTCGGTCCAATATGGGGCCAAACGACGCCTGATCGTCTATCTCGGCGACTACATCGACCGGGGGGCCGATTCGGCCGGAGTCGTCGCCCGGCTCGAGGGCGCGGGGCCGGACGGATTCGAGCGGCGGTTTTTGCTCGGCAATCACGACTCGTTCCTGCTCGATTTCATGGACGGCGATGACGCCGTGGCCGAGACCTGGCTGGGGAACGGCGGCGCGGCGGCGCTGGAAAGCTACGGCGTGGCGAGCGATTCCCGGCGTTCGCCCACCGACTTGCGCGCCGACCTCGCCCGCGCAATCCCGCCCGCGCACCTCGCGTTTTTCCGCGCGCTCCAACTCACCCACCGCGAGGGCGACATTCTGTTCGTCCACGCCGGGCTCCGGCCCGGCGTGCCGATCCCCAATCAGGCGCGCGGGGACATGCTCTGGATTCGGGACACGTTTCTCGAATCGGATGCCGACTTCGGCGCCCTGGTGATCCACGGCCACACGCCTGTCCCCGAGCCGACGATCCGCGCCAACCGGATCGGCGTCGATACCGGGGCGTGGCGCTCAGGCACGCTCACGGCCGCGGTGATCGCCGGGGATACGGTTTCGTTCCTGCAAACCTAGAATCCGCGCGCCCCTTGGCCGGGGTTGGCGCCAATGCTAGGGTCCGGGCGCGCAGGCGCCCAAACCAATAGAACCGGCGGCGTGCCTAGCGCCCGATTCTGCGATCGGGCGGCCTTCGCCGCCGGGCAACGGGGGACATCATGCACTTGCGACGACGGGTTCTGGTCACGGGCGGCGCCGGATTCTTGGGCTCGCACCTGTGCGAGCGGTTGCTCAAGCGCGGCGACGACGTGCTGTGCGTCGATAATTTCTACACCGGCGCCAAGGACAACATCGCGCATTTGCTCGCCAACCCGCGCTTCGATCTGTTGCGCCACGACGTGACCTTCCCGCTCTACGTCGAGGTCGACGAAATCTACAACCTCGCCTGTCCGGCCTCGCCGGTGCATTACCAGTACGATCCGATCCAGACCACCAAGACCTCGGTCCACGGCGCGATCAACATGCTGGGCTTGGCCAAGCGGGTGAAGGCCAAGATCCTGCAGGCCTCGACCAGCGAGATTTACGGCGATCCCGAGGTGCATCCCCAGACCGAGAGTTACCGCGGCAACGTCAACCCGATCGGATCGCGCGCCTGCTACGACGAAGGCAAGCGCTGCGCCGAGACCCTGTTCTTCGATTATCACCGCCAGGGGAAGTTGCGCATTCGGGTGGCGCGGATTTTCAACACCTACGGCCCGCGCATGCACCCCAACGACGGCCGGGTGGTTTCCAATTTCATCGTCCAGGCGCTCCAAAAGAAACCGATCACGCTGTTCGGCGACGGCCGCCAGACCCGCTCGTTCTGCTACGTCGACGACCTGATCGACGGCCTGATCCGGCTGATGGACGCGCCCGATACCATCACCGGGCCGGTCAACCTCGGCAATCCGACCGAACTCACCATCCGCCAGCTCGCCGAAACGGTGATCGAGCTGACCCGGAGTTCCTCGCGCATCGTGCGCCGGCCGCTGCCGGCCGACGATCCGATGCAGCGCTGCCCGAACATCGCGTTGGCCAAAAAGGCCTTGCGCTGGAAGCCACGCGTGCCGCTCGAAGACGGGCTCAAGCGGACGATCGCTTATTTCCGCGACAGGCTCGCCCGGTAGACGAGCCCGGCCCAGCCGCGCATCGAGTTTTCGCCCGGTACTTTATTATTTTGGCGGCCGTCATGCGAATGCATGCCTGGCGGCATGACGCCGCCGGGGGCCAGCCATTCGCGCATCGGAACCGCGAACCCGGTCTTGGGCCTGGCCAGCAGCGCCGCCGGCAGATTTCCGGGAACCCGCGCCATGTCATTTTTGCCGGGGCCACCCGCGCGACCGAGCCACGGCGCCAGGCGCCGGAACAAATCCGCGTCCACCAGCGGCACCCGGATTTCGAGACCATGCGCCATGCCCGCCCAGTCGGCGTCGCGGAGCAGTTGGTTTCTCATGTACCAGCCCATTTCGAGGGCCTGGACCTGGCGCCAGGGCTCATGGATGTCCGCGACGTCGGCGGCGAGGCGATCGGGCAGACGCAGCGCCGCCAGTCCTTCCCGCGCCAGGTCCGGGTTCATCACCTCGGGCAGCTCCCAGGGCATGTAAAGCCCACGGCGCAGCAGCCAGGCGTCGGATACGCGGGTGCCGTACTCGAACAACCCCGCCCACCTCGGATTAACGAAGCGTTTCAGGAGCGGCGCGGTCACGACGCGGAAAGCGCGCCCGATTGCGCGCCCGCCCGGCACACGCCCGAGCGTATCCACGAGGCGGGGTACCTTTGAAAACGTATCGTAGCCGCCGAACAGCTCGTCGCCGCCGAGCCCCGAGAGTGCCACTTTCAGGCCCGCGGCCCGGGCGGCGCGGGCGACGAAATAGACGTTGACCCCATCGACGCTCGGCTGATCCATGGCGACGAGCAGGTCCGCGCGCGCGGCCGCGAAATCCTCGGGCTCGATCCAGACGACCCGGTGGCGCGCGCCGACGACACGGGCAACCTCGGCGGCCAGCGGAACCTCGTCCTCAGGCGTGCCCTGGAAACTCCGGATGCCCAGCGTCACCGCCTCCAGGCCCGCGCCATGCGTTTCGGCCGCGAGGGCGGCGAGCGTGCTCGAATCGAGTCCGGCGGAAAGAAACACCCCGACCGGAACGTCGGCGACCATGTGCCGGGCGACGGTCGAGCGCAACGCCTGACTCAGCGGAACTTCGCCCTGTCCGGGCGCGGGCTTAACCCCGCGCGCATTAAACGATGCGCCCCTATCGGGGCGCGTGGCGGCGCGCAAGGTTTCCGCGATCGCAAAGAACGGCCGCGGCGCTTCGACGCCCTTGGCCGTCGCCACCAGCGTGTGGCCGGCGGGAAGCGCGCGGATGCTCCTATATAGCGTGTGCGGCTCAGGCACGGAACCCAAGAGAAAGAATCCCGCGTGCCCGGCCGGATCGGGCGACGTATCCCGGGTCCCGCCCTTGAGCAGCGCCGTGACCGTCGAGGCGACGCGGATGGTGGCGCCGTCGTCGGCGTAATAGAGCGGCTTGATCCCGAACGGATCGCGCGCGAGCAGGAGCTTGCGCTCGCTTTCGTCCCAGAGCGCGAACGCGAACATGCCGCCGAGGCGCTTGACGAAATCGGCGCCTTCGCGCGCGTAAAGGGCGAGCATGACCTCGGTGTCGGACTCGGTCTCGAAGCGCTCGCCCTTGGCCGCGAGTTCGGCCCGCAGTTCCTTGAAATTGTAGATCTCGCCGTTGAAGGTGATCCGCAGGTTTCCGCCGTCGCGCGCCATCGGCTGGCGGGCGCGGTCGGTGAGGTCGATGATCGCGAGCCGGCGGTGCGCCAGCCCGACGCGGGCCTCCGGCGCCAGCCACAGCCCGGCGCCGTCGGGGCCGCGCGCGCTCATGGCCGCGCTCGCCGCGAGCAGCTCCGCTTCCGCGACTGGCGGCGCCGCAGGGCCATAGGCGAAAATGGAGGCTATCCCGCACATCGGGATTAACCATACCCGCCCGAACGTCGCCTTAAAACCCCAAGGAACGACGAGATTTTTTGTCAATTTCCCCCCGGGAGGGTAAAACAAACCCCATGCGTCAAGTCATCCAGAGCGCCCGCACCGGGCGCCTCGCCGTGCGCGAGGTGCCCGAGCCCAAAGTCCGCGCCGGACACGTCCTGGTGCGCACCCGCGCCTCGCTGATCTCGGCCGGGACCGAGCGGATGGTGGTCGGGTTCGCGCAAAAAAGCCTCGCCGGCAAGGCCGCGGCGCGCCCCGATCTGGTCCTGAAGGTGATCGCCAAGGCACGACGCGACGGCATCGTCGCCGCGTGGCGCGCGGCGACGGCCCGCCTCGACGAGCCCCTGGCGCTCGGCTATTCCGCCTCGGGCGAGATCGTCGCGGTCGGCGAAGGGCTCGAAGGCCGCTTCGCCGCCGGCGGGCGCGTCGCCATCGGCGGCGCGGGCCACGCCAACCACGCCGAAGTCAACGTCGTGCCCGCCAACCTCTCCGTTCCGGTCCCGGAGGGCGTTTCCGACGAACACGCCGCGTTCGCGACCGTCGGCGCGATCGCGCTGCACGCGGTCCGCAATGCGCGGGTCGGCTTGGGCGACGTGGTCGCGGTGATCGGCGTCGGCCTGATCGGCCAACTCGCGGCGCAACTCGCGAGGCTCGCGGGCGGGCGCGTCGTCGCCCTCGATCCCGATTCCATCCGGCTCGAACTCGCAGCCCGGCTCGGCGCCGAAGCCGCCCTCGATCCCGCCTCGGAAAATCTCGACGCCCGGATCGGCGCGCTCACGCAAGGGCTCGGCTGCGATTCGGTCCTGATCGCGGCGGCGAGCGAGACCGACGCGCCCTTCCGCACCGCCGGGCGCATCGCCCGCGACCGCGCTCGGGTCGTCCTGGTGGGCATGACCGGGACCGCGTTCCCTTACGCCGAGTTCATGAAAAAGGAATTGTCCATCGTCGCTTCCCGCGCCTACGGCCCGGGGCGCTACGATTCCGACTACGAGAATCGCGACGTCAAATATCCCGAGGGCTGGGTGCGCTGGACCGAAACCGCCAACATGGCGGAAGTCCTGCGCCTCTTGGCGAGCGGGAGCCTCGACGTCGCCTCGCTCATCACGCATCGTTTTCCGATCTCCGAGGCCGAGCGCGCCTACGATGTCGTGCGCTCCGCGCGCGCAAACCCGCCGAACCTCGGCGTCGTGCTCGCCTACCCGGACGCGCCGGCGATTGCGAAGCCGGTGTTTCCCCAGGCGCAAGCGAAAGTTCGACCGGGGTCCTGCGTCGTCGGCCTGATCGGCGCGGGCGCGTTCGCGCGCTCGGTCCTGGTGCCGGAACTCGCCCGGATTCCCGGCGTCGTGCTCGACACCATCGTCGCCCGCCGGGGCGCGTCCGCCGAACAGGGGCGCGAGACCCACGGCTTCCGCGCCGCCGCCGCCGACGAATCCGCGGTGCTTGACAATCCCGCCATCAACGCGGTCATCGTCGCCACCCGCCACGACAGTCACGCGCGCTTCGCCGCGCTGGCGCTCAATGCCGGCAAGGCGGTGCTGGTCGAAAAACCGCTCGCGCTCAGCTTCGATCAACTGAACGAGGTCATCGCCGCGCGCGCCGGCGTGGCGCCCGGATCCGCCGCTTTTCTCCAGGTCGGCTTCAACCGGAGGTTTGCGCCGCTGGCGCGGGCATTAAAAGAGGCGCTTGCGAAACGGCCGGGGGCCAAGCTCGTCACTATCCGCGTCAACGCCGGTGCGCTGGATCCGGGCGCGTGGGCGGCGCAAGGCGACGAAGGCGGCGGGCGCATCGTCGGCGAGGCGTGCCATTTCGTCGATCTCGCCCGTTTTCTCGTCGGCGAGCGGATCACCAGCGTCTTCGCCGAGGCCGCGCCGCCCGCGCGGCCGGGAGCTTTGAGCGAAGACGCGGTCATAAGTCTTCGTTTCGCCGGCGGCAGCCTCGCCACCATCGCCTATGCCGCGACCGGCGACGCCAAGACCGGCAAGGAGCGGATCGAAGCCTTCGCCGGCGGCGCGACCCTGGTGCTCGACGATTTCCGCGCGCTCACGGTTTCCGAGCGCGGCCGGACCGAGACCCACGGCAACGCCGGGCCGGGCAAGGGCATCCCCGAAGAACTGGCCGCCTTCGTGGCAGGGGTGCGCGCGGGAGGGCCGGCGCCGGTGGACGAGCAGGAATCGATCGAAACCTCGGCCGCCATCCTCGCGGTCATGGAGTCCTTGCGCACCGGCCAGCGGGTGATCTTGTAATGGACCTCGACGCCTTCTTCGCCGCCGAAATGGCGGAGCACGCCGAAGTGCAACGGGCGAGCGCGGCGGCGCTCGGCGAGCCCTTCCGCCGGCTCGTTGGGGTGTGCGTGGCTTCGCTTCGCGCCGGAGGAAAAATCCTTCTCTTCGGCAACGGCGGCAGCGCCGCCGACGCGCAGCACCTCGCCGCCGAATTGACCGTGCGCTACAAGAAGAACCGCGTTTCGATCGCGGCGCTCGCGCTCACCACGGATTCCTCGGCGCTCACCGCCATCGGCAACGATTTCGGCTTCGAGCAAATCTTCGAGCGGCAAGTGGAAGCGCTCGCGCGCCCGGGCGACGTGGCGCTCGGCATTACCACCTCGGGGAAAAGCGAAAACGTGATTCGCGCGCTGCAAATGGCGAAGAAAATCGGCGCGGTCGCGGCGGCGCTGTCGGGCGGCGACGGCGGGCGGCTTCCGGGGCTCGCCGATCCGCTCCTGATCGTGCCTTCGCGCACCACCGCCCGCATCCAGGAAATGCACATTACGCTCGGCCAGATGCTGTGCGGCGCGATCGAGATCGAAATGGGGCTTGTATCGTGACCGACCGCGCGCGTTTGTTGCCCTTGGTTCAAGCGATGTCTTCGGCCCGGGTCGCGGTCGCGGGCGACGTGATGTTGGATATCTACGTCGCCGGGACCGTGGAGCGGATTTCGCCCGAGGCGCCGATCCCGGTGCTCAGGGTCGAACGCGAAACCGCCATGCCGGGGGGTGCGGGCAACGTCGCCCGCAATGTCGCCGCGCTGGGCGCGGCCGTCCGCCTTACGGCCGCGGTCGGGGCCGACGACGCCGCGCGCAGGCTCGACGATTTAATCGCGGCCGAAGCGCGGATGACCGCAACGCTGGTGGCCGACCCGACCAGGAAAACCGCGATCAAGACCCGCTACGTCGGCGGCAATCAACAAATGCTCCGGACCGACCGGGAAACCGTCGGGCCTTTGAGCGCGGACGCGCGGAAGCGCCTGATCGCGGGGGTCAAGACCGCGCTCGCCGACTGCGCGGTGTTGGTGCTTTCCGACTACGGCAAGGGCGCGCTCGCGGACGGCGTCGCCGCCGAGCTGATCGCGGCGGCCAAGCAAATGAAACGCACGGTGATCGTCGATCCCAAGGGCCGCGACTGGTCGCCCTATGCCGGCGCCGACGTGGTGAAGCCCAACAGGCGCGAGCTCGCCCTGGCCTCGGGCGCGGAAATCGCCGGAAACGACACCGTCGTCGCGGCGGCGCGAACGCTGATCGCGCGGCAGGGGCTCGGCGCCGTGCTCGCCACCCTCGGCCCCGACGGCATGATCCTGGTGCGCGCGGACGGAAAGCACAAACATTTTCGCGCCGAGGCGCGCGAGGTCTTCGACGTCTCGGGCGCCGGCGACACCGCAGTCGCGGTCTTGGCCGTGCTGCTCGCAACCGGGGCGGCGCTCGCCGACGCCGTCCTGATCGCCAACGTCGCCGCCGGCATCGTCGTCGGCAAGGCCGGGGCGGCGGTCGTTGCCGGCGACGAGCTGGCCCACGCGCTCCACCGCCAGGACCTCAAGGACGCCGAGGCCAAGGTGCTGACCCTGGGCCAAGCGCTGGCGCGCGTCCGCGCCTGGCGCGGGGCGAAATTCAAAGTGGGCTTCACCAACGGCTGCTTCGATTTGCTCCACCCCGGGCACGTTTCGCTGCTCGCCCAAGCCCGCGCCGCCTGCGACAAGCTGATCGTCGGGCTCAACAGCGACGCCTCGGTGACCCGGCTCAAGGGCGCGGGCCGCCCGGTGCAACCCGAGGCCGCGCGCTCGGCCGTGCTCGCCTCGCTCGCCGCCGTCGACGCGGTGGTGGTTTTCGCCGAGGACACGCCGTTGACGCTGATCGAGGCGATCCGCCCCGATCTTTTGGTCAAGGGCGCGGACTATGCCAAGGACAAGGTCGTCGGCGGGGCGCTGGTGGAACAATGGGGCGGGAAAGTGCTGCTCGCCGAGATCGCGCCCGGCCACAGCACCTCGGCGACCATCGCCAAATTGGCGCGGTGAGGCCAAAGCGGGTGTCTTCCCCCGCCCTCCATCTTCTCTACGCCGCGCTGTGGTTGTCGTTCGGCTTCGGCCATTCGATCCTGGCCGACGCGCGCGTCAAGGCGCGGCTGAAGCCTTTCTTCGGCGCGGGTTATAGACTCGCCTACAACCTGTTCGCCGCCGTCCACGTCCTCGGGGCGATCGGGGCCGGATGGTGGTTGTTCGGCGACGGCGCCGCCTTCGACCGGCCGAGTTCGCTACGGGTCGTTCAAGGGACCGCGAGCGTGATCGGCGCGGGTGTCCTTCTCGCCGCGCTCTTCCATTACGACTTGGGACGTTTTGCCGGAAGCGCGCAATTGCGCGCCTCGGCCCAAGGCAAATTTCTCGACGACGAGGAACCACTCCGCCTTGGAGGACTCCACCGCTATGTCCGCCATCCGATTTATGCCGGCGCCTTTCTCCTGCTTTGGGGCCGAGTCGGGGACGAGTTCACGCTGGCGACCGCGTTGTGGGCGAGCCTCTATTTGTGGATCGGGTCGCGCCATGAGGACCGCCGCCTGATCGCCCGCTTCGGCGCGGCCTACGCGCGCTACCGGGACGCGGTGCCCGCGTTTCTGCCGTGGAAGGGCAAGGCGTGGCGGGAGTGAGCGCCTAAAACAGCGCCCGCGGCTCTTCAAAACAGCGCCCGGGGCGGCAAGCCCTTGTGCGCCTCCAGCATAAAGTCGCGCCAGAGACGGGCGGGAGCGCCGCCGCCGGTGACGTTTTTCATCGCGCTCGCGTCGTCGTTGCCCATCCACACGCCCGCGACCAGATCGGCGGTGAAGCCGAGGAACCAGGCGTCGCGGAAATTCTGGGTCGTGCCGGTCTTGCCGGCGGCCTCGCGGTCGAGCTTGGCTTGGCGCCCGGTGCCGTGCTCGATCGCGCCCGCGAGCCAGCGGACCAGGGTGCGCACCTGGGCTTCGTCGGCCAACCGCTCGGCGCCCTCGCCCTGGCGCCGCCAGATCACCCGGCCCTCGGTATCGGTGATGCGCTCGATGGCGTAGGGCCAGGCGCGGCGACCCCCGTTCGCCAGCACCGCGTAGGCCTGGGCGAGATCGAGCAACGTGACCTCGGCGGTGCCGAGCGCGAGACTGGCTTCGGCCTCGAACTCCTCGCCCAGCCCCAAGCGCCGCGCCATCTCGACCACGCGGCCCAATCCCGCGCTCACCGCCACCTGGACCGCGACCGTGTTGATCGAGCGGGCGACGGCTTCGGGCAACCCGACCTCGCCCGCGTAGGTGCCCTCGTAGTTGCGCGGGGAATAGCCGGCGATCGAAAACGGCCCGTCGACGAAGCGCGCGGCGGGGGAAAGTCCCGCTTCGAGCGCGGCGAGATAGACCACCGGCTTGAAAACCGAACCCGGCTGGCGGCGGGCTTGGGTCGCGCGGTTGAACTGGCTTTGGCCGAAGTCGCGCCCGCCGACCAGCGCCTTGACCGCGCCCGAGGGCGATAACGCGACAAGGGCGGCCTGTTCCGGCCCGCCCGGAATCTTTTCTTTGAACGCGCGCGCGACCGCGGCCTCGGCCGCGCCCTGGAGGCGGGCGTCCACGGTGGTCTCGACGCGCAAGTCCCGGTCGCCGACGGCGACGAAATCGGAAAGCTGCTCGATCACCCATTCGGCGAGATAGCGGGCCGCGGGTTTCGCCGCGGCCCCGGGCGCGGGCGCGCGCGCGCGCACCGGACGTTCCGATTGAGCCAAGGCGCGGACTTCGTCCGAGGTCACGAAGCCGAGCGCGGCCATGTTTTCGAGCACCTGGATCGCGCGGGCATGGGCGCGCTCGGGACTTGCCAACGGATTAAACCGCGACGGCGCCTTGAGCAGCCCGGCGAGAAGCGCCGATTGGTAGAGCGAAAGCTCGGAGGCGCCGGCGTCGAAATAGCGCTTCGCCGCCGCGTCGACTCCGTAGGCGCCGGCGCCGAGATAGACGCGGTTGAGATACACGGTGAGAATCTCTTCTTTGTCGAAGCGGCGCTCGAGCCAGAACGCCAGCATCGCCTCCTGGATTTTACGCTTGAGCGTGCGCTCGGGCGTGAGAAAGAGATTCTTGGCGAGCTGCTGGGTGATGGTCGATCCGCCCTGGACAGCGCGGCCGGCGCGCAAATTCGCAAGCGCGGCGCGGGCGAGGCCGGCGAGATCGAGCCCGAAGTGCTGGAAAAAACGGCGGTCCTCGGTCGCGACGACGGCGAGCGCGAGCTCGGGCGCCATCTCGTGGAGGGGTATCGGACGGCCCCAGATCTCGCCGAGACGGGCAAGCTCGGTTCCGTCGGCGGCGAGCACGACGACCGAGGGCGCCCGGGTCGGGCGAAAAGCGCGATTGACGTCGGGCAGGTCGTAGGCGAAGACCGCGAGCACCAGGACCACCGCGACCGCGCCCCACACGGCGCCGGCGAGCGCGAGCGCGACCGCGCGCCGCCAGCCCGTGCGCCCGCTCCCGCTCATACTAAGGTCTCCGGTTATCCCAGACGGCGATCGACGTCGGGTTCGACTCGTCGGGATTGATGGCGTTGAGGACCATCATCCGCACCGCCAGTTTCCCACGTTTCTCGGCGGCGCGCAGAACCTTCGCCAAATTCATGTTGTAGAACTTCTTTTTTATGAAGGCCGCCTGTTTTCGAGAAGCGCTCGATTTCTTTTCGATTTGGAATCCGAACGGTTTGAGATGAATCGCGGTGACCTCGGGCGCGGCGGCGGCCAGGACGTCGAAAAAGCGCTCGGGTAGCCGCTCCACCTGTTCGAGGGAATGACAGGTGAAGAGAAGAACCTTTTCCGCCCCAGCCAGGAACGACAGGTCGGGCGCCTTGTGGTCGAAGGCCACGATCTCGAGCGGCATCGCCGGATCCAGGGCGTGGAATTTTCCCATGAGTTCCCGGCCGGAGGCGGTGTATTCCGCGCCGATGTAGCGCGTCTTCGGGCCACCGCGGCAGTAGATTTCAAACAGGTTCTGGCCATAGCCGGTGCCCAACTCGACGATGGCGTCGAATCCGGCGCCCGAGACGTCGCGCAGCCAATTCGCGACGAAGGCGTTGTAGCCGCGGGTGACGGCGGTCTTGCGGATCTTGCCTTTGTCCACGACCGCCTCGACGCGCTCCAGAATCTCGGCCGGCCGGTCGCCGGCCTTCCGCGGAGCCCGCGCAAGTTTGGCGTTCATGCCGAGATAGCCCCTGGGACTGCCGCCGCCGGGATCCAAGCCCGATTTTTTGGCGGCGGCGGCGGGGATACCCTCCAGGGCCACCATGTATTCCTCGTTCAAGGAATTAAAGAGGCCCAGCGCCCGGCAGAGATTCCCGTTCGCGGCCTCTTTGACTCTTTCAAAAAACGCCAAGCCGCGGGCGCGCCACGCCAATTCGTAGAAGTTTTCGTTGGTCCACGGAATCGGTCCCATCTTTGCCCGATCGGACTCTCGCCGGCTCATGCTAGACCTGGTTATCCCAAAGGACGATGGAGGTCGGATTGCCGTCGCGCGGTTCGATCACGTCGGGGGCGAGCCAGCGGACTTTAAGCCGACGGCGCTTTTCCGCGGCGCGCAGCGTTTCAATCATGTTGCGATTGTAATTATTCCTTTCGATGTATTCCCGGTGCTTCCGCGAGCCCGTCCATTGCGGAGGACATTGGAGCCCGAAGGGCTCGAAATGGACGGCGACGACCTCGGGTGCGCACGCCGCGAGGACATCGAAGTAATCGTCCGGAAGGCGATCCACCTGTTCGATCGAATGGTTGGTGAACAGCAGGACCTTCCGCACCCCCTTCAGGAAAGACAGATCCGGTTTGCGGTGATCGAAAAAGGCGGTTGCGAACGGCAACTTCGGCTCCAGCTTGAAGAACCGCTCCATCAGCGCGCGCCCGGTTGACGTATATTCGGCGCCGACGTAGCGGGCGTTCGCCGGGCCGCCGCGAAAATAGATTTCGATCAGGTTGTGCCCGAACCCTGAGCCCAATTCGACGATCGTATCGAAGCCGTCGCCGGCGATCTCGCAGAGCCAATCCTGGGTCAGCGATTGGCAATTCAACGCGGCGAAGGTCATGCGCGAAGCTCGATGTTCGACCGCGGTCTTGGTTGCCTTGAAAATATCCGGGTAGGAACGCGGTCCGGCCTCCGCCCGCGCCGTCAGCTTGTATTCGTTGCTGTAGGTCTCGACCGGCTGCTGGGTCTTGGGGTCGAGTTCTTTGCGGATGATAATGGAAAATCTGTGCTCTCGATCCAGCCGATCGAAAATCTTGAGGGTGCGGTAGAGACTCCCTTTTCCCTCCTCCTCGGCCCGCGCGAAGTACGCGGCCCCGCGCGCGCCCCAAGCCATTTCGTAGTAGTTCTCGTTGGATTTGGGCAGATAAACCAGGTTGCGCTTTTCGGTCATACCCGAAAGATCCCGTTAAACCAAGGGCGCGGCACCGCTACTTTTTCGGCTGGCGGCAGTTGAGGATGCGGTGCAATCCCTCGGGTGAAATGGTCACGCCCTTCAAGTTGGTGCGCCAGATCTCGGCGTTGACCAGTTCGGCCCCGGTCAAGTCGGCGCCGCGCAAATCGGCGCCGCGCAAGTCATGCCCGATCAGCACCGCGCGGGTCCCGCCCTGGCCGGCGGCCCAGGTTTGGTGCGCTTCGAGAATCGATTGGAGACTGAGCGGTTTGGCCACGAAGGGTGTCCCCGGATAACGACGATTTGTCGATTATGCGCCCAGGCGGCCGTTATTTCAACGCGCCGCGAATTGGTCCGGATCGCGCTCCGCCAGCACCGGCGACGGGATCTTATCGCCGGGACTTGGGCCGTGGCGCCAGCGCTGATAGCCCCAGATCGCGAGCGCGACGGCGGCGCCCACGAGCGTGCTGACGGGTTCGGGATGGATCATGGCGATCGCGGCGGCGAACAGGAGCACCCGCTCGAGCGTGTTGAGCGGGCCGTTGAGCCAGCCCTCGGTCGAACACGCGAGCATGAAGACGCCGAAGCCGGCGCCGACAAAGACTTGCGCGATCTCCGGCCAGCTTCCCTGGCCGAGCAGGGCCGGGCTGGCAAAGAACATGAACGGGACGATGAAAGTGGCGAGGCCCAGCTTGACCGCGATCCACGACGTCTTCCACGGGTCGGCCTGGGCCATGCTCGCGGCGGCGAAGGACGCGACCGCGACCGGCGGCGTGATCGCCGACAGCACCGCGTAATAAAAGATGAACATGTGCGCGACCAGGGGCGGAATGCCCATCCGGATCAGGCCCGGCGCGACCACCGCGGCGGCGATGGCGTAGGCCGCCGTGGTCGGCATGCCCATGCCGAGGATCGTCACCACGATCATGGTGAAGACCATCGCCAGCGCCTGGTTCTGCCCGGCGATGGCGAGCACCAGCGACGAGAAGCGCCCGCCGATCCCGGTCAGCGCGATGATGCCGACGATGATGCCCGCGGCGGCGCAAACCGCGACCAGCTGCATGCAGTCCTTAGCGCCCATTTCCAGCGCATCGACGACCCCGCGCGGTCCCATGCGGTAGCGGGCGTCGAGCCAGCTCGCGATCAGGGCGGCGAACATGCCGAGCAACGCCGCGCGGAAACCCGAATAGCCCATGATGAAAGCGGTGACCAGAACGACGATCGGCGCGAGCAGATACATATGCTTCAAGAGCGGCACGAGCGGGGGCAACTCGCTCCGCGGCACGCCGCGCAGGCCGTTGCGGACCGCGTGCAGATCGCAATGCGCGTAACAGGCGATGTAGAACAGCAGACACGGGATCACGGCGGAAAGCGCGATGGTGCCGTAGGGAATCCCGGTGACCTCGGCCATGATGAACGCGCCCGCGCCCATCACCGGCGGCGTGATCTGGCCGCCGGTCGAGGACGTCGCCTCGATCGCGCCGGCGGTCGCGCGGTCGTAGCCGACCCGGCGCATCATCGGGATCGTGACCGAGCCCGAGGCGACGACGTTGGCGACCGACGAGCCGGAGATCGAGCCGAACAGAATCCCCGAAACCACCGCGACCTTGGCCGGGCCGCCGCGCGCCCAACCGACCAGGGCGACGGCGAGGTCGTTGAAATAATCCCCGGCCTTGGACTTGGTGAGGAACGCGGCGAAGGCCGTGAACATGATGATGAAGGTGGACGAAATCTCGAGCGTCACGCCGAAGATGCCGTATTCGCTGAACATGTAGGAAAATATGAATCCGAACGTGTAGCCCTTGTGATAGAGCACGCCGGGCAGCAACGGCCCGACGAAGGCATAGAGCAAAAACACCCCGGCGATGAGGGTGAGCGCGATTCCCGCCAGCCGGCGGGCGAGTTCCAGCACCAGCGCGGTGCCGGCCAGGCCGACGACGACGTCCGCCGTCGTGTACAAGGCCCCGGCGCGGATCTGAAGCTCGTCGAGATAGAGGACCACGTAGCCGGCGCAGGCCGCCGAGGCCGCCGCCAAGAGCCAGTCGTACCAAGGAATGCGGCTCTGGTCCGAGCCCGTGCGCCAGGCGAAGAAGCCGAACCCGAGCACCGATCCCCAACCCAGGTGCACGGCGCGCAGGATGATCGAATCGATGGGATAGACGTTGAGGACGATCAGGTGAAACGCCGTGAACCCGGCGCAGAGCCAATAGAACAGCGTCTTTTCCCAACCCTCAAGCGTGCGCTGGGAGCCGGCGAATTCGAGTTCGCTCGGCGGCGCGGACGTGGGCGGAATGGGTGGGGGTATAGGCATCGGCTCTATCATCCGTCCTCGAATCGCGGCGGCGCCCTACGCGGGCGCCGCCGGACGAGAGACGTTTAGGTCATCCGCCGAGATTGGCCGGAATGGCGATGCCTTTTTCCTTGAAGTACTTCACCGCGCCCGGATGGAACGGCAGGAAGGTGTTCTTGGTCCAGTTCGCGATCAGGGTTTCCTTGGCCGCAGCGTGGCCCTTGACCATGTCGGCGTGGTTTTCCAGCACCGCACGGGCGATCTTGTAAACCGTGTCGGCGTCCATGTCCTTATGGACGATGAAGAAGTTGTAGAGGCCGACGGTCTTGTGATCTTCGGTCTGGGTCTTGTAGGTGCCCTTGGGGATGGTGGAATCGGACAGTTCCGGAATCTCCTTCTTGATCTTGGCGAGCTCTGCCTCGGTGTAGGTGAAGAAGCGCACCGGCCGCTGGGCCTCGATCTCGGTGTAGACCGAGATCGGCACCCCGGCGCAGAACGGGAACGCGTCGAGCAGCCCGTCGCCCAACTGGCCGCCCATGTCGTTGGCCTGGCCGAAGCGGATGTCGAGGTCGATGCCGAGGGCCTTGAACATCATCGGAAAATAGGTGCCGCAGGTGCCGGCCTTGGGCCCGACGCCGACGCGCTTGCCCTTGAGATCGGCGACCGCCTTGATGCCGGTCTTTTCCGGAGTGATGAAATGGAACGGCGTGTCGTACATCGGGAACACGGCGCGGACGTTGTTGTATTTCTTGCCCTTGGTCCATTCGCCGGTGCCGTTCCAGGCCTGGAGCGCCACGCCCATGGTGGTCATGCCGAGCTCGACCTGCTTGCCGTCGGTCAGGATCACGTTCTGGTTCGGGCCTTGGGTCTGCTGGGTCGAGACGTTGACGCCGAGTTTTTCGGTGAGCAGGCTCGCGACCACGCCGCCGTAAACGAAATAAGTCCCGCCGACCGAGGCGGTGCCGAGCGTCATCGGCTTCATCTGGGCGGACGCGGCGCCCGCGAATGCCAGGCCGGCGGCGAGCGCGGCGGCGAGAATGCGATGGATCATGGGTATCCTCCCTAGGGAATTTTGGTGCTGGTGGCCGGCGTCTTTGGGGGCCGACTTAGGCCGAAACCATGCCCGGAATCGGGCCTTCGCGCAACCTATTCCGAGGGGGTCGAACGCCCTTGACCCCTGGAACTTCCCCCGTTTTCCGCCTATCTCATAACCCGACCGGGAGCGGCGCCGGATCGGGCGGGCGCGCCGCGCTTCGCGCGCATCAAGATTAATGGAGGCCAGCCGAATGTCCCTGATCCCCGACTTTCCCCCGGGCGGCGTTGTCACCGTCAACCGGGTGATCTTGAAGCCCGGACACACGGTGGACGATTTGGAGGAGCGCGTCGCGCTCATGTGCGAGAACGTCAAGACCTACCATTCCGACACCGGCTTCGTCGGCGGCTTCGTCGCCCTCAATTCAGGGACGATCTCGAACGAAGGCTCGACCGCGGGCCAGGCGCTGGCCCATCCCTTGAAGGACCGCGAGGCGCTGATCGTCACCTTTTGGCGCTCGTTCGAGGACCACGAGAAGTCGCACCGGAGCCCGACCTTCCAGCCGCTGTTTGCCGACGTGATCCGGCTTTGCGAGAACGGCAACGAGGAAGCCGCCTATACGATGATGTGGTCGGGCAAGGGTTATACGCCCGACGAGGCCCGCGCCGCGCGCGCGGCCAAGAAACAGTTCGCCTCCTGAAATACCGGGCGCGGCGCGAGAGTCCTAATCGACGATAAAAAGCCGAGCACCTTTTTCCGAAACCGAGCGATGCGCCATGGCGCCGTCGGCGACCTGATAGCTCGACCCCGGCCCGAGAGCGACATGGCGCCCGTCCTTCAGCTCGGTGACGAGCTCGCCCTCCAGAACGAGAAGGATGTGCCCCTTCTCGCACCAATGGTCGGCAACGTATCCGGGACTGTAGTCGACCATGCGCACGCGGACCTCGCCGAACTGGCGGGTGCGCCAGAAGGCCTCGCCCCGCTCGCCCGGATGCCGGACCGCCGGAATATCCGCCCAATCGGTCGTGCCAAAGGGGATATCGCGCATATTCATGGGGGGCTCCTCGCCGTCCCGGGCCGCGAACGCGGCCCGGCGCTCAAACGTCCAAATTCGCCACCTTGAGCGCGTTTTCCTGGATAAATTCGCGCCGGGGCTCGACCACGTCGCCCATCAGCTTGGAGAAGACCTCTTCGGCCTCGTCGGCGTGGCTGACCTTGACCTGCAAGAGCGCGCGAACCTCGGCGTCGAGCGTCGTTTCCCAAAGCTGCGACGGATTCATTTCGCCCAAGCCCTTGTAGCGCTGGATCGAAAGCCCCTTGCGCCCGAGCGCCGTGACCGCGTCGACCAGGGCGACCGGACCGGTGATCGGGATCGTCTCGCCCTTGATCTCGAGATGGCCGTGGCGGGCGTAGAGCTTTTGCAGCTCGGCCGCGCGCTCGTCGAGCTTGCGCGCATCCGAAGAGCGAATCACCGCGCCGTCGATGACGTGGCGCTCGGAAACGCCGCGCAGCGTACGGGCGAACGCGAGGCTGCCGTCGGCGAGCGCCTCGCCTTTCCAGCCGCGCTCGAGCGCGGGCACCAGGGCGTCGAGCCGCTTGGCGATCACCACCGCGGTCGCGCCCGCGTGCTCGCGGTTCGCCAGCACCTGGGGATTGAGCGCGCCCAGGATTGCGGCTTGCTCCAGCACCGGCATCGCGACGTGGGCGCCGAGCCTGGCGATCATGCCTTTGGTCAGGCGCGCCGCGATGACCGTCTCGCGCAGGTGCTGGCCGCCGAGCTGCTGGCCGTTGTAGGGAACCAAGACCGCGCCCTCCTCGATCACCGCGGCAAAGAGAAACTCCTCGAGCGCGGGGTCGTCCTTGAGATAGACCGATGAGGCGCCGCGCTTGATCCGATAGAGCGGCGGCTGAGCGATGTAGAGATAGCCTTTCTCGATGACATCGCGCATCTGGCGGAAAAAGAAGGTCAGCAAAAGCGTACGGATGTGGGCGCCGTCGACGTCGGCGTCGGTCATGATGATGATCTTGTGATAGCGGCACTTGCCGATGTCGAAGTCCTCGCTGCCGATGCCAGTGCCGAGCGCGGCGATCAGGGTGCCGATTTCGGCCGAGCCCAGCATCTTGTCGAAGCGCGCCCGCTCGACGTTCAGGATCTTGCCGCGCAACGGCAGGATCGCCTGGGTGCGGCGGTCGCGGCCCTGCTTGGCCGAGCCGCCGGCCGAATCGCCCTCGACGATGAACAGCTCCGACTTGGCCGGGTCGCGTTCCTGGCAATCGGCGAGCTTGCCGGGCAAGGAGGAAATATCGAGCGCGCCCTTGCGCCGGGTCAGCTCGCGGGCCGCGCGCGCGGCTTCCCGCGCCAGCGCGGCCTCGACGATCTTGCCGATCACCTTGCGCGCCTCGGTCGGGTGCTCCTCGAACCAGGAATCGAGGGCTTGGCCGACGATCCCCTCGACCGCCGGGCGGACCTCGGAGGACACCAGTTTTTCCTTGGTCTGGGACGAGAACTTGGGGTCCGGCACTTTGAGCGAGAGCACGCAGGTGAGCCCTTCGCGCGCGTCCTCGCCGGTGATCGAGATTTTCTCCTTGCGGGCGATGCCGGAAACCTCGGCGTACTTGGCGATCGCGCGGGTGAGCGCGTTGCGGAAGCCGGCGAGATGCGTGCCGCCGTCGCGCTGCGGGATATTATTGGTAAAACAGAACATGGTCTCGTGGTAGGCGTCGTTCCATTGCAACGCTGCCTCGACCGTCAACCCGTCCTTCTCGCTGTCGATCACGATGGTCGGAATGAGCGCGTTCTTAGAACGATCGAGCCAGTCGACGAACGCCTTGAGGCCGCCCTGGTAGTGCATGTCCACGATTTCGGGCACGGGCTTGCGCGCGTCGGTGAGCGTGAGCCGCACCCCGGAATTGAGAAAAGCGAGTTCGCGCAGCCGGTGTTCGAGGGTGGCGAAGTCGTATTCGGTCTTGGTGAACGTCAGCTTGGAGGCGAGAAACGTCACTTCGGTGCCGGTGAGCGGCTTCGCCTGGTCGGTCGGTGGCGCCTCGCCCGCGTCTTTCAGCGGCGCCTCGGCGACGCCGTGACGGAAGCGGACAAGGTGCTCGCGGCCCTTGCGCCAAATGCGCAACTCCAGCCATTCGGAGAGCGCGTTGACCACGGAAACGCCGACCCCGTGCAGGCCGCCCGAAACCTTGTAGGAGTTCTGGTCGAATTTACCGCCCGAGTGGAGCTGGGTCATGATGACCTCGGCCGCCGAGATCTTCTCCTCGGCATGCAAATCGGTCGGGATGCCGCGGCCGTTGTCGCGCACCGTGACCGAGCCGTCGCCGTTGAGGATCACGTCGACCCGGTCGCAATGGCCGGCGAGCGCCTCGTCGATGGCGTTGTCGACCACCTCGTAAACCATGTGATGGAGCCCGGTGCCGTCGTCGGTGTCGCCGATGTACATGCCGGGGCGCTTACGCACGGCATCGAGCCCGCGCAGCACCTTGATCGAATCGGCGTCGTAGGCTTTCTCGGGGGCATTTACGGGGGCCGGTGTCTTGGCGTTCATAAGGATCAGAATCGCCGAGCCGGGGCTTCAGGGCAAGGGTTCGATCGCGCCTTCGGCGACCGCGTAGAACCACGCCCGGCCGCCGAGCGATTCGAACGGCTCGAGATCGGCCCCGGCCAACCACACTTGGGCGCCCGAATCGAGCAGCCAGGCGAACAGCGCCTGGCGCCGGATGCGATCGAGGTGCGCCGCGACCTCGTCGAGCAGCAGGACCGGCCAGGCGCCCCGGGCCGCCGCCAGCACCTCGGCCGCGCCCAGGATGAGCGCGACCAAAAGGGCTTTTTGCTCGCCGGTCGAACACTGTTCCGCCGGCTGGTCCTTGAGAGTGTGGAGGACCGCCATGTCGCTCCGCTGCGGCCCGGCCCCGGTCGTGCCGGTAACCGCATCGCGCGCGCGCGCGCTCGCGAGCGCCCGGGCCAGCCGTTCTTCGGCCGCGAGCGCGGGCTCCTCGGCCAGCCAATCCTCGAGCGCGCCGATCATCTGGACCCGCGCGCCGGGGAACGGCCCGCGGGCGCCCCGGCAGGCGCGATCGAGCTTTTCCGCCGCCGCGATACGCGCGCACGCGAGAGCGACCCCGGTTTCGGCCATCCGCGCCTCCAGCGACCCGAGCCACGCCGGGTCGCAGGCTTCGGGCGGACCCGTCAACAGCCGGGTTCGTTCGCGTGCCGCCTGGTCGTAACTCCGCACCCGCTCGGCGTGCCCGGAATCGAGGGCGACGGCGACGCGATCGACGAATTTACGCCGCGCCCGCGCGCCGTCCTGAAAGAGCCGTTCCATGTCCGGGGTCAACCAATGCACCGCGAACGTCTCGCTAAGCCTCCCTTGGACGCGGGCGGGCGCGCCGTCGACATGGACCAGCCGGCGTTCGGGCGCGCAGGCGTCCGGGTCGAGCCCGGTGCCGACCTCGCTCGTCCCCGCCGGCCCGCGCACCCGCGCCGCCACCGCCCAGGCCGGGCGCTGGCCGGGCGCCGCCGCGAGCGCCCCCCACCGGGTCGGGTCCTGAAGTCCGGCCCCGCGCAGGCCCCGGCCGGGCGCCAAGAACGAGATCGCTTCGAGCACGTTGGTCTTGCCCGCGCCGTTCGGCCCGGTGAGCACGATCACGCCCGGGCCGGCGGAAATCTCGATCTTGAGCCGGGGGTAGGTGCGAAAGTCGGTCAGCGCCAGATGGCTTAGGAAAAACGCCTCGCGGGACTGGGCGGGGTCGGGATGGGCGAGAGTTGGCGGAGGCGCGGACGCCGGGTTCATACCCGCATCGGCATCAGGACGTAGAGGCCGGCGGCGTCGGCCGCGTCCGCGAGCACGGTCGGCGAGGCGGCGTCGGCCATGGTGAAGCGCAGGGTATCGCCGGTCATCTGCTGGGCGATGTCGAGCAGATAGCGGGCATTGAAGCCGATTTCGAGCGCGGGCCCCTGGTAGGCGACCTCGATCTCCTCGCTGGCGCTGCCGTTTTCGGTGCTGGTGGCGGAAAGCTCGATGGTGTTCCGGCCGAGCTTGAGTTTGACCGCCCGGGATTTCTCGCTCGAGATCGCGGAGACGCGGTCGACCGCCTCGGTGAAGGCCCGGCGGCCGACCTCCATTTGTTTGTCGTTGCCGGTGGGGATAACCCGCTCGTAGTCGGGGAACGTGCCGTCGATCAGCTTGGAGGCGATCTCGGCGCCGTCGAGCGCGAAGCGGATCTTGGTCTCGGACACCCCGATCTCGACCTCGGCGTCCGATTCCTCGATCAGCCGGTGCAGTTCGTTGACGGTCTTGCGCGGCACGATCACGCCGGGCATGCCCTGGGCCCCCTTGGGCAACGGGACCTCGACGCTGGCGAGCCGGTGGCCGTCGGTCGCGACCGCGCGCAGCACCGCGGTCTTGTCGCGCTTGGCCGCGTGCAGATAGATGCCGTTGAGGTAGTAGCGAGTCTCTTCGTTGGAGATGGCGAAGCGGGTGCGCTCGACGATGCCGCGCAATTCCGAAGCCCCCAGGCGGAAGGTGTGGGCATAGGCCCCGCCGCCCATGACCGGGAAATCCCCGACCGGCAGCGTGGCGAGCTGGAAGCGCGAGCGTCCGGCCCGGACCGTGAGCTTGCCCTCGCCGCCGTCTTCCATTTCGACTTCGGCGCCTTCGGGCAGTTTGCGGGCGATCTCGTAGAGGATATGCGCCGGCGCGGTGGTCGCGCCCTTGGCCGCGACCGCCGCCGCCACGCTTTCGACGATCTCGATGTCCATGTCGGTCGCGTTCAGCGCGAGTTTTCCGTCGGCGGCCGAAATCTTGACGTGGGCGAGGATGGGAATGGTGTTGCGCCGCTCGACCACGCTCTGGACGTGGCCCAAGGACTTCAGGAGCGCGGCCCGTTCGATCGTGAATTTCATAGGTGACGAGGCCCTGCGGACATTCCGCCCATTATAGCAAAAGGGGGCTCCAGGGGAACGGCGCGCGTACCCAAGCAGGAACTAGCCTTCCAGCATGCGCCGGAGCATATCCACGTCCTCGGCGAAGGCCTGGTCCTGGGTGCGCAGTTCCTCGACCTTGCGGACCGCGTGCATGACCGTGGTGTGGTCGCGCCCGCCGAACTTGCGGCCGATCTCGGGCAGCGAGCGCTGGGTGAGTTGCTTGGCGAGGTACATGGCGATTTGCCGCGGCCGGGCGACCGAGCGCGAACGGCGCTCGGAGAACATGTCGGCGAGGCGGACATTGAAGTGGGCGGCGACCCGCTTCTGGATGTCCTCGATCGTCACCCGCCGGTCGTTGGCCCGGAGCAGGTCCTTGAGGCACTCCTGGGCGGTTTCGAGGGAAATCTCGCGCCCGACCAGTTGGGACTGGGCGACCACCCGGTTGAGCGCGCCTTCGAGCTCGCGGACGTTGGCGGTGATGCGGTGCGCCAAGAACTCCAGCACCTTGTGCGGGACCGGCACGCCGAGTTGCTCGGCCTTGGATTCGATGATGCCGAGGCGAAGCTCGTAAGTGGTGGCGTGGATGTCGGCGACCAGGCCGCAGTTGAGGCGCGAGATCAGCCGCTCCTCCATGCCCTCCAAATCCGACGGCGATTTGTCGGCGGAAATCACGATCTGGCGGCCCTGGTCCACCAGGGCGTTGAAGGTGTGGAAGAATTCCTCCTGGGTCGCGTCCTTGCCGGCGATGAACTGGACGTCGTCGATCATCAGCACGTCGACCGAGCGGAACTGCTCCTTGAAGTCGACCGTGTTCTGCTCGCGCAGCGCCCGGATGAAGCGATACATGAATTTCTCGGCCGACATGTAAAGGACGTTCCGGCGCGGCTGGT
>SHWG01000018.1 GCA_009693905.1 Rhodospirillales bacterium | reverse complement strand
TCCCCGTTCCCATATCTACCGCCGCCTGGTCCAGCGGGGATTCAAGATTCTCTACCCCGGCAACGTTCGTTACGGCGTCGGCGGCACGATCCGGGAAGAACCCCTGCCGCCGGGCGAGGTCGCCCATCTCGTCGTCGACGCGAATCGGGAGATGGAGCAGCTCGAACGCGCCATCGAGGGCCCCGGGCCGAGCGCGGGCACGGGTTGACGCCGTATTAGCGGCCTCACCCTTCAACAAACTCAGGGCGAGGCCAAAACCATAGGCCCTCATGCCGGGCCTGTCGAAGCATGAGGGCGATTCGTCCCGCTTGAAAAAAGCGCGGGATCGCAGCACAAACGATCCATGTGCTCGCGGTACGAAGTAAAGGCGCGCCCCGACGATCTCACGCGGCGGTTCCGTCTCGGAGAGTCGCCGCTCGACTTCGCGCGGGCGGAGGTTCGCCCGACCGATCCGGCGATTATCGTGGTGCGCGCCAAGGGTGGTGCGCGCCTCGCCCACCCGGCGCGGTTCGGACTCGCGGTGAGCTGGGACAAAAACCCGGTGATCAACGCACGGGCCGAGACCCTGCAAAAGAAGCCGACCTTCCGGCCGCTGCTCGCCAACCGCTGCCTGGTGCCGGCCTCGGCCTATTTCGAGTGGCGCCAGGACGGAAAGGCGCGAAGACGAAACCGGATCGCGTTGGACGACGACGGGTTGATGGGCTTCGCCGGGCTGTTCGACGCGGATCGCTTTGTCATTATTACTTGCGCCCCGGCGGCGGCGATCATGGGCATTCACGACCGGATGCCGGCGATCCTTCCGCCCGAGGCCGAAGACTCCTGGCTCGATCCGGACACTTCGGACGCCCGGTTCGCGGCGCTACTCGGCCCCTACGCCGGCGCCATCGTGGCGGTGGAGGAAAAACCGAAACCGCGCGTCCAGGGCGATCTGTTCGGCGGCGGCTAGAATATTAACGTCATTCACCGTCATCGCCGGGCTTGGCCCGGCGATCCACGGCCTTGACTGTTCGCAGCAGTGAAGTCGTGGATGCCGCGTCAAGCGCGGGCATGACGTTGTTATCTGAACGCAATCTATGTTTAAGCGCGGCGATAAATCGCTTCGGTATAAAGATCAATCGGTCTAGCAGTCTGCTGAAAAACTCGGGCGGTAGGAACGATGACGCAACATTCGTATCAACATAGTTCCATTCTTGAATCATTGTTGCGCCAGCAGGCAAATCCACGAATCAATCTTGCGTCCGTGACCGCTCAAAATCGTTTTTCAGCAAACTGCTAGCCGTCGTGCCCCACGCGCACGACCACATTGCCCCGCTTGCGCCCGGTTTCGACATAAGCATGCGCTTCGGCCATCTGCGCAAAGTCATAGCACCGGTCGACGATCGGCCGCAGCACGCCTGCTTCAGCCCATTCGGCAAGTTGGCGCAGATCCTCGGGCCGCTCGTCCGCCGGTCCCGCGATCACCTTCTTGCTGCCCGTCATCGGGGCCCAGAGCGCGGCAAGAAAGTCCGGTAACCCGCCGACAATCGCCAGCAGCCGCCCCTTGTCCTTCAGCGCTCCTTGGCAGCGCGCAAACGAGGTCGCGCCGACCGTATCGGCGATGACGTCGTAGGTCTCCCCGCCTTCGGTAAAATCCTTTTGGGTATAGTCGATGACCTTGTCGGCACCGAGCGAGGCGACCAGATCGAGGTTCCTTGTGCTGGACACGCCCGTCACCTCGGCCCCGAAATGTTTCGCGAGTTGCACCATGGCGGTGCCACCCCACCGGACGCGCCTATAGATCAGCACTTTCTCGCCAGATTTGACGGCCGCCTTGCGCAGGAAATGCAGCGCCGTCGAACCGCCAAACGAGAGGGTCGCCGCTTCCTCGAATGAGAGGTTTTCGGGCTTGAGCGCAACCGGGCCGTCCTCGGCCACCGCACGATATTGCGCATGGCACCCCATCTTCCCGCCGGGAAACGCGAAAACCGCGTCGCCGGGTTTGAATCGGGTCACTTTCCCGCCGACCGACTCGATCACCCCAGCCAGTTCGGTCCCCAGTATTGGCTGGCGCGGGCGGGTGACTCCGAGAGCAAGGCGCCCCACGAGGCCAAACCCTTTCGGAAACGTGAGCGTCCGGACGCGCCAGTCCCCCGACGTGACCGTGGTGGCGTGGATATTGACGAGGACTTCGTTGTCCTTGGGCGCGGGCTTTCGCACCTCGGCGCGTTCAACGACGTCGGGACCGCCATAGCGGCGACAGACATAAGCATTTATGTATTTCCTTTGTTTTGTGTGTGGCTCTTTTGCTACGGACTGCATAGCAAGCCCTACGTGCTGTCGTTTGTGCTAGCTGCTACCCAACACTAGCTTGCTTGTATTTAGCTGCTTGTAGGGCTTGTTAGCTTGCTTTTTGGGTGCTTGTATACATAGAATACAAATTACGATGAGTATGAAAAATGACTAAACTAGAAGAATTATTGAGCCAACAAAAAAAGGTTGAAAATAAGTATTTGATTATGGGTTTTTGGGAGTTTGCAATCATTAGCACTTTGATGGCAGTGTTCTTTCCTTGGTCTCTTTTATTTTGTGTAGTTTCATACGGTTTGCAAGAAACCAAGCTAATAGTGTTAGCACTAGTTCACGATTTAGTAAAAACAGTCATTGCGATTTTGTCAGTGGCAATACCCATAGTTGGTTTAGTTTTGTATTTTGTTTTTTCGAAATAAATTTTGATTTAATTAAAAAAATATCAACTATTTTTTATAAAATAATTTTATGTTTATTAAATTTTTATAAAAATGAAAGCTAATAAATGAGTGAAGCAAAAGTAAAAGCAGAAGCTATTTTTATAGTCATAAAAAAGATTCTTAAATGGTTAGGTATATCGCTTTTAAGTATTGCCATTGCTTTCAACGCCCGCTCCCGGTCGGTCGGATCGCCTGGATGACGCAGGCCGCTTCGTCCGGCTCAACCTGTTTCCGGAGGAAACCTAAGCGCTGCGATAGAGCTTGGTCAGCACGAATTCGCGGTGGCCCAGCGCCTCGGCGGCGGTGAGCCGCCCGTTGCAGACCCGGATGGTCATGTCGATCAGCGCATCGCCGGCCTCGTCGAGCGTCATTTCCCGGCGCAGCAGGCCCGAGACGTCCAAGTCGATGTGCTCGCCCATGGTCCGGACCGTGCGCGGATTGGCGGTGAGCTTGATCACCGGCTCGATCGGATTGCCGATGACATTCCCCTGCCCGGTCGGAAACAGGTGGACCGCGAATCCGGCCGCGGCCTGGAGGGTCACGCACTCGGCCGCCGCCGACGAGGTATCCATGAAATAGAGTCCGGAGCCCTTGCTTGGCGCTTCCGCCGGCCCGAGCACGTCCACATAGCGGGTTTTCTGGCCGATTTTTTCGAGATTGCCGAAGGCCTTTTCCTCGATGGTGGTCAACCCGCCCTCGATGTTGCCCTTGGTCGGCTGGCTGTCCGAGAGATCGCTTGTTTTATAGGGCTCGATCACCTCGTCCATGTACGCTTTCCAGGTCTTGAGAAATTTCTTTCCCGCCGCCGGAGTCTTGCCCCGGGTGGCGCAGACCATTTCCGCGCCGGTGATTTCCGAGGTTTCGCCGAAGCAGCTCGTCACCCCAAACGGATCGACCTTGTCGATGAAGTTGCCGACGGTGGGGTTCGAGGCCAACCCCGAGGTGGTGTCGGATTCGCCGCACTTGACCGAGACCCACATATCTTTCAGCCGGCATTCGACCCGGCGCTGCTCGCTCGCCCATTGGACGAATTCCTTGGCCTTGCGGCTGGCGGACGCGATGGTCGAAATATCGCCGTTCTGCTCGATCCAGAATCCGGCGACCGGCTTGCCGGTCCGCGCGATGCCATCGACGATCTTTTGGGTCCAGCCCGGCTCGATGCCGATGACCACCACGGCGGCGACGTTGGGGTTCGAGCCGGTGCCGATCAGGGTGCGGAAGTGAAGCTCCAGGTCCTCGCCGAACTGAAGCCGGCCGTAAGGGTGCGGGAGCGCCATCGTGCCCTTGATGTTGTTGGCGACCGCCTCGCAGGCGGCATTGGAAAGATCGTCGAGGGGCAAAATAACGACGTGGTTGCGCACGCCGACGCGCCCGTTCTTGCGCTTGTAGCCCCAGAACGTCAGGTCCTTGAGATCGCGGGCCGGCCTTGAGCCTCCGCCATTGCCTTTGCGACGGGATGCCATGTCACCACCTTTTGGTTTTGACGTTGTGGACGTGGGCGTGCCGGCCGGCGCCGATGGCGGCGACGGCTTTGCCGATGTCGTGACCGTATTTAAGAATCGTGTCGCCCTTTTTGATGGCCTTGAGAGCGAGCTTGTGGCCGAGGGGAATCGCATCGAGCGCTTTTAATTTAATGGTCGCGTCGGTTTCCATCACCCAGCCGGTGAGCATCTGCCCGGCCTTGACCCCTTCGACCACCACCACGCCGACCGTATCCTGGGCGTTGTGAACCAGAAAATGCGGTGCCGCCACGATTTGTCTCCCCCGGAATTCGAGGCCCTCTTGCGGGGCCGGAACAGCCGATATGCCCGCCCGGACCCGCAGGCGTCAAGGGCGATCCTGGCGGTCATGGGGGGCGTCAACCGCCGCTCACGTCTTCCCGCTTCCGGGCGATCGCCTGGGGCGGAACATCCTCGCGCAACGCGATGGTCGGCTCGTTGAAGAGGACGTTTTTCATCCAGTCGAAGCCGGGCGGATAGTAGCGGCAGGCGGCGGGCCGGTCGGCATAGACGCCGCGGCCGTCCACATGGTGCATGAACACGCACGCGCCGGTGTTGTCGGCGCCTTCTATCTCGATGCTTGGCGATCGGCAGGTTCGATCGGCCGGCCCGGCCCGGTCAGTCGATGATGTGGTGGACCGGCGCCTTCTCCATTGCCCACTTGCCGGTGGTCCGATCGTAGCGGGACAAGGTGAAGCAATGCCAATTTGTATCATCCAACTTCATATGGTCGCCCCGATAGTAATACCCCGGCCACCGCGTTTCCTCGCGGAACAGCGTGTGATGGGTCACGGACTCCGAGGTCAAAAGCCGGTGGTTCAGCTCCCACGTTCGCTGAAGCTGATGAAGGTCTTCGGCGCCGATACTGGTTATGTCTTCCCTCAGCATGGCCAGCAAATCGAGGCCGCGGTTGAGCAACACACCGTTCGTCATGTACGTGGTGCCGATGCCGCCGACGTATTCGTCCATGATCTTCTGGAGACGCTGAAGACCGTGAATCGGCAGAAGATAACTCGGCGAGACGGTCCCGCCGACGATCTCGTTGCGGCCGATCCGGTAATTCTCCATCGGCTGGAAGATGACCTGTTCGAGATTCTGGTACTCCTGTTCGCTGACCTGAGGCCCGTCTTTTCCCAGGTCGTTCACGTACTTGACCGCCGCCTTGCCGGCGATCCGGCCCTCGGTGAAGGACCCCGACGAGAACTTGTGGGCGGTGCCGCCGATGGTGTCGCCGGCGCCGAACAGGCCGTCGACGGTCATCATCCGGTTGTATCCCCACTGATAGTCCGCGGGGGCAACGTCTTCCGGTCCGCTCGCCCACGCGCCGGAGCAGGTGGCGTGCGAGCCCATGACGTAGGGCTCCGACGTGGTCAGCTCGGGATTGGTGTGCTTGGGGTCGATGTTCTGCGACGCCCAGACCACCGCTTGCCCGATCGTCATGCCGAGGAAGTTTTCCCAGCCGATGGTCTCCTTGTGGGGGTCCTGGAACGCTTCCTTGGTCACCATGCGGATCGGCCCCCGGCCGGCCGCGAGTTCCTTGAGGATCGCGTGGTTGCGCAGGCAGGTCGGCACCGGATGGTGGTCGATGTAGTCGCCGACGATGGCCTTGGTGTCTTCGTACCATGTCTTCTCGTATTCATTGCCGTAGGCGTTTTGAGTGTACGTCTTCAGGTGCAGGAAGTAGGCCCCGACAGGACCATAGCCGTCCTTGAAACGGGTCAGGACGATGCGATTTTCCATCTGCGTCATCTTGGCGCCGACTTGGATCGGCAACGCGTAAGCGGACCCGTTGCTCCAGGGGGCATACCAAGTCCGCCCCATGCCCTCGCCCACGGAGCGCGGCTTGAAGATGTGCGACGCCCCACCCGCGGCGACGATGACGGCCTTCCCGCGGAATACATGGTAATCGCCCGTCCGGACGTTGAACCCGACGGCGCCGGCGACCCGGTTGGCCTTCTTCTCGTCCATCAACAAGTGGGTGATCATGATCCGGTTGTAGATCTTGGTCGCGGCCTTGCGGGTGGCCTCGGCGACGATCGGCTTGTAGGACTCGCCGTGGATCATGATCTGCCACTTGCCCTCGCGCTGGTAGCGTCCGGTTTTCGGGTCCCGCATCATCGGCAGGCCCCATTCCTCGAACTTGTGCACCGTGCCGTCCACATGCCGGGCGATGTCGTAGCCCAGGTCCTCGCGCACCAGGCCCATGAGATCGTTCCGGGCGTAGCGGACATGGTCCTCGGGCTGATTCTCGCCCCATTGCATGCCCATGTAGCAGTTGATGGCGTAGAGACCTTGGGCGACCGCGCCGCTGCGCTCGATGTTCGCCTTCTCGACGCAGACGATTTTCAGATCGCGTCCCCAGTGCCGGGCCTCGTACGTCGCCCCGCAGCCGGCCATGCCGCCGCCGATGACGAGGATATCCGAATCGACGAAAACCGTTTTTCTACCACCGAACGGCCACATCAGACTGCTCCTTGCTTAGGTTGACCGGGGCGCAACGTGGGCAGCCCCCCCTTGATGTTGAGTGCCTCCGGCTCGTGCGCGAGTTCTTGAGTGCTAAAATCCTCCGCCCGAGGCGCGGCGTATTCGGCCGGCCCCTTGATCGATCCCCAGGGCGTCGTCCGGATCGGGGACTCGAAATTCTTTTCGCGGCCGTCCCGGAACTTAAGCTTCCATGAAATGGTCCCCTTGGCTTCTTCCCGAAGCACCCGGACGCTGTGGCCCAGAGGGGCGAAGTCCGCGTATCCGCGCACGTCGATCGCGTGCTGCGGGCATGCCTTCACGCACGAGTAACACTCCCAGCAGAAATTGGGCTCGATATTGACGGCGCGCCGGTAGGTTTTATCGATGTGCATGATGTCGGACGGACAGATATCGACGCAATGTCCGCACCCGTCGCAACGGGACATATAAACGAATGTTGGCATGGGGCTCGTTATCTCCTGTCGTAAAGGCCAATAAGGGGCCGATCAGTAGTGCCGGGGTTGTTCGCGCGCGCTGCCGTATATCTCGGGTTTGTCGGCGGGCGCGGGCATGTTGCTCCGGGACCCGCTCGCGTTGGAAACCCTTTTCTCGAAGGCCGCCGCGGGCTTGAAAAACATGTGCGAGAACTTGGACCACGGCACCGATCCGAACAGCACCGTCGTGGAAAAGAGATACAAACCGAGGAACACGGTGGCCCAGAAACCGCCCGTCCCCTGCAGGTAGGCCCAGATCAGGCCCGCCGTCGCGCTGGCGAGAAGCGAGAGGATGAACAGATCCGCGCGCACGATCCGGAACGGCGAATTGCCTTCGGCGGCGACATCGACCCGAATGAAGAACCAAAACCAGTATCCGCCGACGCAGACCATCAAGCCGCCGATCCACCACAGTTGCGGCAAGATGGCCGGCGTTGGAGTCGCGGGCGTCGGATAGCCGAACACCATGATGGCGGTGGAGATGACGTAGGCCAGGAACCCGTACATGGTCAGCAGATGCGCGACCCGGCGCCGCGCGTTGCAGAATTCCGAGGATGTCATGACCTCCACAAGGCCGGTTTGGATGGCGAGCGACACCAATTCGCCGCCGCCGACTTGCTGCGACCCTTTGCTTTTCGACTTCCGCCAATTGTCGAAAAAGTACTTGGCGCTCCCCTTATGCACGATGTCGTAGAGCGTGCCGACCACGACCAGGATGATCATGACGGCGACAAACGCCTGCATGACGCCGGGGGGTATGGAAGCCGAAAGCTCGGCGAATGGATTGCGGGTGAACATTAAACGACCTCGATGTTGGCCAGTTGTTATGGACTCGGAAACCGATGGCGTGGTTGCCCCAAAGAAACCAACCGCGCCGGCGACAGGATCGGAAAGCGATCTTTGTCTTGGTGGCGAGAATTGTCTTGTTGTCTTAGACGACGCATTTTCCCCATGCAACGGCGCTTAAGCATCTTTGCTAATTATTTCCGGAATTTTATTACCCGGTAAAAAGATCATCTTTGTTGCAGCGCAACATGAAACTGTCTTGGAAAAATTCGCGAATTTTACGCACCCGTTTTTCGTTTCCGATCCGCCGACTTTTGGTTTTTGGACTTTGACGGCTTCAGTCCACAGCCCCGGCGGCCAAGAGTATTTCCAGCAAATTCGGCCTGTTTTCCGCCGCGCGAGTACCAGCGCGCCCACCCCCTCGGCGTCGCGGACGTTGGCGTCGGCGCCGGATTCGAGCAACAAGCGCACGCAATCTTCATCGCCCGACCCGATCGCCCACATAAGCGCGGGCGCGACGAGACGGTCTTTGGCGTTCGCAGTTGCACCACGGGCGAGAAATGACTCATCCGCAACCAAAGCCGTCATGCCCGCGAAAGCGAGCATCCATCTAAAAACATTTATACAAGCTGGACCCCCGCTTCCGCGGGGGTGACAAAACATTCACAAGCTCATCACTTCAGGCTCTGGTAATACGCCTGCAGGATTTTCACCACTTCGGGACGGCTGAACTCCGGCGGAATCGGCTCGCCCTTGGAGAGCATCTCGCGCTGCTTGGTCCCCGAGATGTTGATCTGCTCTTCTTTGCCGTGCGGGCAGGTCTTGGCCGTCGCCATGCCGTAGCAGCGTTTGCAAAAGAAGGTCACGTCGATCTTGAGCGGCCGGGTTTCGAGCGCGCCTTCCCAGAGCGTTTCGAAGATGTGCTGGGCGTCGAACGGCCCGTAATAATCCCCGACGCCGGCGTGATCGCGCCCGACGATCAGGTGCGAGCAGCCGAAGTTTTGCCGGATCAGCGCGTGCAACAGGGCCTCGCGCGGGCCGGCGTAGCGCATCTCGATCGGATAGCCCGCCTGAATCACGGTGCCGGGAACGAAATAATTCTCGATCATCGCCTGGATCGCCTGGGTGCGGACCTCGGCCGGAAAATCGCCCGCCTTCAACTTGCCCAGGACTTGATGGATGAATACGCCGTCGGTCACCTCGACCGCGATCTTGGCGAGATGCTCGTGGCTGCGGTGCATCGGGTTGCGGGTCTGGAACGCGGCGATCCGCGACCAGCCCTTTTCGGCGAACAGGGCGCGGCTTTCCGCCGGGCGCAGGTAGAGGTCTTTGTATTTCGTCGGGTATTCGCCTTCGCTCAAGGCCCGGACCGCGCCGGCGAGATTGACCGGGCCCTGCTCGTTCACTTTTGCAACCCCCGGATGCTTGGGATCGGTGGTGCAATAGACGTTCTGGTTCTCGAAATCCTTGTCGATCGCGTATTTCTCGGCGACGGCAAGGGTCGCCATGATTTCGCCGATCTCGCCGTCAACGAGCGCGACTTCCTCGCCTTGCTTGATTTGGTCCGCAAGTTCCTTGGTCGCCGAAAGGGTGATCGGAATCGGCCAGAAAAGGCCGTTCGCCGTTTTCATCTCGGCGCACACGCCATGCCAATCGGCGCGGCCCATGAAGCCTTCGAGCGGCGTGTAGGCCCCCATCGCCAGCATGATGACATCCGAGGTTTCCCGGCTGGTCATCGGCACTTGCTTGAGTTTCTTGGCCCGCGCCAGGTCGGCCGGGCGTTCGGCCACGGGCGCCAACAGCGGCTTTAACCCTCCGCCCCCGTGCGGATGAACCAGTTTGGACATGCGTTTATTCCCCTAATTTTTTTTGACCCTAGTCCTGGCAATTTCCGTTCCCAAGATTGCTTGGGGTGCTTATGTGTGTAAAGGCAATATATATCCGCTTTCCAAGCTAAAATGCGGAATGAATGTTGCAAATGGCGAGCGGCTCCGACAGCCAAACCATTCTCGTCGTCGGCGGCATCGCCGGGATCACGGTCGAGGACGCGGTCAATGCCGGCGCCGACGTGATCGCGACGCCCTGTCCACTCCGCCAAACCAACGTCGAGATGTACCAGGACGCGGTGCTCAACCAGAACACCATCCGCTCGACCAAGCTCGAATATCCGGCGAAGAAGAAATAGGGCCAGCGGCGGCGGTAATTCTGTTTCAATTAATACTCAATATTAACCGGGGATTATTGGCACTCGGCGCAACCCGCTTTTCCGCCCCGGCTTGTGGAAAACTTTCGACGTTCCCATATTTGCCGCAGGACATGGTGGGATTACGTCCGTCGGTTCTTCAAACCGCCCTTTAACTTTCAGCGAGGTTGCCATGAGCAAAACCGGTCAATCCCCGCCCGCCGCCGAAGCCGAGAAACGCGGCGGAACCGCCCTGCCTAGTTTTCCCGGCGTCGACCCCGCCGACTTGGAGCGTTTCTTCGAAGCCAACCGGTCCATGATCCAGAACATACTCGACATCAATCGCGCCATGTTCGATTTCATGGACACGCGATTCAAGTCGGACGCCGCGGTGTTCGACGAACTTTGCAAGTACAAGGACTGGCAGAAAGCCTCCAAGGTCCAGACCCGCTTCATGAGCAATCTGACCCAGCAGTATTTCGATCAGACCACGAAGATGATGGAGACAGCGACGAAGCTGCTGTCCACCCAACGCCTGATCGAGCACGACTGACGGGTAGCCGTCATTCCCGCGCAAGCGGGAATCCAGCTTGTCCGTGGACCCCCGCTTTCGCGGGGGTGACCCGCCCGAGGGTGGGTTATTTTGTGGTCGCGACGAAGACGCCGTCCCAATCGGGCGGCGGCGGGTTTTTCTCGAAATCGGCGATGCGTTCTTCGTAAAGTTCGTAAAGATCGCCGAGATTGTGGCCGTTCATCTTGCCGCGGGCGGTTTGCAGCTTCATCCGGGCCAGGTCCCATTTCTGGGCGCGGTAGGCGGCGAGCATGTCGTCGTGCTGCTTTTTCAAGTCGATAAATTCGGGCTTCACCGCGACCGTCTCGTCGCCGAGCAGGGCGTAGATGCGAACCGCCGCGGTCTTGCCCTTGACCTTGATGACATCGGCTTCGAGCAGCCCGAAATCCGGCGCCTTGACCGCCGTGTTCTCGCCGACGACGATATCGACGCCGTAAGTTTTGCACTGCCCTTCAAGACGCGAGGCGAGGTTGACGTTGTCGCCCAGCACCGAATAGTCGAACCGCTGGTCCGACCCCATGTTGCCGACGACGATGTCGCCGGAATTGACGCCGGTGCCGATCTTGAGATGCACGTGCTTGCGGTTTTCCGCTTTGGCCTCCGCCTCGACCAGTTTGTCGAACGCCTTCATCGCCACGTCCATTTCCAGCGCGGCGCGGCAGGCGTTGCGGCCATGATCCTGGTCGTCGAGGGGCGCGTTCCAGAACGCCATGATGCAATCGCCGATATACTTGTCCACGGTGCCGAGGCGCTTGAGAATGATTCCGGTCAGAGGCGTCAACAGGCGGTTGATGAGCTTGGTCAACCCTTGCGCGTCGTACAGTTCGGAAATGGTGGTAAATCCGCGCACGTCGCAGAACAGCACGGTCATGTTGCGCATTTCGCCGCCGAGCTTGAGCTGGGTCGGGTCCTCGGCCAGCTTCTCGACCATCGCCGGGGAGAGATAGTGGGCGAAGGCCGAGCGGACCTGGCGCCGCTGCGCCTCTTCCCTGGCGTAGCTGGTGTACGTCAAAAACATATAGAGAACCATGATCGAAATGATGGCAAAGCCCGCGTCGAACAGCAGCCGTTCGTTGGTGAAGAAATGCCACGACGTCCCAGCCGCGCCGCCGGCGATCGTGAAAAACAAAATCGCCGTCCACTTCGCGCCGATGAATGGCACCAGCCAAATCATCAATAGCCCGCCGCCGAGCAGCAGGGCCATCTCCGCGACCCTGAAATAGTTCGGCCGGCTGAGATACGCCTTGTGCAGCGCGCTTTCGATCAGCTGGACGTGGACCTCGACGCCTGGGATCACCGGTTCGGTCGGCACGGCGCGAATATCGAGCAGCCCGACCGCGGACGTGCCGACGATGGAGAGCTTGCCGGCGAGTTTCTTGGGGTCCACCGTCCCGTTGAGAATGTCCTTGGCCGGGATGTACTTGGACTTGTCGCTCTTCGAGAAATAAGGATAGACCCGGCCGTTGCTGTCGGTCGGGATCTTGATGTCCTTGGTGATCGCCATTTCCGTGATGCCGGCGGCGTTGGCCCGGACCAGCGTCGTCGGCCGGTTGAAGGCGACGCGCAACATCTCGACCGAGAGCGAGGGATAGAACTGATCCTTGTGCAGGAACATGGTCGGCACGCGGCGCACGATGCCGTCCGGCTCGGGCACCAGCGAGAATATGCCGCGGCCGGCGGCCACCGGCTCGATCTCGGCGACGTTGCGCACCAGCGAGCGGAACTCGGGCAGAAAGCGTTTCGGATCCACGCCCTCGCCCTGCTTGAGAAAGGCGACCGAGGAGCTAACCGGCGGCGACGGCTTGGTCTCGATGTCCTCCCAATAGCCGGCCTGGCCCAACACGACCCGGCTTTTCTTGATCGCCTCGGCGAACAGGGCGTCGCCGCCCTTGAGCTGCTCGAGGCGCCGGCGGGTTTCGTCGTCGATGCCGTCCAGCGCGGCGATGATGCTGGACGGATTCATTCGGTCCGGTTCGGCGAACACGACGTCGAAAGCTATCTGTGCCACGCCCATCTGCGTCGCGTTTTGGACCAGTTGGGCGAGGATTTTACGCGGCCACGGCCATTGGCCGATTTCGGCCAGGCTCAATTCGTCGAGATCGATGATGACGACCGGCTGCTGATCCGGAGGCGGGATCGGACGCGGTTTCAGCTGCTGGTAGTAGTCGAAGGTCTTGAGCTGTAAATACTGCACCGGGTAGGGATTGAAGTGGTAGGTCACCACGAAAGCCGAGAGCAGCGCGAACCCGAACATGCGCTCGAGGCTAAAAACGCTTTTGAAGGCTTTTTTTAGGAATTTGCCCATTAAACCCGTCCTGGGGAGCGCGCGGGCGAATCCTCGCGCGTTTTCAACCCGACAATCCGTCCCGCTCAAGCCCGAGGATAGTAGCCGTCCGTCGGCCCTCCCGGTCAAGCCCCACTCTTAGATCCGGCGCCCTGAGACGATTCGCGCGGCGCGCGGTACGACCGTTGCTATTCATAAACGGATGGATGCGCACCCATTCGGCGTGAGCCCACGCACAAAGATCGAGGACAGCCGCAATACCGTCGGCGTCCGGCTCGGAGCCGGGCGGAAGCAATCGATCCAAGATGCCAACCGCTTGCCGCAGCGTAGTCTGGAATTTTGCCAACGCGTCGGCGACTTCTCCGGCTGGTACGCCGCTATGCCGGCCGATGCCAACCCCCCTGTTCTCGATACCAGCTTCGCCGCAAAATTCACCGACGCAGTTCGGGTCTGGCGCTTTCAGTCCGCTCATCGTCTCCTTATGCCAACCGCGCGCGGCCTCGACCGTCGGCGTCTCGCGGCGACGGGCAACGTCCCGAATCCGGGACAGAACATTTACGAGATCGTTCTGAAGCCGTTCACTATCGGCGTCCCAGTCAGCCATTCAGCAGTTTTCGGATCTCTGCTCGAAGCGGACCGGGGTCGGAGATCGGCTGACCGTCGATTGGATCTTCCGTATCGACTTCGGCCTTAGCGAACGCCTTGATAGCCCCCTCGAAATCCGGATCGCGTTTGCGGTAGGATCGAAGGTCCGCCAGCCTGGCCTCCAGGTCGTGTTCCGCCTTTCGGCCGAATTGGTCGAGGTAGGCCCTTACCGCCTCGACGACCAACTTGTTCATCGGACGCTTCAGGGTTTTGCTCAAGGCCGCCAAGGCCGTTTGCACACGGGCGTCCTCAAACCGGACCGTGAAAGCCTTTGTAGACATGAGAGAAGATTATCAGGGGGGTAAAAATGACGTCAATTCTGGAAATTGACGTCACAATATGCCATTCTGAAATCGGGGGGCGCGACACAAGGATCCGGGTCCTTAATCCAGCACGACCTCCATGCCTTCGCGGCAGACGAACGTGCCGCTCCAGGCGCGCGCCGCTTCCTCGGCCAGGCGATCCATGAATTCGTCGTTGTGATCGGGATCGTGGTGGAAGATGGCGAGTTTTTTCGCTCCCGCCATGCGGCAGAGCCGCATCCCTTCGTTCCAGGTCGAATGGCCCCAGCCGACCCGGTTCGGGAATTCGGCTTCGGTATAGGTGCTGTCGTAAATGACGACATCGGCCCCGGCGATCAGCTTGAGTATATTGGCGTCGTCATGGCCGGGAACATGCTCGGTATCGGTGATGTAGACGGCCACGCGGCCACCGTGCTCGACCCGGTAGCCGGTGGCGCCGTTCGGGTGGTTGAGCGGCGCCGTCCGGATCTTGGTGTCGGGGAACAAGTCGAATTCATCGCCGGCATGGAAGTCCTCGAAGGTGATCTTGGCGCGCATGGCTTCGAGCGGCACGGGGAACATCGGACTATCCATCTGCGCGGCGAGAACGTTGCGGATGGTCGAGCCTGCCTTGAGCAGATGCCCCGCCCGGATGCGAACCGCGCGCACGGGATCGTAGGCCGGGCCGAAAAAGGGAAACCCGTTGATGTGGTCCCAATGGGTGTGGGTCAGCAGCAGGTGGATATCGCGGATTCCGTCGCGAATGTAGGTTTGCCCCAGTTGGCGAATGCCGGTGCCGGCATCGAGAACGAAACGGTTCTCGCCGGCCACGACTTCGATGCAACTGGTGTTGCCGCCGTAGCGCAAGTGCTCGGAAGAGGGACAGGCGATGCTGCCGCGCACGCCCCAGAACTTGATCCGTAACGCCATTACCTCACTCGCTGCGACTATAAACCATTGTTTTTCCGCCCACGCCAAGCGTACGGCCTGGGGCCGAAAGATAACAATTGGGGCTTTCCCACCCGGGCCAAGCGTACGGCCTAAAGTCCGACGATAACAGGCGAACCGAGCGCAAGGCCCAGCGCCGCGTCCGCCCGGCCGCAATTCACGGCTATTTCCGCCAATCCATTGGCATTTTCATACCAGAACACCCCCCCTTTGGGCACGTCGGAAAAGGTTCGCGCCCGTACAATCTCTCGCCCATTGCTAAGGGTTATGCGCGCGTGAGGCGAAAGAGTCGCGGCGCGAAGGCCGGTCATGGCGTTGCCGAAGCGGTCAATATAGATCACTTCGGCGAGATCGTCGGGCCAGTTCCCATGGCCGAGGCCATCCGGGGCCAAGAGCTCGGCCCAGCCGGCCGGCGGCGCAGGCCGCCCAGACATATGACCGGGTGCCTGATCCGCCGCCGGGTTAGATGTTTTTGGCGCGTCCGCGCCCGGCGGCGCAGGCCGCCCAGACATATGACCGGGTGCCTGATCCGCCGCCGGGTTAGATGTTTTTGGCGCGTCCGCGCCCGGGGGCCGAGCGCCGGCCGAGGCGCCTTGAGGACGCTCGCCCCGATCCAACCAGGCCGCCACCGGCGCGAATAGGTCCCGCCCGTGGAAGCTCGCGGACAAGCGCTCCGGCCGCCAGGCGATTCGCCACCACGCGGGCCCAGGGGCTCGCCTGGCCACGATCCCAAGCAGGCCGTTGTCGGGGCCGACGAACCAGCGCCCGCCCGCCTCCAGCGCCAGCGCGCGCCGATCCGAGCCGACGCCCGGATCGACAACGCAGACAAAAACCGTCGGCGCGGGAAACTCCCCCGCGTAGGCCGCGAGCAGATAAGCCGAGCGGCGGGCATCATGGGCCGGCGCGTCCGCGAACAGATTGACGACTTGCGCGGCCGGAGATTCCTTGAAGATCGCCGCCTGAAGCTGGCCCATGTAGGGCCCGGAAAGGCCAAAATCGGTGAACAGAACGATCATGGTGCGAGCATGATCGCCCTGGGTTCATCTTGTCCACAAACGAAACGGGCGCGGCTCCCCTCTTGAAGGGGTCGCGCCCGATTTAAGCCAGCTTGGGCCAGATCTAAGGGGCCGGCGCGATTCCCGCCTTCGCGAAGCCCGCCTCGGCGGGCGAAGAAAGGTCGGTCATCGCCTTCTTCAGCTTGACCAATGCGCGGGCCTCGAGCTGGCGAACCCGTTCGCGGCTGACCCCGTAGATCTTTCCCAAGTCCTCGAGGGTGGCGGGATCCTCCTTCAAGCACCGTTCGGTCAGGATTTCCCGCTCCCGCCGCGGGAGCTTCGCCAACGCGGCGTAAAGCGCCTTCTTGCGCTGTCCGAACTCCTCGTGGGCGGCGAAATCGTCCTCCGGATTGGCCTTATCGTCGACCAAGGTATCCTGGAATTGCATGCCGTCCTCGTCGCCGATCGGCGCGCTCAACGACACGTCGCGCGCCATCAGGCGGCGATTTATGGCGACCAGATCATGTTCGGGAACGCCAAGCTCCCGCGCCAGTTTCTTGGCCTGATCGGGGGTGAGATCGGCGTTGTCGGCGACACGGAGCTTGTTCTTGATGCCGCGCAGGCTGAAGAACAGCTTCTTCTGCGCCGACACGGTCCCCATCTTGACCATCGACCAGGACTTCAGGATGTATTCCGTGATCCCGGCCCGGATCCACCACATCGCGTAGGTGGACAGCCTGAAGCCCCTTTCGGGCTCGAACTTCTTGACCGCCTTCATCAGGCCGATGTTGCCCTCCGAGACCAGGTCGGCGACCGGCAGGCCGTAGCCGCGATAGCCCATGGCGATCTTGGCGACCAAGCGCAGATGGCTGGTGACCAGCTTGTGCGCGGCGCCGACCTCGCCGTGGTCGCGGAATCGGCAGGCGAGCATGTACTCATCGCGCGCGCTGAGAATCGGGAATTTCCAGATTTCGCGCAGATAACGCTGCAACCCGCCGTCGGGCGGAACTACAGGCAACGTCAATGTGACTGACATCGTCGATCTCCCTTGCGATTCGATTTCACCTCGCCCTGGGCCTGAGGCCGAAAGGCGAAGAACCAACCCCCCGAACAAAGCTCGGGGGACAATTCCAGCGAGGGCGTCGTCAGGGATTCTGGGTCGTTACGGTCATCGGCATATCCTCCATCTGAAGCGATAAGCCCGGAAGGCCCACCCGAAGGTCGGGCCTCGAGGTTCGACCGGTCCCCAAAGGGCCCCGATCTCGAAGGGGAGATTAACAAAATCGTTTATTAGAGTCAAGGAATGGTTGATTTAATTAAATAAAATCAAATAGATGGCTGGTTATTCGGGGGCCGCGCAACGGCCAATACGAACGCGGCGCGCCGCTCCCCTTAAAGGGGGGGTCCGGCGCAACCGGTCAATCACGGGCGCGATCGGACTCGCGGACGAGATTGGGATGAACGAAACGGAAGGAAATCTGGTCTGAATCCGAAGCCGCGTCCGGTTTTTCGGTCAGCAACGCCGGCCGCCCAACCATAAGATCGGGCACCTGACCCGCCGCCGGGTCATATGTTTTTGCAGGCGGCGGAACGGCGTCCGCCGCTTCCGGCGCCGCGAAGTCCGGCGACAAAATGGAGCCGAGATCGGGGATCGGCGGCAGCTTGATGTCGCGACCGTTGGAAATTTCCGCCGCGCGCTTCTGGCGATATAGGCTGCGGATGGCCGCGTAGTAGTCGATCGAGGTTTTCTTGATCTGCTCGAGATCGCTGCGGACGGTGGAATATTCGTCCACCCCTTTCATGCCCAGCCGCGCCCACTTTTCGGCGTCGCGATCGGTGTTGTTAAACCACAGACCGAGAGGATCGAAGTAGCCGTCTACGAGCAGCTTGCCGACCGCATCGCGCGGATTGGAGGGGCCAAGGATGGGAAGTACCACATAAAATATCTCGCCCACGCCCCACACGCCGAGGGTCTGGCCGAAGTCCTCGTTATGGCGCCGCACGCCGAATTCGGCGCCCATGTCGACTATGCCGCCCATGCCGATAGTGGTATTGACCACCGCCCGGGCGAGGGTTTCCAGCGCGCGCTGCGGCTCGCCTTGCAGGATATCGTTGGCGAGAACGACCGGCGTGGTGAGGTTGAGCAGGACATTGCGAATGCCCTCGCGGACTATGGCCGGAAACACCTCTTGATAGACTTGGCTGATCGGCCCGAGCACGAAGTCGAGGAAAAATTCATTGAAGGCAAAGATTACCCGATTCACCGGCTCGAACGGGTCGTTTACGTCATCGTCGGCGGGCTGGGCGGCCGGTCGGGGCTGAGCCTGGGCGAGATCCAGGGGCTGCTGGGCCTCGGCGTTGGCGAAGATCGCGGTCTGACCAGCTTCGGCCGCACGGACCGGCGCGTTCGCGCCCGCGGCCCACGCCGCAAGAGCGACGGCAACAACGCCAAGCCTGATTCCTGGGAAGATGGAGACAAGAGAGCGGCGAAGTTCTTTCACGGCGGTCAATTCCTTATCTTCGTTGGTTTTTTCTTATTCTCGGTTGCCCGCTGCCGCGCCGCCGCCGCCAACCGTCCGCGACCAAATTCCGCGCTCCGGTCAGGCCTCGTTTTTAAGTAAACTTCCCCACCGCCGCAACTATGGTAAAACACTATACCGATTCGGTGTTGCATTTTTACCACACAACCGGAACCCGTTGAGTTTATTTGGGGTTTAATATAGGTATCGCCTCATCCTTTGGAGGAGCCAGGGCATGTTTTCACGTACCACTTTGAACCGTCTGCTGTTCGTTCTTTGTCTGGGCGTGCCCATTATCGGCCCAACCCCCGCGTTTTCCGACGATTCTCCTCAAGGAATCGTCGGCCAATTCCAGGATTCCCTCATTGCCGTGATGAAGGAGGCCAAGACCCTCGGGGTCCGCGGCCGCTACGAGCGCCTCTCTTCGATCGTCGAGCGCACCTTCCACCTCCAGCTCATGACCCAGATGGCGACGACAAGCTCCTGGACCGACGCCAGCGGCGACAAGCGCCACGACATGGTGAACGCATTCCGGCGCATGAACATCAGCACGCTTGCCACGCTTTTCGACGGCTACAGCGGCGAGACATTCCAAATCGTCGGCGAGCGCGACGGCCCGCAAAACACCCGCATCGTCGAGACCAAAATCATCAAAGCCAACCAATCCAGCAACGATATCGCCTATGTGGCGCGGCAATTTTCGTCCCGCTGGTACCTGATCGACGTGGTGGTCGACCGGGGCATCAGCGAAGTTTCCGTCCGCCGCTCCGAATACGCCCGAATTCTCAAGGATCAAGGGGTCGACGGCCTGGTCGCGGTCCTCAACGGCAAAGCCGACGAGTTGCTCTCGGCGGCGCCGCCAACCGCGAAATAGACCCTCGGCCTTTAGCATCTTGACGATGACCCTCTTTCGTCGATTTTTCACGTTTGCCCTCGCGCTACAGCTTGCGTACGCGCTCGCCCCGTTCGCGCCGGCATCCGCCCTGGCCCAAGCCGGCACGCCCAGCGCCTTGGCGAACGAATTTCATGCCACCCTTCTCGCCGTGATGAAGGAAAGCCCCGCCATCGGCCACGCCGGACGCGCGCGCCGCTTACGGCCGGAAGTGGAGCGCACGTTTCACCTTCTGGTCATGACCCAGATCGCGACCGGATCGTTCTGGCACCAAGCGAGCCCGGCGCAGCAGAACGCCCTTGTCGCCGCCTTCGCCCGGTTCAGCACCGCAACCTACGCCAAGAATTTCAAGAAACACGCCGGCGAGAAGTTCGAGACCGTGGCCGAGCGCGCGGGCCCGCAGGATACCACCTTGGTGGACACGCGCCTTATCAAGTCCGATGGTTCGGCGGTCGGAATCACCTACGTCATGAAAAAGTACGCGGACGCCTGGAAAGTGGTGGACGTGATCTTGGACAAGGGCATCTCGGAACTGGCGCTGCGCCGGTCCGAGTTCTCGCGCCAACTCAGGGATTCGGGGCTGGATTCCCTGGTCGCGACGCTGAATCGCAAGGCCGACGAGCTCGCCGCCGACGCGCCGTAATCTATGCCACCGGGCGTGCCACGTAAGCCGCTCCGAACGCCGCGCCGAGCAGCAGCCAGACCAGCTCCCGCGCCCGCCGGATCAGCGCCATCGCGACCCCGAGCGCGGGCCCGCCGGTCATCACCGTAAAGATCAGCAGGAACGCTCCTTCCTGCGCGCCGAGCGCCGCCGGGATGAAGAACACCGCCGTGCGGATCAACTGGGCGACCGATTCGACGATCCAGGCATCGACGAAGGAAACTGGATGACCGAGCAGGATCATGGCGACGTAGATTTCGACCGCGCCCGCCACCCAATTCAAGAACGCGAGCGCGACCGCGACCGCGAACCGTCCGCGGTTCTCGGTGTAAAAGCGGATCAACCGCTCGTCCATGTCCCGGACGTGGTGGAGGACCTCGTTGATCCGCTCCAACAGCCGCCAGCGCCCGAGCCACGAGCCGGCGAGCGACGCGACCCGAAGCCGCTGGGCATAGAAAAATATCGCCGTCGCCGCGACGAAGATGGCGAGCCCGGCCAGCGCCAAGCCCTTGAACTGTCCCGGCAGATCGGAGGTCCAAATCGCCGCGAATCCGATCGCAAGGAACAGGACCTGGGCGACCATGTTGATGGTCCGGCCGAGAATGATCGAGGCCATCCCCTCCCGGTAGCCGAGGCCATAGTGCTTGTTGAGCAGGACCGCCTTGACCGGCTCGCCGCCCATGCCGGCGGCGGGCATGACGTTATTGAACACCTCGCCGACCATCCGCACCCTGAACGCGCGCCACAGCCAGCGCGCGTTCAGCGGCACGCCGGCCATCGCCATCTGCCAGGTGAAGGAATCGATCAGGAACGCGGCGGCGTAAAGGGCGACCAGCACGAACATGCCGCCGATTCCAATCGAGATCGCGTGCAACCAGACATCGGCGAACTCGACCTCGGCGAACACGGCCGCCAGCAGCGCGAGCCCGACCGCGACGTAAAGAACCTTCAGGGCGCGCACATCGTCCGTCCCGCGCTCATACGTGAAATTCCCGCGCCCGTTTAATCATCGCGGTCATCCAATAGATTTGCGCCCCGATCGCGCCCGCCGGCAGAAGAACCCAGAGCGCGTCGAACAGGGCGAACGCAAGCACGATGAAGCAGAAATCCGCCCGAGTCAGCTCGCGGAACGCGAATAGAATCCATTCTCCGGGGGTATGCGGCCGCTGCGGGTCTTCCGCCGTGGCGGGAGCGCCGCCGGTCTCGGGGGCGAGGGCGGCGAGAACTAAACCAAGAGCATAGTTGATCGTCCCGCCCAGGGCGGCGGCCAACCCGAACCAGTTCCAGAACTCCGTCCCCGTCGCCGCCGCCATGCCGACGCCGAGAGCCCAGAAAAAGCCCGCGTGCACGATCCAGTCCACGAAAGTGTCGAAATGCATGCCAAAGCGGGAACATTGGTTCTTGAGCCGCGCGATCTCGCCGTCGCAGTTGTCGAGGACGTAGGCGCCGATCATGAAAAAGCCCGCCGCGATCGCCCACGGCTGCGTCGCCTGCGTCGCCGCCCAAGCCGCGCCGAGTCCGAGAACGAGCGAGATTGCCGTGATCTGGTTGGGACTGATCGGAAACCTGGACAACACGGCCGTCGCCGGTCGCGAGAAAAAGCGAATTAGGGGGAAGATCGTGGTCTGATTCGCGGACATTTTGTCCATTCTACGTCAGGTTGCGGCCCTTGAAAAACGCCATCGCCACCGGCAGGGCGACGAGGGACGAGCCGAGCGTCAGTATCATCGACGCCGTCAGGAGAATGCCCAGACTCGCGACCCCCCAATGGTCGGCGAGCGCGAGGCTGGCGAAGGATGTAATGGTCGTCGTCGCCGATATCACCATCGCCCGCGGGGTCGAGCTGGCCAGGGCCTCGGTCAGATCCTGGGTCTCGCGGTTGCGCAGGACCAGATGAATGCCGTAGTTCACGCTCATGCCGAACAGCAGCGGCAGGACGATGACGTTGGCGTAGTTGAAGGGAATATCGAAGAGAACCGAAAACGATCCGGTCAGGATCGCCGCGAGCGTCGCCGGCACCAGCGTCAGCAATACGTCGCCGACCCGGCGCAAAGACGCATAGAGAAGAAGAATCACCGCGACCAAGGCGATCATCGTCGCTTCGGCGAAGGCGCGGACGATCGCCCGGCCGCTTTCATAGAGCGCGACCGGCGAGCCCGTCACCGCGGTCGATACGGTGCGGATCCTGCCGACGAAATGGCGGAGCGCATCCCGGTCCCTGAGGTCGTCGCGGGGAACGATCTCGAGGCGCGCCCGGCCGTCAGGGGCGATGTATTGCCGGCGGAATTCCTCGGGGATATCCGCCATCGTCACCGGCCCGGCCGCGAGGGACTGCTTCAGAATTTCGAGCCGGCCCGGAAGGGAGACGAGCAGGCGGCGCTCCAGATCGTTCCAGCGTTCCGTCGCGCCTGCGCCCGAACCGCCAAGAACATGGGCGCGCAGCAAGCCGCCAAGACGGCGAGCGCCCGCCGACGCTTCGTTTTCCGCAAGCGCCGCCAACCGCTCAAGACCGTCCGCGAGCCGAACGAAGGCCACGCGCAACTCGGGCTCCGTCGGCCGGTCGGTGCGCTTTTCGGCGGCGAGCGCGGGACCGAGAAAGAGCGCCATGTCGGCAAGGATTTCGAGCTTCTCGCGCTGCTGCTTGGGAACGAAGTTCGATAGCGTCCGGGTGTCATCGACTTCGGGCAACGCGTCGAAGCGCGCGGCCAGAGCATCCGCTTCGGCCAAATCGCCCGCCAGCACCGTCGCGGCGTAGCGCCCGGCCTGCCCATCGTCCAGCAGCGCCCGCAGCGTGCGGACCGATTCCGCGTTGGCATCCTTGAGGTTGATCGGGTCGAAATCGAACGACACCCGCGCCGCGACGACGCTTCCCGCCAACGCCACTGCCATGATTCCCAACGCCAGGGGCCGGTGCCAACGGAGAAGCCAGCGCCAGAATCGGACGGTCGAGCGCGTGGCATGCGCGCCGCGAATCGACTCGCCTTCATTGGCGAGCGCCCTCGTCAAATCGGAACGAGCGCGGAACGTCTCGATCAGCGCCGGCACCACGATCATGTTCGCGGCCAAGGCTATGAGAATACCGAAACCCGCGATCACGCCGAGCTGCGCCAAACCGCTGTAATCCGTCGGCGCGAAGGCAAAAAACCCCGCGGTCGTCGTCAACGTACACAGGAACAACGCGCTGCCGATCTCGGTGCCGCCACGGGTGAGCGCCTGCTGGCGATCCTCGCCCGCCGCCAAGTGCTCGACGTAGCGCAGGCAGAAGTGAATGCCGAAGTCGTCGCTCAAGCCCATGAATAGCACCACGAACGCGACCGAAAGAAGGTTCATCTCGCCGAACAGGGCGATACCGAGGGCCCCAGTCCATATCAAGCCCATCACCAGGGTCAGAAGGATCGCGAGCCCCAGGCGCAGCGAACGCAAGCCGGCAAAAACGATGACCGCGACGGCCGCGAGCGAAATAAGAAACGCCACGCCGATGCCCGATTCGACCGCTTGGAATTCTTCCTGGTTCAGCGCCATCGAACCGGTGAGCCGCACCTGTACGCCGCGCTCAAGGCTCAAGCCCATCTCGGCGGCGAAGCGGCGAATTTCCGCGGTCGCCTTGCCCGCCGGCGCGAGCGAGGCGTGATCGAGCGCGGGCTGGATGAGCAGAAAGCGGCGCCGGTCCTTGGGCGCCGAACCCTCGCCGGTCATGATGTCTTGCCACGAGAGCAGTTTGAAGCGCCCGTCCCTTTGCGCTTCGATCACATCGGAAATCGCCTCCAGCGCGTCCCCGATCTCGATCGGCGCGGCGGTAGGGTCGTCCTTCAGGGTCTCCTCGACCGCGAGGTCGAGCATGGCGAGCAGGCCGCGAAGCGTATGATCCCGCCACAGCGCGCCGAGAAAGGGTTGCGCCTCGGCCAGCCGGTCGCTGAGATCGCCGAGGTCCTCGAGCGATTTGTAGAGCAGGCCGTGGCGGCGGAAGAACGGATCGCCGGCCTGGTCCATGACCCGGCCGAACAGCTCTGGACTCGCGCGCATGCGCGCCGCCAGCTTGAGCGCGGACTCGTCGGCGAGATCGGGCGTATCGCCCTCCACCACCACCAGGATGTTGTCCTGGAATTGGGGAAACGCCCGGCCCACTTCTTTCACCAGCTTCCGGAACGGAAGCTCGGGGTTGAGCATGTCGGTGGTGTCGCTATTGATCCGGATATTAAGGGCGAGATAAGCCCCGCATGCCACGGTCAACAGCAGCGCGGCCGCCACCACGCTCGGCGCCCGGCGGCAGGAAAAGGACACCAAGGCCCGCGAGGCCCGGTGCGTGAAATCGACGAGCGGAACGATCATGGAGCGGCATACTAAGGTAAAGGACGGCGGTTCGCGCAGGCTTATAAATCGCGCGCTTCCGGCCCGGCAAGGGCCTTGTCCGCGAAGGCCGCGCCCCGGTGGGCGCGCAACATGAATATGCGCGGCGCGGGATTCGCCGCCGCGGCCCGTTGACACCCCACCCGCCCTTATGACGGAATGGCGCCCCTTCGCCGTCGGAATCGGAGCGTTTCGTGCAGCTACGCCCATTCGTCGTCCGTTCGAGACATGTTCCGTTGGCGGCGGTTTTACTGTTCGTCCTTGCGGCCCTCACAACGACGGCGGTTCGCGCGCACGCCGTGGTCAAGCTGGAATCCTTCGACGATTCGACTCTCAAGCCGCATCAGGCGGCCAGCGTCTCGCTCCAATTCAACACCACGATCCATGTCCCGTTTTCCCAGTGCTATCTTCTCGACGCCGCGGGCAAGGAAACATTGCTGGCGACCCGTCCGGGCGACGGTCAGCACCGCTTGATCGTCGATCTGCCGGCCCTGGCGCCGGGGGCCCATGCCCTGCGCTACCGGGTGCTGGCCGCCGATGGCCACTACACCGACAACGCCTTTCGCTTTCGCATCCGCGCCGAACCCTAAGAGCCCCGAGACATGTCCGCCGATCTCGCCCAATTCCTCGATGGCCTGCTCCGAAGCTTCGGCCTGATCGCCTATGCCGTCGCGCTCGGCGGAATTGCCTTCACCGCCGTCGTGCTGAGACCGTGGCGGACGTCCCAGGCCACGCCAGCCGGTGCCGTGGCGTCGAGCTTGCGCCTGGCCGCGCTCGGCGCCGCCGGAACAAGCGTCTGCATTCTCTTGCAGCTCGCGGCCAAGGCGCAATTCATCGCCGCCGGAATGAAGCTCGCGCCATTCCCCGAATTCTTCCGCACTCAGGTCTTTCAAGTGAACGTCGCGTTGGCGGCGTTGGCGGCGCTGACCGCGCTCGCCACCCTTTGGCTCCGCCCCCGGCCGGATTCGAGCGCGCGTTGGTTCGCGCTCGGCCTGGCTGCCCTCCTGCTGGTGCTGACGGGCGCTTGGTTGACGCACGGCTCGGCGCGGCTCGAACAACGGGAACTCCTGATGTCGCTGACGACGGTCCACCGAACCGCCGGGATGGTGTGGGTCGGCGCGGCCGTGCATCTGGTGTTATTGTGGCGGCGCGGCAAACGCGATGGTTCGGCCGCGAATTTCTGGCCGGAAGCG
>SHWG01000017.1 GCA_009693905.1 Rhodospirillales bacterium | reverse complement strand
CCTGACCAGGCCGTCGTGGCCGTCGCGGTTGAAGAGATCGAGCGCCACGTCGCAGATTACGCCGAGATCGGGATGCGCCTTCTTGAGCGCCCGGACCGCGCGGCAAACCAGGTTGTCGGGATTGAGGGCCTCGCCGGCATCGGGGGTTTTGAGCTTGTCGTCCACCTGGGGAAAGACGGCGATGGCGGGAATCCCTAAGTGCTTGGCGCGCGCCGCTTCATCTACTAGTAGATCAATCGAAAGCCGCTCGACCCCGGGCATGGAGGGGACGGGTTGGCGAACCTTGGTTCCTTCGACGACGAAGGCAGGCCAGATCAGATCGGTTGGCGCGAGCTGGTGTTCGCGCACAAGATCGCGAATCCAGCCGGCGCGACGGTTGCGGCGCATCCGCACCCGGGGGAATCCGCCCAACGGTCCGGCTTGGACCTCAGACGTGGGCGGGACCCGGCGTTTGCTGGAGTCGTTCATGGGGAAGGGAATCATAACGGGTCGCGGCCGATCAGGCGAAGGCCAAAGGCGGGCGCGGCCGCCCGGCCTCGGCGGACCAGCAACGCCGGCCATCAAAACATAACGAATTCAGGTTGTTGACAGATCAGGCTGATTCCGAACTTGAGTGAGCCATCAAGGGCAATTCCACCCCCCCGTCGGCCTTGCGGCGCGAATAGGCTTACGTTAACGTAAACGTAAATCAGGCGCCAAATGTCGTGCGCTCCGCGCGCGCAAGACAAGGAAATTGCCTACAATTCGTCGTTGGCCGCCTTAAAACCCGCCAACGGAAAGCCGGAGAACGCCGTGCCCGATGAAGGGACCGCCAAAGGCTCCCGCCACAACGCGGAAGCGCGTGTTTCGCCGGTGCGCTTCGTCACCGCCGCGAGCCTGTTCGACGGCCACGACGCCTCGATCAACGTCGTCCGCCGCATCCTGCAGGCGGCCGGGGCCGAGGTCATCCATCTCGGCCACAACCGCTCGGCCGAGGATGTCGCCGTCGCCGCCGTCCAGGAAGACGCGCATGCCATCGCCGTCAGTTCCTACCAAGGTGGACACGTCGAATATTTCAAGTACCTGATCGACCTCCTCGGCGAGCGGGGCCGGGGCGATATCCGGGTCTTCGGCGGCGGCGGCGGGGTCATCGTCCAAGCCGAGGTGAAGGAGCTGCACGACTACGGCGTCGCCCGCATTTATTCGCCCGCCGACGGACAGACGCTCGGCCTCAAGGGCATGATCGAGGACATGATCCGCCTGGCCGCGCGCGACTTGACCGCCGAAGCGCCCTCGGGGCTCGGCGCTCTGAAACAGGGCGAGCACGCCGCTCTGGCGCGCGTCATCACCGCGATCGAGGCCGGCAGCCTGAAGCCGGGTCTCATCGAGGATATCCGCGCGCTCGCGAGCCAGCGCCGCGACGTCCCGGTGATCGGCCTGACCGGCACCGGCGGGGCGGGCAAATCCTCGCTCAACGACGAGATCGTGCGCCGCTTCCGCCTCCATAGCGGCGAGCCCCGGATCGCGATCGTCGCCGTCGATCCGACCCGTAAGCGCACCGGCGGCGCGCTGCTCGGCGACCGCATCCGCATGAACGCCATCGCCACGCCCAACGTCTTCATGCGCTCGCTCGCCACCCGCGGCGCGATCCACGAAATTCCGGCCACCCTTGGCGACATCGTCGCCGCGTGCAAGGCCGCCAACTTCGACCTCGTGATCGTGGAAACGCCCGGCATCGGCCAGGCGGATTCCGGCGTCGTCGGACTCGCGGATTTGTCCCTCTACGTCATGACCCCGGAATTCGGCGCCGCGAGCCAGCTCGAAAAGATCGAGATGCTCGATCATGCCGACATCGTGGCGATCAACAAATTCGACCGCCGTGGCGCCGCCGACGCGCTGCGCGACGTGCAAAAGCAGGTTCAACGCAACCGCGAAGCCTTCGCCCGGAAGCCCGAAGAGATGCCGGTGTTCGGGGCCATCGCCTCGCGCTTCGCCGATCCGGGCGTCACCGCGATTTATCTGGAAATCCTCAAGCAAATCGAGGCCAAGGGCTTGCGCAAGTTCCCGTGCGCGGCGCCGCCCTCGAAAACCCGCCACTCCGAGCCCGGCCGGGCGATCGTTCCGCCCGAGCGCGTGCGTTATCTCGCCGAGGTCGCCGAGACGGCGCGCGCCTGGCGCGCCGAGGGCGAGGCCCAGGCGCGGATCGCGCGCGAACGCCAACAACTCCGCGAAGCACGCCGGATGCTCGGCGATGCCGACAAGGACGCGCCCGCCCTCGATCCGCTCATCGCCGCGCGCGAAACCGCGCTCAAACCCCACGCCCGGGCCCTGCTCGAAGGCTGGCCGGCGACGCGCGCGGCTTATTTGGGAGCCGAAATCGCCGCCGCCGAGCGGCAAGTGCCCTTGAAACGAAAATCTCTCTCCGGCCTCGAAATTCCCCGGGTCGCGGTGCCGCGCTACGAGGACGACGGCGAATTGCTCCGCTGGTTGTGGCGCGAAAACCTGCCCGGCCGTTTTCCCTTCACCGCCGGCGTATTTCCGTTCAAGCGCGAGGACGAGGACCCGACCCGGATGTTCGCGGGCGAGGGCGATCCCTTCCGCACCAACCGCCGCTTCAAGGCGCTGTCGGAACATTCGCCGGCAACAAGACTTTCGACCGCCTTCGATTCCGTCACCCTCTACGGCTTCGATCCCGACCGGCGCCCCGACATTTACGGCAAGGTCGGCAACTCGGGCGTCTCGATCGCGTCATTGGACGACATGAAGGCGCTCTACGACGGCTTCGATCTCGGCGCGCCTTCGACCTCGGTTTCGATGACCATCAACGGTCCGGCGCCGGCGATCCTCGCCATGTTCTTCAACACCGCCATCGACCAGCAGACCGAGCGCTTCGCCCTGGATCGCGGCCGCGCGCCCAGCCCCGAAGAACACGCGCGCATCGCCGCAAGCGTGCTCGAAAACGTCCGCGGCACCGTCCAGGCCGATATCCTGAAAGAGGACCAGGGCCAGAACACCTGCATCTTCTCGACCGAATTCGCGCTCCGGATGATGGCCGACATCCAGGAATATTTCATAGAGCGGCGGATCAAGAACTTCTATTCGGTCTCCATTTCCGGCTATCACATCGCCGAGGCCGGCGCGAACCCGATCTCGCAGCTCGCGTTCACCCTCGCCAACGGCCTGACCTACGTCGAGACCTACCTCGCGCGCGGCATGAAGATCGACGACTTCGCGCCCAATCTCTCGTTCTTCTTCTCCAACGGCATGGACCCGGAATACACGGTCATGGGCCGGGTCGCGCGGCGTATTTGGGCGGTCGCCATGCGCGACAAATACGGCGCCGACGAGCGCTCGCAACGGCTCAAGTATCATTTGCAGACCTCGGGCCGCTCGCTCCACGCCCAGGAAATGTCCTTCAACGACATCCGCACCACCCTCCAGGCCTTGATCGCCACCTACGACAACTGCAACAGCCTGCACACCAACGCCTATGACGAGGCGATCACCACGCCGACCGACGAATCGGTCCGCCGGGCGCTCGCCATCCAGCTCGTCATCAACCGCGAGTGGGGGCTTTCCAAGAACGAAAATCCCAACCAGGGCGCGTTCATCATCGACGAGTTGACCGATCTGGTCGAGGAAGCGGTGCTGGCCGAGTTCGAGCGCCTGGCCGAGCGCGGCGGCGTGCTCGGCGCGATGGAGACCGGCTACCAGCGCGCCAAAATCCAAGAAGAGTCGCTCTACTACGAAACCCTCAAGCACGACGGGCGGTTGCCGATCGTCGGCGTCAACACCTTCCTCAATCCCGCCGGCGAAGCGATTTCGGCCGCGCCCAAGCTCGCCCGCTCGACCGGAGAGGAGAAGGAAAGCCAGATCGCGAGGCTCGCCGACTTTCAGCGCCGCCACGCCAACGAGGCTCCGGCGATGCTCAAGCGCCTGCAGGCGGCGGCGACCGGAGGGGGCAACGTGTTCGCGGCGCTGATGGACGCGGTGCGCTGCTGCTCGCTCGGCCAGATCACTCACGCCCTGTTCGAGGCCGGCGGCCAGTACCGGCGGAATATGTAGGATTGTGTCTGAAATTCTGTTCGAGATGCGCTACGTGGGGCGGGTCGTGCGCGTCACCGCGATCGACCCCGCGACCGGCACCGAGGTCATCTCCGTCGGCGACGCCGGGCACGGCGTCGAGGCATTAAAGCGCCTCGCCGCGCGCAAACTCATGTACGTCCTCAAGCGCCGGCGCGCGAAAGAGCTTGCCGCGCGCAAGGAGGGAGGAGAAACCGCTTGACTGGATTCCCGCCTCGGCTACCGTCAGAGCATTAGAGCGGGATGCGTTCAGTTGGAATCGTCACCCCCGCGCAAGCGAGGGGCCACGCTTTTGAAAAGAAAGATGGATTCCCGCTTTCGCGGGAATGACGGAATGAACACATGTAACCGCATCATGCTCTTGCGCGAAAGCTCGAGAATCCGGGGCGCGAATCCCGGATCCGGCGGCGGGGCGGGCGGATGGAGTATTTTACCCAACAGTTGATCAACGGCATCACCTTGGGCGCGATCTACGCGCTCATCGCCATCGGCTACACGATGGTCTACGGCATCATCGGCATGATCAATTTCGCCCACGGCGAGGTTTTCATGATCGGCGCGTTCATTTCCATCATCACTTTTCTGCTGCTCGGCCTGTTCGGCATCACTTGGGCGCCGCTCGCCATCCTGGTGGCGCTGCTCGTGACCATGGCGCTGACGCCGCTCTACGGTTGGGCGCTGGAGCGCATCGCTTACCGGCCCTTGCGCCATTCGCCCCGGCTCGCGGCGCTGATCACCGCGATCGGCATGTCCATCTTCCTCCAGAACTACGTCCAGCTCGTGCAGGGCGCGCGGATCAAGCCGTTGCAACCCGTCGTCACCGGCGGGATCGAGATCATGCGCCGGGACGACTTCGTCGTGACCCTCAGCACCATGCAAATCCTGATCGTCGTCCTGACCGTCACGCTGATGGCGGGGTTTACTCTTCTGATCCAGCGCACCGCCTTGGGCCGCGCCCAGCGCGCCTGCGAGCAGGATTTGAAGATGGCGGCGCTGGTCGGGGTCGACGTGGATCGCACCATCGCGTTGACTTTCGTCATGGGCGCAGTATTGGCCTCGGTCGCCGGCCTGATCTTCCTGTTGCATTACGGCGTGGTCGATTTCCATATCGGTTTCAACGCCGGCATCAAGGCGTTCACCGCCGCCGTGCTCGGCGGCATCGGCTCCTTGCCCGGCGCCATGCTCGGCGGACTCCTGATCGGATTGATCGAGGCGTTCTGGTCGGCCTATTTCTCGGTCGAATACAAAGACGTCGCCGCCTTCACCGTGCTGATCGTGGTGCTGATCTTCCGCCCCACCGGCCTGCTCGGCAAACCGGACATCGAGAAGGTCTAAAGCGATGGCCGGAGCGCGGGGAGGGGGCACGGATCGCATGAGCGCTCTTCTGCGCGAAGCCGCGATGACCGGCCTGCTCGTCTTCGGCCTCGCCGTCGCGCTGGTCGGCGTGCGCATCCAGGACGGAGCCGCGCTCACGCCGCTCCTTTTCCGCTTCGACGACGCCTTCACCGCCGCCGCCGCCGCCGCGATGGGGCGGCTTGGCGTCGCGCTGTTACGCGAAGGGCGGGCGGCGCCGGTGCTGGCGGGCGGGACCGCGGTCGCGCTCGCGGTCGCGCTCGCGCAATTCTTCTTCCCGGCACATCCGCTTATGCTCGCGCTCCTCTTCGACACCGCCATGCCCAATTGGCTCATTACCGCGTTCGCCGGCTTTCTCGCGCTCTCGGCCGGCTGGCGGCTCCGGCGCGCGCGCGCGGCCCAGGGCGCGGGAGTGCCGCTCGAAGCGATCTTGTCCAACCGCGATGCGGCGATGGATCGCATCGGCGCCGAGGTACAGCGGGTGGCGCGCTACGCCGGGCCGCTGATCTTGCTGCTCGCGCTCGCGTTGCCGCTGATGCCGTTCGCCGACCGCCGCCTGATCGACGTCGCCATCCTCGTCGTCACCTACATCATGCTCGGCTGGGGCTTGAACATCGTCGTCGGACTTGCCGGGCTTTTGGACCTCGGCTACGTCGCCTTCTACGCGGTCGGCGCCTACGCCTACGCGCTGCTCGCCCAGTACTCCGGCTTGAGTTTCTGGATTTGCCTGCCGTTCGCCGGGATCATGGCCGCGTTCGCCGGCCTTCTTCTCGGCTTTCCGGTCCTGCGCCTGCGCGGCGATTACCTCGCCATCGTCACGCTCGGCTTCGGCGAGATGATCCGCATCATCCTGCTCAACTGGTATCAGTTCACCGGCGGCCCCAACGGCTTGAGCGGCGTTCCCCGTCCATCGTTCTTCGGCCTGCCGTTCACCGCGAGCCCGCCCGAAGGCGGTCATTCGTTCCATACCTTCGTCAGCCTGTTCTGGCCATTGGACTTTTCGCCCAACCATCGCGTCGTGTTCCTCTACTACGTGATCTTGGCGATGGCCATGATCACCAACCTGTTCACGCTCCGCATCCGCCGCCTGCCGATCGGGCGGGCGTGGGAGGCGTTGCGCGAGGACGAAATTGCCTGCCGTTCGCTCGGCATCAATCCGACCAATACCAAGCTGACCGCGTTCGCCATCGGCGCCGGATTCGCCGGGTTTGCGGGTTCCTTCTTCGCCGCCCGCCAGGGGTTCGTCAGCCCGGAAAGCTTTTCCTTCATCGAATCCGCCGTCATCCTCGCCATCGTCGTGCTCGGCGGCATGGGCAGCCAGATCGGCGTGGTCCTGGCCGCCGTTCTGTTGATCGGCTTGCCCGAATTCTTCCGCGACCTGCACCAGTACCGCATGGTCGCCTTCGGCGCGGCGATGGTCGCGATCATGCTCTGGCGCCCGGCCGGCCTGCTCGCGCACCGCGAGCCGACGATGCGGCTGAAAGTGCCGGCTGCGCGCGGAGGGGGAACATGAACGCACTTCCGCTGCTTTCGGTCGAACGCCTGACCATGCGCTTCGGCGGGCTGATGGCCGTGGATGACGTGTCGTTCGCGGCCGAAACCGGGCACATCACCGCGATCATCGGCCCCAACGGCGCGGGCAAGACCACCTTGTTCAACTGCCTGACCGGATTTTACGCGCCGACTAGCGGCCTGATGCGTCTCGCCCACGACGGCGGCGAATTCCTGCTCGAGCGGATGGAGGGATTTCGCATCGCGGCTCGGGCCAAAGTCGCGCGCACATTCCAGAACATCCGGCTTTTTCGCGGCATGTCGGTGTTGGAAAATCTGATCGTCGCGCAACACAACCGACTCATGCGCGCGTCGGGTTATACCCTCGCCGGGCTGATCGGATTGGGCGTCTATCGCGATGCCGAACGGCAAGCGGTCGAGCGGGCGCGGTATTGGTTGGAGCAGGTCGGGTTGACGGCGCTGGCCGACCTCGACGCCGGCGGCTTGCCCTACGGCGACCAGCGCCTTCTCGAAATCGCCAGGGCCATGTGCACAGAGCCGCGACTTTTGTGCCTGGACGAGCCGGCGGCGGGCCTGAACGCGCGCGAGTCCGCCGGCCTCAACGCCTTGCTCACGTTCATTCGCAATACCCATCGCATCGGCGTTTTGCTGATTGAACACGACATGAGCGTGGTGATGTCCATTTCCGACCGGATCGTCGTCCTCGACTACGGCCGCAAGATCGCCGAAGGGGCGCCTGAGGCCGTGCGCCGCGACCCGGCCGTGATCCGCGCCTATCTCGGCGAGGAGGAGGGCGCCCCATGACGGTCTTACTCGGCCTCGCCGGCGTTCATGCCTTCTACGGCAACATCGAGGCACTCCGCGGCGTCGATCTCGAAGTGCGCGCGGGTGAGATCGTGACCCTGATCGGCGCTAACGGCGCGGGCAAATCCACGCTCTTGATGACGGTGTGCGGCAATCCGGCCGCGGCGAGGGGGCGGATCGTCTTCGCCGACCGCGATATCACCGGCATGCCGACCCACGCGATTGTCCGTCTCGGCATCGCCCAGGCGCCGGAAGGACGGCGCATCTTCCCGCGCATGACGGTGCTGGAGAATCTGCTGATGGGCGCGATCGCCGCGCCCCCGGATATGGGCGGCAACGGCGTCGCCGCCGATCTCGATCGCGCGTTCCGCCTGTTTCCCACGCTCGCGGAACGCCGGGAGCAGAGCGGCGGAACGCTTTCGGGCGGCGAACAGCAGATGCTCGCCATCGCCCGGGCCTTGATGGGCCGGCCGCGCTTGCTCCTGCTCGATGAGCCTTCGCTCGGGCTCGCGCCGCTCCTGGTGCGCCAAATCTTCGACGCCATCGCCCGGCTCAACCGCGACGAGGGGACCGCCATCCTGCTGGTCGAGCAGCACGCGCACCAGGCGCTGCGCCTGGCCCATCGCGGCTACGTCATGGTCAACGGCCGCATCGTCCTTTCGGGGCTCGGCGCCGAACTTCTCGCCAACCCCGAGGTGCGCGCGGCCTATCTCGAAGGCGCCGTCGGCGCTAGGCCGGCGGGAGGGGGGGGAGGGTGAACCACGTGCCGATCCTCGATACGCCGCTCCCGGTATTCATCGGGTTGACGGTGTTCGGCTTCGGCCTCGCCGCGTTCATGGTCGGCCAAGCGGTCGCCGTCGCGTGGAAGTCGGCGGGACTGGTCGTCGGTTACGGCCTGTTGCTCGGCTTGGGCGACCGTTTCCTCGCCTACGCGCTGTTCCAGGGAAAACTCTTTTCGCTCACCGGCTATCTCGCCGACACCGCGGTTCTGGTCGCGATCGCGCTCGTCGCCTTCCGTATCACCTGGGCGCGCCGGATGGCGAGCCAGTATCCCTGGCTCTATCGCCGAGACGGCCTGTTCCACTGGCGCGCCGTCGGCCTGGATGGAAAAAACGGGGGAAATCCGTCCCCCTGATGCGCTCCAGGAAAATGCTGTAAAGTCGCGACGTCGAGCCCCGGAGGGGCTTGGCAAATAAAAGTTTTACCCAGGGAAGGAACCCAATCCATGCGATTCACCAGGACAGCTTTGCTCGCCGCCGGCGTGCTCGTCGCGGGCGCGTTCGGCGCGGGCGCTCAAGACATCAACATCGCCGTCAACGGGCCGATGACCGGCGGCGAGGCGAGCTTTGGCGACCAATTCAAACGCGGCGCCGAAATGGCGGTCGCCGACATCAACGCCAAGGGCGGCGTGCTGGGCCGGAAGCTCAAGCTTTCCATCGGCGACGACGCCTGCGACCCGAAACAGGCGGTCGCGGTCGCCAACAAGTCGGTCAGCGACAAGGTCGTGTTCGTGGCCGGGCATTTCTGCTCGTCGAGCTCGATCCCCTCGTCCGACGTCTATAACGAAGCCGGGATCGTGCAGATTTCGCCCGCCTCCACCAATCCGGCGCTGACCGAGAAGGGCCACTGGAACGTGTTCCGCACCTGCGGCCGCGACGACCAGCAGGGCACGGTCGCGGGCAACTTCATCGCCGACAAGCAGAAGGGCAAGAAGGTCGCCATCCTCCACGACAAGACCGCCTACGGCAAAGGCCTCGCCGACGAAACCAAGAAACAGCTCAACAAACGCGGCGTGACCGAGGCAATGTACGAAGCTTACAACAAGGGCGACAAGGACTTCTCCGCGCTCGTCAGCAAGATGCAAAACGCGAAGATCGACGTGGTTTACGTCGGCGGCTATCACACCGAGGCCGGCCTGATCATCAGCCAGGCCCACAAGCAGGGCTACAAGCCGCAACTCATCTCCGGCGACGCGCTGGTGACCGACGAATTCTGGAAGATCGCCGGTCCGGCGGGCGAGGGCACCCTGATGACCTTTGACGCCGACCCGCGCCGCAACAAGGAAGCGGCCGACGTCGTCGCCGCGTTCAAGAAGGTCAACTACAACCCCGAGGGCTACACCCTCTACACCTACGCCGCGATCCAGGCGTGGGCCAACGCCGTCACCCAGGCCAAAACCACCGACGGCAAAAAGGTCGCCGAGGCCCTCAAGGCGGGCAAGCACCCGACCGTTCTCGGCAACATCGGTTTCGACAAGAAAGGCGACGTGACCGGTTCGGATTACGTCGTCTACGTTTGGAAGAGCGGCAAATACGATTACCTGAACTGAGCTTCGCCTATTAGGGAAGGGCTGATTAAGTATTTGCGTCATTCCCGCGTAAGCGGGAATCCAGCTTGTCCGTGGACCCCCGCTTTCGCGGGGGTGACGGGTTGGGGACTTATTTAGAGGTTCCTTAGGTGTTACTCCAACCCGGCGGTCCCCAAGGGATCGCCGGGTTTTGCTTCGCCCCGTTCCGGTGCGTTATTAACACCCCCAACAGGTAGGCGTTCCGCCATGTTCTGGTGGCCGGTTGGCAGCCGGTTTCGACATATGGTATCTAATTCGCCCTTATTCCGAGAGCTATCGAACCCCGTCAGGCCTTTAGCCGATGCCCGAAACCATCGCCATCGCCAGCGATCACGCCGGCGTCGAGCTTAAATCGCTGCTCAAGAAGGATCTGGGCGAAGCCGGCTATGCGGTCCTCGACCTCGGAACCGAGGGGGCCCAATCGGTCGACTACCCCGACTTCGCCCACAAGCTCGCGGGGGCGATCCGCGCCGGCCAGGCCGGGCGCGGCGTGCTGGTCTGCGGCAGCGGCATCGGCATCTCGATCGCCGCCAACCGGCACCCGGAGGTCCGCGCGGCGCTGGTTCACGACGCGCTCGGCGCGCGCATGTCGCGCCAGCACAACGACGCCAACGTCATCTGTTTCGGCGGGCGCATGATCGGCCCGGATGTCGCCCGCGACTGCCTCAAGGTTTTTCTCGCCACCCCGTTCGAAGGCGGCCGCCACGCGGGACGCGTGGTCAAGATCACTCCCCAACCCTGAACCAGCCAAGGAAAATCATGTCCGCTCCAGCGTCCGCTGCCCGTTCCGCACCCGGGGGAACTTTCTTCACCCAACCCCTCGCCCAGCGCGATCCGGAAATTCACGCCGCCATCGCCAAGGAACTCGCGCGCCAGCGCGACCAGATCGAACTGATCGCGTCGGAAAACATCGTCTCGCGGGCGGTGCTGGAAGCTCAAGGGTCGATCCTGACCAACAAGTACGCCGAAGGGCTTCCCGGCAAGCGCTATTACGGCGGCTGCGAGTTCGTGGACATCGCCGAGACGCTGGCGATCGAGCGGGCCAAAAAACTGTTCGGCTGCGAATTCGCCAACGTCCAGCCCCACTCCGGCTCCCATGCCAACGGCGCGGTGATGATGGCGCTGCTCAATCCGGGCGACCCGATCCTCGGGCTTTCGCTCGCCGCCGGCGGGCATCTCACCCACGGCGCGCCCATGTCGCTTTCGGGTAAATGGTTCAAGGCCTATCAGTACGGCGTCCGGCGCCAGGACTCGTTGATCGACCACGACGAGGTCGAGCGGCTCGCGCGCGAGCACCGGCCGAAACTGATCATCACCGGCGGCTCGGCTTATCCCCGCGTGATCGATTTCGCCCGCTTCCGCAAGATCGCCGACGAGGTCGGCGCCTATTTGATGGTGGACATGGCGCACTTCGCCGGACTTTCCGCCGCCGGGGTCTATCCCAATCCGGTGCCGCACGCCCACGTCACCACCACCACCACCCACAAGACGCTCCGCGGCCCCCGCGGCGGCATGATCCTCACCGACGACCCCGAACTGGCCAAGAAACTCAACTCCGCCGTCTTCCCCGGCACCCAGGGCGGGCCCTTGATGCACGTGATCGCGGCCAAGGCGGTCGCCTTCGGCGAAGCGCTCGAACCGGCATTCAAGGGTTACGCCCGCGCCGTCGTCGAGAACGCCAAGGTTCTCGCCAAGACGCTTCAGGAACGCGGCTTCGACATCGTTTCGGGCGGCACGGATTCCCACCTGATGCTGGTCGATTTGCGCCCGAAGAAAATCACCGGCAAGGCGGCCGAAGCGAGCCTGGATCGCGCCCACATGACCTGCAACAAGAACGGCATTCCCTTCGATCCGGAAAAGCCGACGGTCACCTCGGGCATCAGGCTCGGCACGCCCGCCGGCACCAGCCGCGGCTTCGGCGCCGCCGAGTTCCGCAAGATCGGCGTCTTGATCGCCGACGTGTTGGACGGCCTGGCGACCTCCGGCGACAACGGCGCGGCCGAAGCGGTGGCGCGCGAGAAGACCGCCGATCTGTGTCGTCATTTTCCCATTTATCCCGATCTTTGAATCACAAGTCCGTGCCGGCGCAAACGCCGGCCAAGGGAGGAACTAGACTATGCGTTGTCCATTCTGCGGCCACGAAGATACCCAGGTGAAGGATTCGCGCCCGACCGAGGATAACGCCGCCATTCGCCGGCGGCGCTATTGCGCGGCGTGCGGTTCGCGCTTCACCACCTTCGAACGCATCCAGTTGCGCGAGTTGATGGTCGTCAAAAGCAACGGTGAGAAAGTCCCCTTCGACCGCGACAAGCTGTTGCGCTCGCTCACGATCGCGCTGCGCAAGCGCCCGGTCGAGGGCGAACGAATCGAGCGCTTGGTCAACAGCATCCAACGGCGTCTTGAGACTTTGGGCGAGAACGAAATACCGACCAAGGTCGTCGGTGAAATGGTGATGGACCAGTTGAAGGAGCTGGACCCGGTCGCCTATGTCCGTTTCGCCTCCGTCTATCGCAATTTCCGCGAGGCGAAGGATTTCGAGGAATTCGTGGGCAAGCTCGGCGATAACCGCTGAGAGCCCCTCCGGGAAGCTCTCATGGAGTGTCATGGGCTCTGACACCGCCGGCGCGCGCGGCGCGCGCGATTTCGCCAACATGAGCTCGGCGCTCGCGCTCGCCAGCCGGGGCCTGGGGAACGTCTGGCCCAACCCGGCGGTCGGCTGTGTGCTGGTGCGCGAAACCGAATCCGGCGAGGAAACGGGCGGACGCGCGGGGCGCGTGGTCGGGCGCGGCTGGACCCAAGCCGGCGGCCGCCCGCACGCCGAAACCGAGGCGCTGAGGCGCGCCGGATCGGCCGCCAAAGGTTCGACCGCCTATGTCACCCTTGAGCCCTGCGCCCATCACGGCACCACGCCGCCCTGCGCGGACGCCTTGATCGCCGCCGGCGTCGCCCGCGTCGTCGCGGCGATCGAAGACCCCGATCCGCGCGTTGCCGGAAAAGGTTTTGCCCGCCTCGAAGCGGCGGGGATCGAAGTCGCGCGCGGCGTCGGCGCGAGCGAGGCCGCCGAGATCAACGCCGGCTTTCTGCTCCGGGTGCGCGCCGGCCGGCCGCTCGTCACCCTCAAGCTCGCCACGACGCTCGATGGCCGGATCGCCGCCGCGGACGGCGAGAGCCGCTGGATCACCGGCGACGATGCCCGCGCCCGGGCGCACAGGCTTCGCGCCGAACACGACGCGGTCATGATCGGTTCCGGCACCGCGCTCGCCGACGATCCCGAACTGACGTGCCGTTTGCCCGGCTTCGCCGGAAGACAACCGGTACGCATCGTCATGGACGGCCGCTTGCGCCTGGCGCCCGCGGCCGTGCTTGCGCGCACCGCCCGCGCGACGCCGACCTGGGTGGTGACCGGGGCGGACGCGGATGCGGGGCGTAAAAAGGCGCTCGCCGCGCTCGGCGTTAAAATCGTCGAAGTTCCGGCCGGGCCGGACGGAAGTATTCATGCGCGCGACGCGCTTATTGCGCTCGGCGGGAGGGGCCTGACCCGCGTTCTGGTGGAAGGCGGCGGCACGCTCGCCGCGGCGCTGCTGAAGGCCGATCTGGTCGATCGGATGGCCTGGTTCCATGCGCCCTCGGTGCTCGGCGGCGCGGGACTTCCCGCCGTCGGCGCGCTCGCCCACGCCGCGTTGGCCGAGATGCCGCGTTTCGAGCCCGTCGCCCGCACCGCCGCCGGCGCCGACGGCCTTGTCACCTTCCGCCGCTTGGACCGATAACAGCCCATGTTCACCGGCATCATTAGCGATCTCGGCCACGTGCGGGCGATCAAGCCCGGCGGTGACGCGCGCTACGAATTCGCGACCGGGCTCGATACCCAGACGCTCGCCGTCGGCGCCTCGGTCTGCTGCTCGGGCGTGTGCTTGACGGTGGTGGACAAGGACCAAGGCTGGTTCGCAACGACGGTTTCCGCCGAGACCCTGGCCCGAACTACCCTCGGACGCTGGCGCGCCGGAACCCCGGTCAATTTCGAGCGCGCGCTCCGCGCCGGCGACGAACTGGGCGGCCACATCGTCACCGGCCACGTCGATGGAATCGTGCAACTGAAGTCGGCGCGGGAGGAGGGGGATTCTCTTCGTCTTGTCTTCGCCGTTGCCGAAGAACTCGCCCGTTTCGTCACCGCCAAGGGCTCGGTCGCCCTCGACGGCGTGGCGCTCACCGTCAACGAGGCCGGCGCGAGCGAATTCGGCGTCAATCTGATCCCGCACACCCGCAAGATCACCACCCTTGGCGCGCTCGCGCCGTCCGATTTCGTCAACCTGGAATTAGACCCCCTCGCGCGGTATGTTGCGCGCTTCCTGGGCAAGAAAGAATAAGCAGCCATGCCGTATCGGCAGCATCTGTCGTCGATCGACGAGATCATCGAGGAGGCCCGCAACGGCCGCATGTTTGTCCTCGTCGACGACGAAGAACGCGAAAACGAGGGCGATCTCGTGATTCCGGCGCAGATGGCGACGCCGGAAGCGATCAACTTCATGGCCAAATACGGCCGCGGCCTGATCTGCCTCGCGCTCACGTCCCGGCGCGTGACCGAGTTGGATTTACCGGCGATGGCGCGCCACAACGCCTCGCGCCACCAGACCGCGTTCACGGTTTCGATCGAGGCGCGCGAAGGCGTCACCACCGGCATCTCGGCTTCCGACCGCGCCCGCACCGTCGCCGTCGCCATCGACCCAGGCAAGAGTTCCGCCGACATCGCCACGCCCGGCCACGTCTTCCCGCTCGAAGCCCGCGACGGCGGCGTGCTGGTGCGCGCCGGCCACACCGAGGCCACGGTCGATATCGCCCGCCTCGCCGGTCTCAACCCGTCCAGCGTGATCTGCGAAATCATGAACGAGGACGGCACCATGGCCCGCCTGCCGGACTTGGTGAAATTCGCGCAGGTCCACAAACTCAAGATCGCGACCATCGCCGATCTGATCGCGCATCGGCTCCGCCACGACCGCATCGTCGAGCGGACCCTGGAAACCGATTTCGAGAGCCTCCACGGCGGGACGTTCCGCATGATGGTTTACGTCAACAAGGTGGCCTACGCCGAGCACATCGCCCTGGTGAAGGGCAATCTCGCGGCCGGCGGGCCGGTGTTGGCGCGGATGCACGCCCTCAACGTGCTCGAGGATGTGCTCGGCGATACCGCCGCCGGCAAGGCCGAAGACCTGCACCAGGCGATGCGCCTGATCGGCCAGGAGGGCCGCGGCGTGATCGTCCTAATCCGCGAGCCCCACCGCGCCGCGCTCTCCGATCGGGTGCGGGCGAAAAAAGAGAACGTCAAATCGGAGGGCCGGGAGCTCCGCGACTACGGCGTCGGCGCGCAAATCCTGCTCGATCTCGGGGTCAAGGAAATGACGCTGCTCTCCAACACGAGGCGCACCCTCATCGGCTTCGAGGGTTGGGGGCTTAAGATCGTCGGTCAGCGCCCGCTTCGGGGCGGAGGAACGTAGATGCCCCGCACCGGTTCCCGTCCGCGCCGCAAGGGCGTTCTGCCCGTTCTGATCGTCGAAGCCCGCTTCTATCCCGAGATAGCCGACGATCTCGCACGCGGGGCGGGCGCGGTGCTGGAAGCCGCCGGCGTGCTCTACGAGCGGCTCGCGGTCTCCGGCGTGTTCGAGGTTCCGGGCGCGATCCGCTTGGTCGCCCGCTCGAAGCGGGGGCGCGGCATCGGCGGCTATATCGCGCTCGGCTGCGTCATCCAGGGCGAGACCGATCACTACGATCACATTTACCGCGAAGCGAGCCGCGCCGTGATGAATCTCTCGCTTGAAGATGGGCTTGCCGTCGGCTTCGGCATCTTGACGTGTCCGACCGCCGAGCATGCCCGGGTGCGCGCCCAGCCGGGCAAGAAAAACAAGGGCGCCGAGGCCGCCCGGGCCTGCCTCGGCATGATGGCTCTGAAAACGAGCTTGCGATGAGCGACCGCGGACCCGGCGGCGGCCAACCCGGCGGCAAGCGCAGCGCCGCCCGGCTCGCCGCCGTGCAGGCGCTCTACGAAATCGAAATCACCGGTATTCCTGAGGACGGAATCCTCGCGGATTTTCTCGCGCGGCGCTGGAGCGTCACCGAGACTCATGGCGGGGATGGCGGCAGCAGCGGCGCGGCGGCGACGAACGAGCCCCTGGTCGCGCCCGATCTTGCCTTCCTCAAGGAACTGGTGCGCGGGGCCGCGGAACGAAAGGCGGACTTGGACACGTCGATCCAGGCCGCGATCGCCCCGGACGGAACGCCGCTCGATCGCATGGAGGTGGTATTGCGCGCGATCTTGCGCCTGGGCGCCTTCGAGCTTGCGGCCCGGCCCGACGTGGACGCCGCCACCATCATCGACGAATACGTCGAATTGACGCACGCCTTCTACGCCGGGCGCGAACCGGCGCTGGTCAACGGCGTGCTCGATCGGCTGGCGCGGACCTTGCGTGGCGGAGGCGTCCATGGCGCGGAAAAAACAGCCGGCGCCGGATGAATTCGCGCTGATCGCGCGCTTCTTCCGCCCGCTTGCGGCGGGCGAAAAGGGCGCGTTCGCGCTCACCGACGACGCCGCCGTGCTCGATATCCACCGAGGCCGGCGGCTGGTCGCCACCACCGACTGCCTGGTCGAAGGCGTGCATTTCCCCTTGGGCGCGCGTCCCGATGACATCGCGCCCAAGCTTTTGCGCGTTAATTTGTCCGATCTTGCCGCCATGGGCGCCGAGCCCCGCTGGTATCTGCTCGCCGCCGCCTTCGCGCGCGGAACCCGCGCCGACTGGATCGAACGTTTCGCCCGCGCGCTTCGGGGCGAGCAAACAAGGTTCGGGGTCGTCCTCGTCGGCGGCGATACGGTGGTGACTCCCGGTCCTGCGAGCTTCACCGTCACCGCGCTCGGGATCGTGGGGAAGGGGGGCGAGCTTCGCCGCTCCGGCGCGCGCGCCGGCGACGACGTGTACGTTTCCGGCACCATCGGCGACGCCGCGCTGGGCCTTCGCGTTCTCAAGGGAAAATTGCGCGTCGCCGCCCGGCACAAGCGTTTTCTCGCGGAACGCTACCACCGTCCGACCCCAAGGATCGCGCTTGGCCGATTCTTGGCTGGTGTTGCCCATTCGGCCATCGACGTTTCCGACGGGCTGGTCGCCGATCTCGGTCACCTATGCGAAACGTCCGGAGTCGGCGCGGCGGTCGAAGCGGCGGCGATTCCGCTGTCTTCGGCGGCGCGGGCTGTCTTGCGCGCCCACCCTGGGCTTCTCGCCGACGTTCTCGCCGGCGGCGACGATTACGAACTCGTATTCACCGCGCCCAAGGCACGGAGGCCCCGCGTCCGCGCGTTGGCTCGCGCGCTCGGGCTTTCCCTGACCCGGATCGGCCGAATCGCCGGCGGCGGCGCGGGGCGGGTGCGGGTGATCGGCGCGGATGGCAAGCCATACCTACTCCCGCGCGCCGGCTGGCGGCATTTTTGACCGCGCGGATTTTCGAGGCGCGCGGCGATTACCGATAATTAAGGGGGGGGACCTGATAAGGTGCCCCAATGCAAAAGCTCCTTGTGCCCGGCTTGGCCGTGATCTTCTTGCTTGCCGGCGGGACCGTCGGGGTCCTGAAGTGGATGGAGCTCGGCCCCTTCGCCCCGGAGGAAATCGCCGGAGCGGAAGCACCCGTCGCTTCGCGCCGGCGCGAAGCGCCCCGCTACATGGACATAGACCCGATCAATGTCGTGGTCCTCCAGAACAACAGGCCGAGGTCGATCGTTCAAATCACGGTCAAACTCGAAGTCGCGAGCGAAAAGGACTCGGCGATAATCCAGAAACGGCTGATCCGGCTCACCAGCGCCCTGATCACGGATTTGCACGATTTCCTGCCCCGACTCTTGCGCGAAGTGGACCAAATCGAAATTGATCTGCTGAAGGATCGGATTCAGTACGTCGCCGACAAGACGCTCGGCAAAGGATTGGTCCGTCAGGTCTTGATCCAATCCGTCCACGACAGCGACGGCAAGTCTTAGCAAAAAAAATATTAATTTATATCAGTACGTTGCATTGCGACGATGCGGCGCTGGCGGAGTCGCCGCGACGCGTGGCGGAGGTTGCCATGAGGTCGGGCTTCTGGCACTTTCCCCGCCTGCTTTTTCGAATCCTCGCGAGCCCGAGCCCATCCAGGCCCTAGATAAGGAAATTCACCGCATGTCCTCTCTCGATTTTCTGATTCTGTCTTGCGGCGTTCTCGCGCTCGCTTACGGCGCCATCACGGCCCGGGCCATTCTCGCCGCACCCGCCGGCAGCGAACGGATGCAGGCCATCTCGACCGCCGTTCAGGAAGGGGCCCGGGCCTACCTCAACCGCCAATACACCACCATCGCCATGGTCGGCGTGGTGATCGGAATTATCCTCGGTTGGCGCCTGGGGCTGCCGGTCGCGATCGGCTACGCCATCGGCGCCGTGTGTTCAGGCTTGGCCGGATACGTCGGCATGAACGTGTCGGTCCGGGCCAATGTGCGCACCGCCGAGGCGGCGCGGACCAAGGGCCTGGCGGGCGGACTGGACATCGCGTTCAAAGCCGGCGCCATCACCGGCATGCTGGTCGTCGGCCTCGCCCTGATCGGGGTCGCCGGCTATTACATGCTGCTCAAGGGCATGTACGACACCTCGAAGGCGGCCGACCTGCGCCATGTCCTCGAAGCCCTCGTCGCGCTCGGGTTCGGGGCCTCTCTGATTTCGATCTTCGCCCGCTTGGGCGGCGGCATTTTCACCAAGGGCGCCGATGTCGGCGCCGATCTGGTCGGCAAGGTCGAAGCCGGCATCCCCGAGGATGATCCCCGCAATCCGGCGGTAATCGCCGACAACGTCGGCGACAACGTCGGCGATTGCGCCGGCATGGCCGCGGATTTGTTCGAGACTTACGCCGTGACCATGGTCGGCACCATGCTGCTCGGCGCGATCTTTTTCACCGGCCAAGCCGCTGAAACCATGATGATTTACCCGCTGGTCATCGGCGCGGTTTGCATCATCGCCTCGATCGCGTCCACCTATTTCGTCAAGCTGGGCGCCAGCCAAAACATCATGGGGGCGCTGTACAAGGGATTGATCGTTTCGGGCGCGGTTTCGGCCGTTCTGGTCGCCATCGTCACCGCGCAACTGATCGGCTTCGACAAATCCATCGCCATGGCCGGCCGCGCGGTCACCGGCATGCAGCTGTTCATGTGCGCCCTGATGGGGCTGGCGGTGACGGGCCTGATCGTCTGGATCACCGAGTACTACACCGGCACCGATTATCGCCCGGTCAAGAGCATCGCGCTCGCCTCGACCACCGGGCACGGCACCAACGTGATTCAGGGCCTCGCGGTTTCGATGGAATCGACCGCGCTGCCCGTGGTCGTGATCTCGGCCGGCATCGTCGCCAGCCATATGCTGGGCGGCCTTTACGGCATCGCCATCGCCGCGACCACCATGCTCGCGCTGGCCGGCATGGTGGTGGCGCTCGACGCCTATGGCCCGGTGACCGACAACGCCGGCGGCATCGCCCAAATGGCCGATTTGCCCGAGGACGTCCGCAAAGTGACCGACGCGCTGGACGCGGTCGGCAACACCACCAAGGCGGTGACCAAGGGCTACGCCATCGGCTCGGCGGGGCTGGCCGCGCTGGTGCTGTTCGCGGCCTATACCGAGGACTTGAAGCACTATTTCCCCAACGTGGAGGTCACGTTCCAGCTCCAAGACCCCTATGTCGTCGTCGGCCTTTTCATCGGCGGCCTGCTGCCGTTTCTGTTCGGGTCCATGGGCATGATGGCGGTCGGCCGCGCCGCCGGGGCTGTGGTGGTCGAGGTTCGCCGCCAGTTCAAGGAAATCCCCGGCATCATGGAGGGCAAGGCCAAGCCCGAATACGGCACCTGCGTCGATATGCTGACCAAGGCCGCGATCAAGGAGATGATCGTGCCCTCGTTGCTGCCGGTGCTGGCGCCGGTGGTGGTCTATGTGGCGATCAACCTGATCGCGGGCCAGGCGCATGCCTTCGCCGCGGTCGGCGCGATGTTGCTCGGGACCATCGTTACCGGATTATTTGTAGCTATTTCAATGACTTCTGGCGGAGGCGCCTGGGATAACGCCAAGAAGTACATCGAGAGCGGCAACTACGGCGGCAAGGGCTCGGAGGCCCACAAGGCGGCCATCACCGGCGACACGGTCGGCGATCCCTACAAGGATACCGCCGGCCCCGCCGTCAACCCGATGATCAAGATCATCAACATCGTCGCCATCTTGCTGCTCGCCATCATCGCCTGAGGCGACGCGAACAAGAGACTTCGCCCGAGGCGACGCAAACGGCTATTGGCGCGGCGGCCCGCCCGATCCCGACTGCGGGCTGGCCGGCTTACGGGTAAACCGGCCGAAGTTGCCGAGCACTTGCTCGATGACGGTCAATTCGTGGCCGGTGGTGGGTGTCACGCGCTCGACCGGCTGGACCGTGCGCCCGTCGGCGAGACCGACAGTGTTGACGGCGGTGACGACACCCGCCTCGTCGAATTCGACCGCGATCACCTTGCGGTCGTCCACTTCCGGCCGGAAGAAGAGCGTCGAGTGGACCCGTTGGCTGATGTAGTACCAGACTTCGGTGCCAAAGGTGGAATTGCTGGACGGCGAACCGAGGATCTCCAGCACTTGATCGCGGTTGGTTTTGCCCGCCTCGACCTGGGCGAGCCGTTCGGGATCGACCTCGTGGCCTTGGTTATGCACGCGCGGCGCACATGCGCCCGCCCCAAGGAGGAGAACCAGGAACATCGGAGCGGCGAGGGCCGCCCGGGTGCGAACGCGCCAAAACCCGAAGACCCGGCGGCGCCCTTCGCGCCCGGTCTTTGGTTTTGGCGGCGGACGCCGCCGGTCGCGGAAACACCGATTGAACATTACGGAAATGAATTGCACCGTCCGAGGGCGCGTGTCAATTGTGGAAAACCGATGGCGCGTAAATCTTGGATGGCATATTCTATCATCATAACAAGGCTATAGATGAGCTTCTTGAAGTTTTTTGGCGGCCGGAGGCCCGATATGTCCGAGCCCGCGCTTGGCCTTTACCGGGCGGCGGTGGCGGCGGCGCGCGCGCCCGGATTTTACGCCCGTCACGGCGTTCCCGATACGCCCGATGGTCGATTCGACATGATCGCGCTCCATGTATTTCTCGCTTTGCGCCGTCTCAAGCGCGAACCGGACCCCGCCAGTGGCGCAGCAGTGGCGCTGGCCCAGGCGCTGACCGACCTGATGTTCGCCGACATGGACCGAAACCTGCGTGAAATGGGGGTAGGCGACCTCGGCGTCGGCAAGCAGGTGAAGGGGCTTGCCGCCGCTTTCAGGGGCCGGGTCGTGGCCTACGACGCGGCACTCGAGCGGACCGACGGCGATGCGGGACTGGCCGAGGCCCTCGGGCGCAACCTATGGCGTGGCGCCGGCCAGGCGGCGGGAAAGGGGGGTGCGACGCTAGCGATGTACGTCCGCGCCGCCGATGGGCTGCTCGCCGCCCAGCCGTGGGGCGCGCTCGCGGCCGGGAAAGCCATTTTTCCCCCTCCGCCGGACGCGCCCCTGTAGGGGCGCATCATTTATCGCGCGCGGGGATTCGCCCGCGCGCCTTGTATTAGTTAGAATATCAATCGTCATGCCCGCCCATACTCCGCCCGCGCCGGAATTCTCGCGCCCCATGGACGTCGAGGCCCTCGGCGCCCCCGCCGCAACCCACTTCGACATCCGCGCCAACCCCGAGGAACGCGCCAATCTCGCCCGCCGCTTCGGCCTCGACCAGTTGGATAGCCTCGCGGCGAGCGTATCCGTGGCGCGAAACTTGGCCGGCGCCATCAGCCTTTCCGGCCAGTTCAAGGCCGAGGTCGTCCAAACCTGCGTGGTGACGCTGGAACCGGTCCGCTCCACGATCGAAGCGCGATTCGCCCGCGTCTTCTCGCCCTCGGCCCAATCGGGCGCGGAAACGTTCGATGAGATTTTTCTCGATCCCGAGGCGGACGAACCGCCGGAGCCCCTCGAAGGCGGCGTCGTGGACGTGGGCGAAGTGGTCGCGGAGGCGCTCGGCTTCGAGATCAATCCCTTCCCGAGGGCCCCCGGCGCGGTCTTCGCCGCCGCCCCCCCGGAGCCTTCCGAAGCGGCAAAAAATCCCGAAAGATCGGGGCCTTTTGCCGTCTTAGCCAAACTCAAGCAAGGGCGATAGTATCGCCCTTGCGGCTTGCCCTCACGGGGGGGATTGTTTATAAGCGCGCGCTCCCGCCACGGGGGAGGAATTCAAGGAATTTCGTCCAATGGCTGTTCCCAAGAAAAAAACGTCCAAGTCTTGCCGCAACATGCGCCGCTCCCACCACGCGCTCAAGCCAGCCGCGCGGGTGGAATGTTCCAACTGCGGCGAGATCAAGCGTCCGCACCACGTCTGCGGCTCTTGTGGGCACTATGACGGCCGCCCCGTCGTCAAGACCGCTCCCGCGGCCGACGAGGCCGCCTGACGAACTTGTTCCGCGCTTGAAACCGGGACGGGAAACGGCGGGGGAAGAGGGAGGGGAGTCCGGTTGACCACGCGTTTCACCCTGTCCGTCGACGCCATGGGAGGCGATGACGCCCCCAAGATGGTGGTCGAAGGCGTGGCCTTGGCCGCCCTGAAACATCCCGGCGTGAATTTTCTCCTGTTCGGCGATGAAAGCCTGATTGCGCCGCTGGTCTGCGCCAATCCGGTACTCGCCGGTCGCGTCCGCATCTGTCACACCCTCGAAGTGGTCGCCGCCGAGGACAAGCCTTCCTCCGCCCTTCGCACCCGGCGCAATTCCAGCATGCGGCTGTCCATCAACGCCGTCGCCGAAGGCGAGGCCGCCGGGATCGTTTCCGCCGGCAACACCGGGGCGTTGATGGCCATGGCCATGTTCGTGCTGAGGACCCTGAACGGGATCGACCGGCCGGCCATCGCCGGCGTATTCCCGACCGTGCGCGGCAAATGCGTGATGCTCGATCTCGGCGCCAACGTCGAAAGCGATGCCGATAATCTGGTCCAGTTCGCGGTCATGGGCGAGGTCTTCGCCCGGCGCGTCCTTGGGGTCCATTCGCCATTGGTCGGCCTGCTCAATGTCGGCGTCGAGGAACTGAAGGGTCATAACGACGTGAAGCAAGCCGCCGCCATTCTCCAGAAAAGCAATCTGCCGATCCGTTTTCACGGTTTCGTCGAAGGCGACGACATCGCCGCCGGAACCGTAGACGTGGTCGTCACCGACGGTTTCACCGGCAACATCGTGCTGAAATCGATCGAAGGCACCGCCAAGATGTTTGTCCGGTTCCTCAAGGAAGCCCTGACCGCGTCCCTGCCGGCGCTGATGGGCGGGCTTCTCGCCCGGCTGGCGCTGCGTCGTTTCCGCGACCGCATCGACCCTCGGTGTTACAACGGCGCCATGTTCCTCGGCCTCAATGGCGTCTGCGTCAAAAGCCACGGCGGCACCGACGCTTTCGGCTTCGCCAACGCCATCAACGTCGCCTGCACACTGATCGCCGACCGCCTCAACGAGGGCATCAAGGACGACTTGGCGGAACTCGCCGTTCATACCCTGCCCATGAACGAGGCGGGCAGCGGCTCATGAGCGCGCTCCGGTCGCTCGTCCTCGGGTGTGGCTCGTACCTGCCGGAACGGATCGTCACCAACGCGCAGCTCTCCAACATCGTCGCCACCTCGGACGAATGGATCGTCGAGCGCACCGGCATCCGCGAGCGCCGGATCGCCGCCGAGGGCGAACTGACCTCGGATCTCGCGTTCGCCGCCGCCCGCCGGGCCCTTGAGCACGCTGGCGTCAAGGCGGGAGAGATCGACCTGATCGTGCTCGCCACCGCCACCCCCGACCGGACTTTTCCCGCGACCGCGGTCCGGGTCCAGGCCATGCTCGGCATGACCACGGGCGCGGCGTTCGACGTACAGGCGGTCTGCTCGGGCTTCGTCTACGCGCTCGCACTGGCCGACGGGATGATCCGCTCGGGCCAGGCGCGAACCGTGCTGGTGATCGGAGCGGAGACGTTCTCGCGGATCCTGGATTGGTCGGATCGCACCACGTCCGTGCTGTTCGGCGACGGGGCGGGGGCGGTGGTCGTACGCGGGGAAAAGACCAATGGCGCGGGAAACGGCGGGAATCGCGGGATTCTTTCCTCCCACATCCATTCCGACGGCAATCATGCCGATTTGCTCTATGTCGACGGCGGGCCGTCCTCGACCGGCACGGTCGGCCAGTTGCGCATGCACGGACGCGAGGTTTTTCGCCACGCCGTGGTCAATCTCGCCTCGGTCGTGGACGAAGCTCTCGCCGCCAACGGTCTTTCCCGGGGCGATATCGACTGGCTGGTGCCGCACCAGGCCAACAAGCGCATCCTCGACGGCACGGCGCGCAAACTTGGCCTGCCCCTATCGAAGGTCGTCATCACCGTCGACCGCCACGCCAATACTTCCGCAGCCTCGATCCCGCTCGCCCTCGACGAGGCGGTCCGGGACGGCCGCATCCGCGCGGGCCATCTGCTCCTGTTCGAGGCCATGGGCGGCGGGTTTACCTGGGGTGCAAGCCTGGTGCGCTGGTAAGCGGATTAAAGCCGTGGCCACGAATGGCGGGTCCGTGTGAGAATCGCTCCCCAACTTCCTGATATTGACGGCTTTATCGTCCGGGGCTAGGGTTCGCGCCAAGCGATCGAACAAGGGGGGCCTCCGGCCATGTCGGGAAAGACGATTACGCGCGCGCAGCTTGGCGAAGCCGTTTATCAAGAAGTCGGGCTTTCGCGCAACGAATCCGCCGACCTCCTCGAGACCGTCCTGAACGAGATTTCCGGCGCTCTATCCCGGGGCGAATCGGTGAAGATATCCTCCTTCGGCAGCTTCTCGATCCGCAATAAAGGCCAGCGCGTCGGCCGCAACCCCAAGACCGGCGAGGAAGTCCCCATCCTGCCGCGCAAGGTGCTCGTCTTCCGGCCCTCCCAGGTCCTGAAAAGCCGCATCAATCAGCGTAAGACGGCCGGCGCCGGCTGAATCCTCTCGGGCGTTCGAGAGGAGCCCAAACGATCATGGCTAACCCGCAACCTGTTCCTTTGCCGATGGGGCCTGCCGGCGGAAAATCGCCCGAGGCTTTCCGCACGATTAGCGAAGTCGCCACCGAACTGGAGCTGCCCCAGCATGTGCTTCGTTTCTGGGAAACCCGCTTCGCCACCATCCGGCCCCTGAAGCGAAGCGGCGGGCGGCGCTATTACCGGCCCGAAGACGTGGCCTTGCTGCGGCGCATCCGCGATCTGTTGCGCGAAAAAGGCTACACCATCAAAGGTGTGCAGAAGTTGTTGCGCCAAGGCGGCGAGCGCGTGGCCGCGATCGCCGGCGCGGCGGAAACGCCGGTCGCCCTCGCCCCGCCCGCCGCCGGACCCGAGGCGGCAGGCCCAAGCCCTGCCGACACCGACCCTGCGGATCCTGGCAACGGCGGGGGCAAAGTAAGCCTCCTGGCGCCAGCCGCACGGGAGGAGCTGGAGGCCGTCCTCGCGGACCTCGAATCGCTCCGCGCCTTCGTCAAGGCGCGTTAAATATCAGCTTTCGTTGCGCCTTCCGGGCGCGGTACGTATAGTGCAGCCCCTCGGCGAAAGCCGGTTTATCGATAGCGGCGGAAATCGTTTTAATCCGGAGCGTGGCGCAGCCTGGTAGCGCACCAGACTGGGGGTCTGGGGGTCGTG
>SHWG01000016.1 GCA_009693905.1 Rhodospirillales bacterium | reverse complement strand
ACCACCCGGTTGTTGGCGTCGTAGAGGGCGACGCGCAGGTGCGGCACCGGGCGATCGAGCGCCGAGATGTTGGCGATGACGCCGCGCACCGCCAGCACTTCGGTGCCGCCTTCGTTGGTCCGTTCCGAGGCGACGCTGCGGATGTCGAGCCCCGCTCCGAGCGCCTCGCGGCCAAGCCCGAGCATGGAATAGACATTCTTGGCCATCGGAACCATGTGCATCACGTGGTCGCGGCCGAAGTACATCCCGCTGCCGCCGCCGAGCAGAAACAGGACCACGACCGCGGCGGCGATCGCTCCGGCCCAACTCTTGCGGCCGCTCCCGGCGGCGTCCATGTCCGGCGCGAGCGAGCCGGGGATCGGCTCCGGTTCGGGTAATTCCTCGACGGTCGTCGTCGCCTGTTCCTCCTTGGCCCCGGAGTCATCGGAGGCGATCGACCCCATGGCTTCGGGTTCCGGCTGGGCGAGGACCTTGTCGAGTTCTTCCTGGCTCAAGGCGGGCTGCTCGTCGCTGGCCGGGTGGCTCTCGGCGGCGGCAGCAGGCGCTGGCGTCGGACCGAACATGGTATCGAGCTCGGCCTGATTGAGCGGCCTGTCGTCTTTTGGCGGCGGCGGAGGTGGCGGCGGCGGAGGCGGCGCCATGGTTTCGGCCATCGGCTCTGGCATGGGCGCGGGCCTTGGCGGCGGCGGGGGCGCGATACTTGGCGCACGCGGGGTTCCCGCGCGGGGCATGCGCTGGCGCTGGGCCGGCGCGCGTTCGGCCACGGGCCCTTGTTGCCACATATTCTCGCAGTTGTGGCAGCGAACGGACTTGCCCGCTCCGAGTTGGGCCGGCGCAATGGAATAATGGGTGCCGCAGGTCGGGCAGGTGATAATCATGCGCCTAGGAATGCGCCTTGGGGGGCGGGCGAAACATCCCGCGTTTATATGATTTTGCCGACGGGCTGGCAACCGGCGGCCGGACGAATCGGGTTTCGCCCGGCGGCTAGACTGGGGCCAAGTCCCATGCCATTGTCGCGGGGTATGAAGGCCGAACGCCACGAATCATGCCGAGGCGCGCGGGCGTCATGAAGAAGGCGGCCGACGACAACATCGTTCGCTTCGAAAACGCGGGACTCCGTTACGGATTCGGGCCCGAAGTCCTGCAAGACGTGACCTTCGCCCTGGCCGAGGGTTCGTTCCACTTCCTCACCGGGGAAAGCGGCGCGGGCAAGTCCTCGCTGCTCAAGCTCCTCTACCTGGCGCTGAAGCCGACCCGGGGGGTGGTCGCCCTGTTCGGGCGCGACGTCGCGTCGCTCGCGCGCCCGTCTTTGCCGGCGTTGCGCCGCCAAGTGGGGGTCGTGTTCCAGGAATTCCGGCTGCTGGCGCATCTTTCCACGTTCGACAACGTCGCCCTGCCGCTGCGCATCGCCGGCGTGCGCGGATCGGAAGTGAACCGCAACGTCACCGAGTTGCTCGCCTGGGTCGGCCTCAAGGACCAGATGAAGGCGCGGCCCTCGACGCTTTCGGGCGGACAGCAGCAGCGGGTCGCGATCGCGCGCGCCGTCATCGGCCGGCCCAAGCTTCTGCTTGCCGACGAACCGACCGGCAACGTCGACGACCGCATGGCGCTTCGCCTGATGCACCTGTTCGAGGAACTGAACCGGCTCGGAACCACGGTGGTGATCGCGACCCACAACGTTTCCCTGGTCGAGCGGCTCGGCCATGGCCGGCTGCATCTCGAAGGCGGCCGTTTGACCCTGGGCGCGCCCGGCGGCGCAGGCCGCCCAGACAAAAGACCGGGCGCGGAGGATGCCGCCGGGTCTTCGGGTTTGGGCGCCTCCGCGCCGGGGAGCCCCGGGAGGGGCGCGACAATTGATGCGCGCGGGGTTGAGCCCGCGCACCCCACCGCCCAGGCCCCGGTGCGGGAATGGATTCTCAAGGGAGTGCCGTAACGCCCGTGTTTGCAACCCGCACCGATCTTTCTCTCGATCGTGATTCCCAGGACCGTTTTTTGCCCTGGCTGGTGGCGTTCATGGTCTTTCTCGCCGTGCTCGCCTTCGCGCTCGCGGCCTCCATGCATCAGGTCGCCGGGCGCTGGGACAAGGGCGCGCGCGGCACGCTGACGGTGCAGGTGCCGGTTTCGGCCGCCGATGACGGCCAGGCGCTCGCCGCCGTGCTCGCGCTGTTGCGCGCGACCCCCGGCATCGCGTCGGCCGAGCCGCTTGCCGACGCGCAACTCGCGGCCCTGATCGAGCCCTGGATCGGCCCGCTCGCCGCCGGCGACATTCCGATTCCCCGCTTGATCGACGTGCGCGCTCGGCCCGGCGCCCGGCCGGACCTGGAATCCTTGCGCGTCCGGCTCGGGGCGGCCGCGCCGGGAACGGTGGTGGACGACCACCGGGCCTGGCTCGGCCGGCTGCTCGCGCTGATGCGCGCGCTCGAGGCGACTGCGCTCGCCGTTCTCGGCCTGGTGTTGGTGGTGACGGTGGGAACGGTGATCTTCACCACCCGCACCGGACTCTCGATCCACCACGAAGCGGTCGAGGTCATGCATCTGATCGGCGCCCAGGATTCCTACATCGCCCGCCAGTTCGCCGGCCGGGCGCTGGCGCTGGGGCTGAAAGGGGGCGCGATCGGCCTGATGCTTGCGCTGCCGGCGCTCGCCGTGATCGGCGCGCTGTTCGGGCGCGAAAGCGGCGGCATATTGCCAGAGGTGACATTCTCGTTTCTGCATTGGACGGCGATCGGGGCCATGCCGCTGGTGGTGGCGCTGACCGGGATGGCGACCGCGCGGTTCACCGTTCTCGGATCGCTCTCGAGGATCTTGTGACGGACGATGCCGCGCCGTCGGGCGCGCAGGCGCTCAAAACAGAAAACCCGGCGGCATCTCCCGAGGGCTCCGCGAGGGGCGCGCCCGGTCTTTCACCGGGGCGGCGTGCGCCGCCGGGCGCGCAGGCGCCCAAAACAGAAAACCCGGCGGCATCTCCCGAGGGCTCCGCGAGGGGCGCGCCCGATCTTTCACCGGGGCGGCATGCGCCGCCGGGCGCCCGGTTTTCCCGGCTTGCCCGGGCCGGCGCCCTGCTCGGGCTTCTCATCGCGCTCCTGTGGCTCGCCGGGCTCGCACGTTTTGCCACCCTCATTCCCGATCGCCTCGCCGACGACGCCGGCCCGACCGATGCGGTCGTCGTGCTCACCGGCGGGAGCGGGCGGCTGGACGCCGGCCTCGACCTTTTGGTCCGCGAGCGGGCGCGGAAGCTTTTCGTTTCCGGCGTTTATCGGGGGCTGGACGTGCAGCGGCTGCTGCGACTCGCGCGCCGGGACACGGCCGAGATCGAAGCCAGGGTCGCGCTCGGCAACGCCGTCAACACGATCGCGAACGCGCGCGAAACGGCGGCCTGGATGAAAGCCGAGGGCTTTCGCTCGCTCCGCCTCGTCACCGGGGCCTACCATATGCCGCGCAGCCTGCTCGAATTCCGCCACGCCATCCCCGAGGCGACGGTGTTTCCCCATCCCGTCTTTCCCGACCACGTCAAGGCGGAGTGGTGGGCCTGGCCGGGCACGCTCGGGCTGGTGGCCTCGGAATACAATAAATTTCTGTTCGCCTGGGTGCGGCATCGGGTGACGGACGCGGCGGCGAGCCTCGGCGGCGCGTGGTCCGGAGGGCGGCCGTGATCTACGTCCGCTCGCTCCTTTTCAATGTTTATTTTTTCGCGCTGACGACGTTCGGCCTGTCCGCCTATTGGCTGTTATTGCCGCTGCCGCGCGCCAGGTTTCAAGCCGCGGTGCGGCTGTGGCAGCGGCTCGTCTTCGGCGGGCTCAAAGTGCTCTGCGGCTTGGAGTGGGAGGTGCGCGGACGCGAGCGCATCCCCGAGGGCGCGGCGGTGTTCGCCTGCAAGCACCAGTCGGCCTGGGACACGATGGCGTTTTACGCCCTCGTCGCCGACCCGGCCTACGTGCTGAAGAAAGAACTGCTCGGAATTCCCTTCTGGGGCTGGTACGTGGCCAAGACCCGCCAGATCGTCGTCGACCGCCGGGCCGGTTTGCGCGCCCTGAAAGACGTGGTGGCGCAGGCCCGGGACCGTCTCGCCGCCGGCCGCCAAGTGGTGATCTTTCCCCAAGGGACGAGGGTCGCGCCGATAGGCGCGCCAACAAACGACTCTCCCGGCGTTCACCGTCCCTATCAGCCCGGCGTCTACGCGATCACGTCGGCGACCGATTGGCCGATCTTTCCGGTCGCGCTCAATTCTGGACTGTTCTGGGGCCGGCGGAGTTTCTTGAAATATCCCGGAACCATCACGGTCGAAATTCTCGAACCGATGCCCGAAGGGCTGGCGCGCAAAGCCTTCATGGCCGAGCTGGAGCATAGGATCGAACGGACGTCGGACCGCCTCGCGGCCGAGGCGCGGGAACGCTATCCCTGGCTTGGGACCGGCGGGACCTGACGGCGGGCGGCCGGGGGCCCCTTGTTTCCCGTGCCGGGAATGACTATACTTTGACTAGTCAGTCTAGTCAGAAGGTAATCCATGCCCCATATCTGGCAGTTGCAGGACGCCAAGGCCAAGTTCAGCCAGTTGGTCAAGCGGGCCGTCAGCGAAGGACCGCAGATCGTGACACATCGCGGCGTCGAAACCGCGGTCGTGCTGTCGATGGGCGACTTTCGGCGGTTGGAGGCGAGCCGGCCGTCGCTGGTCGAGTATCTCATGGCCGGGCCGAAGCTCGACGAGAAGACGCTCGCGGTCATCAACGATCGTTCGAAGGACGCCGGCCGCGAGATCGACTTGTGAAATTTCTGCTCGACACCAACGTCGTCTCCGAGACGAGGCGCAATGCGCCCGACGCCAAGGTGCTGGCGTGGTTTCGCCGCGCCGATCCTTCGGCCATCCACTTGAGCGTTCTCACTCTGGGCGAAATCGCCAAGGGGGCCGAGAACTTGGCGCGCCGCGACGCCATCGCGGGGAGGGCGATTCGCGAATGGCTCGACGGCCTGCTCCTGCTTTACGCCGACCGGGTGATCGCGATCGATATCGAGATCGCCGAGACATGGGGACGGCTCTCGGCCGCGCGGCCGCTCCCGGTGATCGATGGGTTGCTCGCCGCCACCGCCTCGGCGCGCGGCATGACGCTGGTGACGCGCAACCGGCGCGATTTTTCCGGCACGGGGGTCGCCGTTGTCGATCCGTGGAATGCGTGATCGCGGGAGCGCGGGAGCGCGGGAGCGCCCCGAGCCCGGACAAATCCGTGGACAAGGTTATCCCGCCGCGCTGGCAAGCGGGGATAACTGGTCATGCCCGCCCGAAATCCGGCCTTTTCGGGGGCGCGGGACCTGGAAAACTCTGTGAAACGTTTAGTGAACATTAATCTTGACCGGATTTGAGCCGTCCCTTAAAATTCGATGAAATTCCTTATGTTTCAATGAGTTTTATGCCGGGCAGAGCCCGGGCGGTCGAGTATCCCCATGCGCCAGGTTTCCGCCATTTCCCAGCAAATCTGGGACATGAAATACCGCCTCAAGTCGGCGGAAGGGCACGCGCTCGACAAAACCATTGCCGATACCTGGGCGCGGGTCGCCCGCGCCGCCGCCGCCGTCGAAAAAGACCCGGCGGCGTGGGAAGCCCGCTTCGCCGAGGCGATGGACGATTTCCGCTTTCTCCCGGCGGGCCGGATTTTTTCCGGCGCCGGATCGGGCCGGCGGGTGACGCTGTTCAACTGTTTCGTCATGGGCCAGATCCCCGACGACATGGCCGGGATCTTCGAGCATCTCAAGGAAGCGGCGCTGACCATGCAGCAGGGCGGCGGCATCGGCTACGACTTCTCCAGTTTGCGCCCCAAGGGCGCGCCGGTGAAGGGCGTCGGCGCCGACGCCTCCGGCCCGCTCACCTTCATGGACGTGTGGGACGCCATGTGCCGCACCATCATGAGCGCCGGCTCGCGTCGCGGCGCGATGATGGGGGTGATGCGCTGCGACCATCCCGACATCGAGGACTTCATCGAGGCCAAGCGCCAGCCCGGCCGGCTGCGGATGTTCAATCTCTCGGTCCTGGCGACGGACGCCTTCATGCAGGCGGTGAAGGAAGACGCGGCGTGGGAGCTTTCCTTCGGCGGCACCGTGTTCCGGAGCGTGCGCGCGCGCGAACTGTGGGACCGGATCATGCGCGCGACCTACGCCTACGCCGAGCCGGGCGTGGTCTTCATCGACCGCATCAACCGCATGAACAATCTCGCTTATTGCGAAACCATCCATGCCACCAACCCGTGCGGCGAGCAGCCGTTACCGCCCTATGGCGCGTGCCTGCTCGGCTCGATCAATCTCGCGAAGCTCGTCCACGACCCTTTCGCCGAGACCGCGCGCCTCGACCTCGGCGCGCTCGAAGCCCTTACCCGCACCGCGGTCCGCTTGCTCGACAACGTCATCGACGTTTCGGCTTTTCCCCTGCCCGCGCAGGAACGGGAGGCCAAGGCCAAGCGCCGGATCGGGCTTGGCGTCACCGGGCTCGCCGACGCGCTCATCATGTGCCGCGCGCGCTACGGCGACGCCCGTGCGGTGCGCCTCGCCGAGGAATGGATGAAAACCATTCAGCGCGCGGCCTATCTCGCCTCGACCGAGTTGGCGGCCGAGAAAGGCGCGTTTCCGCTGTTCGACAAGGAAAAGTTCCTCGCCGGGGAAACGGTCCAGAGGCTGGATAAGGACGTCCGCGCGGCGATCGCGCAACACGGCATTCGCAACGGCCTGCTCACGTCGGTCGCGCCGACCGGCACCATCTCGCTGTTCGCCGACAACGTGTCTTCGGGGTTGGAGCCGGTGTTCAGCTTCGTCTATACCCGCCACGTCCTGATGCCCGACGGCGCGCGCCGCGAGGAACAGGTTTCCGATTACGCCTACCAGCTGTTCCGGCGGACCTTCGGCGACGGCGCGCCGCTACCCGACTACTTTGTCGACACGCAAGCCTTGGCGCCCGCCGACCATCTCGTGATGCAGGCCGCGGTCCAGCGTCACGTCGACAGCTCGATTTCCAAGACCATCAACTGCCCGGAAGGAATTTCGTTCGCGGACTTCAAGGACATCTACGCCAAGGCCTACGAACTCGGCTGCAAGGGCTGCACCACGTATCGCCCGAACGAGATCACCGGCGCGGTGCTGGAAACGAAATCCGCCAAGGCCAAGGGCGATCAGCCGGAGCTTCCCTTGGTCGCGCCCAGGGTCTTGGCGCGGCCGCAGGACGCGGGCGCGATCGTCTACATGACCCAGCCCTTGGACCGGCCCGAGGTGCTTCAGGGCGGCACCTACAAGGTGCGCTGGCCGGAAACCGACCACGCCATGTACATCACCATCAACGACGTCATCCAGGACGGCCGCCGCCGCCCGTTCGAGGTCTTCATCAATTCCAAGAACATGGAGCATTTTGCCTGGACGGTGGCGTTGACGCGGATGATCTCGGCGGTCTTCCGCCGCGGCGGCGACGTCTCGTTCGTGGTCGAGGAGCTGAAGGCGGTTTTCGACCCGCGCGGCGGGCAATGGATGGGCGGGCGCTACGTGCCCTCGCTCTTGGCCGCCATCGGCGAGGTGATCGAGCGCCACATGATCGCGATCGGCTTTCTCAGCGCCCCGGACGCCGGCGAAGCGCGAGTCCCCAGGCTTGCCGCCGGGGGCGGGGCGCCAGCGTCGTCGGCGGTCATGGATCGCGGGGATTCGCCCGGGGCCGCGCGGCTCGGCCAATGCCCCAAGTGCGCCGAAGCCGCCCTGATCCGCCAGGAAGGCTGCGACGTCTGCACCAGTTGCACGTACTCCAAATGCGCCTGACGGCGCGGCTGAAGGCTCCTTCCAAGTGCGCCTGACGGCGCGGCCGAGGGCGCCTTCCAAGCGCGCGTGACGATTTAAGGGACGGTCAGCGTCGGGCTTTTTGTTTGGGCGGCGTACGCCGCCTTTTTGCCGTTTTCTCGGCCACGGCAAGAACCCGGTGCAGCGCCGTGTCGGCGACGCCGAGCTCGTCCATATGCCGCACGGTCTTGCGGAGATAGTCGAGGCACGTGCCGCCGATGCCCCGGCCGGCGAGGACCAGCGCGACCGTGCGCTTCAAGGACAATCTTCCGGTGTATTGGGGATGGTCGCGCCGGACCACGAACACATAGGCGCGCACCGCTCCCTTGGGCATCACGACCCGGAGCCAGCTCGGACCATAGACCCGGTGCGGCATTTCGCGCTCGTGCAGGTAGGCGAGGGTTCGTTTCACGTTCCGGGCGGCGACGCGAAAGACGCGCCCGACGCAAGAGCCGCCGCGATCGAGCCCGAGCACGAGCCCGGGTTTGGTCCGGGTGCCGCGATAGCGCACGGAATAGACGCAGAGCGCGCGGTGATAGCCGGAAATCCGCGCCGGCCGGCTCGCGCCGAAGGCGAATCCGGGCCGCCACATGAGCGAGCCGTAGCCGAAGACCCAGATGCCGCCGCGAGCGAATCGTCGGGCGAATGCACGCCTGACGACGTGACGCGGCGATTTAACGATGGCGGCGGGGATTCGCCCACCGCCGGGTTTTTTCCGTTTTTTAATCTTCGTCGTCATTTCCGCGTCGCCATCGCCACGCCGAGAACCACGGCGGCCATACCCGCGAGCGCCCACGGCCCCAGCCGTTCGTCGAACAGAAAGTAGGTCATAATCGCGGTGACCGGCGGCACCAGATAGAACAAACTCGACACCTTCGCCGCCGCGCCTTGACGGATCAATCGGTAGAAGATGGCGGCGTTGCCGACCGAAAGCACCAGCACCAGCCAAGTCATGGCGACGATGAACGTGCCGGTCCATTCGATCCGCAGGTCTTCGGTGAGGATCGCGCCCGCGCCCACGAGCAGGGTCGAAACCGCGAATTGAATCGCCAGGCCCGAGCGCAGGTCCATGCCGGTGGCGTGGCGCTTCTGGTAGAGAACGCCGATCGTGAGACCGGCGATGGCGACGGCGGTGGCGGCGATCGCTGCCCAGTCGTCGCGGCCCGTGGTGTCCCGGTCGGCCACCACCAGCACGACTCCGGCGAACCCGACCGCCAGCCCGATCCATTGCCGAACCGTGACCTTCTCGCCCAGCACGACTCCGGCGGCGGCGGCGGTCAACAGCGGCTGCAACCCCATGATCAGCGCCACCACCCCGGCGCCGAGTCCCCGGCTGATCGCCCAGAATACGCCGCCGAGATAGATTCCTTGAACGAACGCGCCGGCGACGGCGATATGCCCGGCTTCGCGCCAGGTGGCGGGCCAGCGCGCGCGGAAGACGAACGCGGTAAGGGTGAACAGGATCGTGGTGATGCCGAAACGGGCGAACAGGAACGTGAGAGGTTCGGCGTGGGGCAGGCCGAGCTTGGTAAAAATGAACCCCGTGCTCCACATCACCACGAACAGTGCGGGTGCGAGACGGAACCAGAGCGAAAGGGTGCGAGCGTCGGAGGCTTCGGACATCGCGTGGAAAATGCGGGCCAGGAAAACGACCCTAAAGTCTCGCCCCCGGTCTGGCAACGCTCTATAAGAAACGCCGGTGTCCTTATGACCGCGCCCGACTCTCCCGGCGACCAACCCGCGTTCCCGCGCTCCCGCGCCCGTCGAATCGTCCTTGGGCTCGGGCTTGCGCTTGGGGCGCTGATCTCCCTCTACGGCGCCGGCTGGTACTATCTGGCGGGGCGATTCGCCGACGGAGTGCGGGATTTCCTCGCCGCCCAGCAGGGCGAAGGGGTCACCCTCGCCTACGCCGATATCGCGTTTGGCGGATTTCCGGACCGCCTTGAAGCGCGTTTGATTGCGCCAGCGGTCACGCTGGCGCTCGCGCGCGGCACTTGGATCTGGCGCCCGGCGCGAGTCGCGTTTTCGGCCCGTCCTTGGTCGGTGGCGCGGGTCAGCGTGGACTTGAGCGGCGAACATGTCATCGCGCCGGCCGACGCCTCGGGCTTGCCGCGCTGGAAGGCGCACGCGCGGACGCTCGCGGTCGAAGCCCGGCTCGCGGGCGCGGACGTGGCCGATCTCGCGCTTCGGGGGGCGGATATCCGTATCGACGGACGCGGCGTGGCCGAGGAATTAGCGCTCGGGCGGGTTCGTGTCGCCTGGCGCCGCGCCGGGATACGGCCCATCGACCAAAGCCCCGAGCATCTTCGCGCCAGCCAGAGTTTCGAGGTCCTTGCCGAGGACATCCGGATGCCGCCGGCGGCGCGGCTTCCGCTCGCCGACCAAATCGCGCGTCTGGTCGTTGCCGGCGAAGTAAAGGGCCGGCTTGCCTCGGGAAACGGGACCGACGCGCTTCGCCGCTGGCGCGACGACGGCGGCACGGTCGAACTCCGGCGGATCGAAGGCCGCTGGGGCGCGCTCGCGCTCGCGGGCGAGGGTACGCTCGCTCTCGACGGCGGGCTCCAGCCGGTCGGCGCCTTCTCCGCGCGGATCGAAGGTTTTTCCGAAACCCTCGACGCGCTCCGCCAAGTCGGGGCGATGAGCGGGCGGGACGCGCTCACCGCCAAAATGGTGCTGACGGCGTTGGCCCGGCGCGAGGGCGAGGGCCGGCCGTACCTGACCATACCGCTTGCGCTCCAGGAGCGGCGGCTTTACGCCGGGCCGGTGGCGTTGCTGACCGTGCCCGCGCTTCCATGGTAATCTCGGGGCATGAACGCGATTGATACGCGCCGGATCGTTCTTGTCGCCTTGAGCGTGGCGGCCTTGGGCCTGGCCGCGGTAATTTCCGCGCCCGCGGGCCGCGCTCGATCGGGTGACGGCGGAACGACGGACGTCTATCTCACCGGGCAGCTCCTGGTCGCCTCGCCGCGCATCAAGGACCCGCGCTTTCAGAAAACGCTGATCTACATGATCGGCCACGACGCCCAGGGCGCGTTCGGCCTGATCGTCAACCGCGCGACCGGCAAGGGTTCGCTCAAGAAGTTTCTCAAAGGCTTCGGCATTGAAGGGGGCGACGCGAGCGGCGATCTGGTGCTGCACTACGGCGGCCCGGTGGAAACGGGGCTCGGCTTCGTGCTGCATACGGCGGAATTCGAAAATCCGCACAGCCGGAAGGTCTCGGGCCCGTTCGCCTGGTCGTCGGGCCCGGCGGCGATCGAGGCGGTTTCGCAAGGCCGCGGGCCCAAGCGCTATCTCCTCACGCTGGGTTACTCGGGCTGGGCGCCCCGGCAATTGGAAGGCGAGATCGAGCGCGGCGACTGGCTGATCGCGCCCGCCGACGAAACCCTGGTCTTCGAACTCAAGGGCGATGAAGCCTGGGAGAAGGCCCGCGCCCGCGCGGGGGTCAGGCTTTAGTGAACCTCTGCAAAACTCCCAACCCGTCACCCCCCGCGAAAGCGGGGGTCCATGAAAAAGCTGGATTCCCGCTTACGCGGGAATGACGAAACGCGGGCTTGCGCGCGTCGCGCCGGAAGGCGCGCCATCAAATAATGTCGGCTTCGCCGGTGGGCGCACGACATTGACTTTTGCAGACCTTCCTTAGGTCACGCCTGCTTGGCGGCGATCACGCCCTTGCGGATGGCGCGGGTGCGGCGGAAGGTTTCCTCCAGCATCTTGCCGTCGCCCTGGCGGATGGCGCGCTGGAGCGCGGTCAGGTCCTCGTTGAAGCGCTGGAGAATCTCCAACACCGCTTCGCGGTTGGAGAGGAAGATGTCGCGCCACATCACCGGGTCCGAGGCGGCGATGCGGGTGAAATCGCGGAATCCCGAGGCCGAGAACTTGATGACCTCGCTTTGGACGTCTTTTTCGAGCTGGGCGGCGGTATCGACGATGGTGTAGGCGATCAGGTGCGGCAGGTGCGAGGTGATGGCGAGCACCCGGTCGTGGTGCAGGGCGTCCATCACCGCGATCGTCGAGCCGGCGCGGCGCCAAAGCTCGGTTACTTTTTCGACCGCGCCTTTGTCGGTCTTGGCGGCGGGGGTGAGGATGCACCAGCGGCCCTCGAACAGCTCGGCCGATCCGGCTTCGGGCCCGGAGTGCTCGGTGCCGGCGATGGGGTGCCCCGGCACCAGATGCACGCCATCGGGCAACGCCCGGCCGACGTCGCGCGCCACCGGCGCCTTTACCGAACCGACATCGCTGACGATGGCGCCAGCTTTGAGCGCGGGCGCGATGGCCCGCGCGATCTCGGCGTAGGCGCTCATCGGCGTGCAGATCATCACCAGGTCGGCTCCGCGCGCGGCGACGGCCGGATCGAGCGAGGTGCTGTCCGCGAACTTGAGCCGCGTCGCGGCGTCGAGCGTCCGTTGCGTACGCGCGGCAACGGCGATGTGCCGGGCCAGCCGGTCGCGGCGGATGACGCGGGCGAGCGAGGAGCCGATCAGGCCGACGCCGATCAGGGCGACGCGACCAAACAGGGGAGTAGCGGCGTTCATGGCCGGAACCTTATCCCCGCTTCACGAAATCGGCCAGGGCGGCCATGAAGGCGCGCATTTCGTCTTCGCGCCCGATGGTCACGCGCAAGGCCTGGCCGATGCCGTAGCGCTCCATCCTTCTCGCGATCACGCCCCGGCTTTTGAGGAAGGCGTCGGCGGCGGCCGCGTCCCGGCCGGGCGCGGAGGCGCCCAAACCCAAAGATCCGGCGGCATTTCCCGCGCCCGGTCCTTGATCTGGGCGGCGTGCGCCGCCGGGGGCACGCGGGAAATGGATCAAAACGAAATTGCCGACCCCGGGGGTGACCTCGAGGCCGAGTTTGCGCGCCTCGGCCCCGGTCCATTCGCGCCAGGTCTCGACGTGGGCGCGGACCTTGGCTGTGAAGGTGGTGTCGGCCAGCGCCGCCGCGCCCGCGGCTTGGGCCGCCGACGAGACGTTGAAAGGCCCGCGCATGCGGTTGAGAACGTCGGCGACGGCGGCCGGGCAATAGGCCCAGCCGAGGCGCAAGCCGCCGAGCCCGTAAATCTTCGAGAACGTGCGCAGCATGACCACGTTGCCGTCGGGCTCGACCAACTCGGCCCCGCTGGTGTAATCGGGATGGGTCACGAACTCGGCATAGGCTGCGTCCAGGATCAAGAGCGCGGTTGCCGGCAAAAGGTCTCGCAGTCGCCGCACTTCGGCGGCGGGAAGATATGTCCCGGTCGGGTTGTTGGGGTTGGCGAGAAACACGATCTTGGTCGCGGGCGTGACGGCGGCGAGCAGCAGGCCCACGTCCGCGGTCAGATTCGTTTCCTTGACCTTGATCGCGCGAGCGCCCGCGGTCGTGGTCGCGATCGGGTACATCGAGAACTCGTGCTCGGAATAGAGCGCCTCGTCGCCCGGCCCGAGATAGGCCCGCGCCAAGAGCACGATCAACTCGTCCGAGCCCGCGCCGCAGACGATGCGGTCGGAATCCAGCTTCCAGGTTTCCGCGAGCGCGCGGCGCAAGGAAACGCACCCGCCGTCGGGATAGCGGTGAATTTGAGGGGCGCACAAGGTGTAGGCCTCCATCGCTTTCGGGCTCGGGCCGAAGGCGTTCTCGTTGGAGGAGAGTTTGACGACGCGGGTCATTCCCGGAAGGGCGGACTCGCCCCCGACATAAGGCGCGACATCGAGAATGCCGGGCCGGGGTGTGGGCCCCTTGGGTGTCATCGGCGTTTCGCCCCGGGCGCGTGAGCGCCAAAACCCAAAGACCAGGCGGCATCTTTCGTGCCCGGTCTTTTGTTTGAGCGGCGTGCGCCGCCGGGGGCGAGGTCGGCGGACCCGAGCGGCTCGGCGTAGGCGCCGAGCACGGTCGCGCGTTTGAGCGAATCGCCGAGCGCGGCTTTGAGAGCCGCGAGTCTCGGGTCGTCCTCGCGCACGTAGCCGGGAATGTCGGCGAACCAAAGAAATACTCCCGGGACTTGGGAATCCTCGACCCCGATCAAGTCGGGCCGGCCGAGGCGGGCGCGCTTGAAGGCGCGCTCGACGGCGTTGCGTCCCGTGCCGCCGTCGGTCGCGAGACCGAGACAGGCATGGTCCCGCCCGGACGGGTCGGGCATGACCGGCGCGATCGCGAACGCGCCGATCCCGGGCCCGCGAGCATTGCCCCCGCCGGCAAAGGGAAGCCGGGCGATGATCCAGGCGCGCGCGCGGTTATTTCTCGGGGTTGGCACCAAATCGGGCCACCAGGGTTCGTCTTCGTCCGCCGCCGGCAGCGGCAGAACGCCGACGGCGGCGCGATGAGCGGTCACGGCGCGGATGACGGCGCGGGCTCCATCGTGACGGGAGATCGGCGTGAACGAACCGTACTGATCCCGCGCCAGGTCCCAGATGCCCTCGTGGCCGTGGGGAGCGAAGACCGCGACGGAAAAGGGCCCCTCGAAGCGGAGCGTGGCGACGATGAGCTCGCGCCAGATGCGGACCAACTCCAACTTGGGAAAGGGACCTTTGTGGCGCCGGATCAGGCGGTAGATGATCTCCGCCTCGCGCCCGGGCCGGATCTTGACGCGCTCGTTTTTCTTGAGGTCGCGGACCTTTTCGACCACCGCCGTGCGCCGAATCAAGAGAGCCTGGATCGTCGCGTCGATTCGATCGATCCGCCGGCGCAAGTCGGCAAGGGTGGCGCGGCGCGGGCTCATCATACGGGCTCGAATCGGCGATTTTCAGGGTGAAAGCGATCGGCGGCCCGCTAGTGATAACGGCGAGGCAGCGTGAATCAAAGAGCAAAATCAAAGAAACCGTTGACTCTTGGCACCCCCCTTCCTAGAGCATTAACAAGATCGTCCTTGGTTTTCTCATGCGGGACAGCGCGGGAACAATGACCGCAACCACCTCTTTTAATGCCGGGCAACCCGGCGATCCTCAGGCCGTGTCCCGGCCGATGCCGGGCCACCAGGTCCGGCTCGGGCGCGCGACCCCGCTCCGCCTCGACTGCGGGGTTGAGCTTGCCGACTTCGCCGTCGCCTACCAGACCTACGGCCGGCTGAACGACGCGCGCTCCAACGCCATCCTGATCTGTCATGCGCTCACCGGCGATCAATACGTCGCCGCGCCGCACCCGGTCACCGGCAAGGACGGTTGGTGGCACATGATGGTCGGTCCGGGCAAGGTGCTGGACACGGATCGCTATTTCATCATCTGCCCCAACATCCTCGGCGGCTGCATGGGCACGATCGGCCCGAAGGAGATCAACCCGGCCACCGGCAAGCCGTGGGGGCTTTCATTCCCGGTCATCTCGGTCGCCGACATGGTGCGCGCCCAGGCGATGCTGCTCGATCATCTCGGCGTCGAGAATCTGTTCGCGGTCACCGGCGGCTCGATGGGCGGAATGCAGGTATTGGAATGGGCGTCGCTCTATCCCCAGCGCGTGTTCGCCGCGGTGCCGATCGCCACCGCCGCCCACCACTCCGCCCAGAACATCGCGTTTCACGAGGTCGGCCGCCAGGCGATCATGGCCGATCCCGACTGGCACGGCGGCGACTACCAGGCGCACGGCGTGCGCCCGCACCGCGGGCTCTCGGTCGCGCGCATGGCCGCGCACATCACGTATCTGTCGGAAAAGGCGTTGCAGGAAAAGTTCGGGCGCAAGCTGCAGGACCGCGCCGCCGTGAGTTGGGGTTTCGACGCCGACTTTCAGGTCGAAAGCTACCTGCGCCACCAGGGCAGCACGTTCGTCGACCGCTTCGACGCCAATTCGTATCTCTACATCACCCGCGCCATGGACTACTTCGACCTGGCGAAACGCCACGGCGGGGTGCTGGCGCACGCCTTTCGCGGCACGCCGACGCGCTTTTGCCTGATATCGTTCACCAGCGACTGGCTTTACCCGACCGGGGAAAGCCGCAAGATCATGCACGCCTTGAACGCGGTCGCGGCCAACGTCAGCTTCGCCGAAATCGTCTCCGACAACGGCCACGATTCCTTCCTGCTCGACGAGCCCGAGTTCCATCGCGTTTTCGAAGGATTTCTCGACGGCGCCGCCGAGCATCGCGGCCTGCCCCGAAAAAACGGACGATGAACGACGCCGACCGCGAACGCCAGTCCGCCGCGCGCGCCATCCGCGTCGATCTGCAACTGATCGCCGACATGATCGAGCCGCGAACGCGGGTGCTCGACGTCGGCTGCGGCGACGGCGCGCTGCTCGAATACCTGACCAATTTCAAGCAGGTGGACGGGCGGGGAATCGAGCTGTCCACCGCCGGGGTGAACGCGTGCATCAGCCGGGGCCTGTCCGTGATCCAGGGCGACGCCGACACCGACCTCAAGGATTATCCCGACGGCGCGTTCGATTACGTCATCCTCGGCAACACCTTGCAGGCGATGCTCGCGCCGCACGAGGTGCTCGGCCACATGATGCGGATCGGGCGGCGCGCGATCGTGAGCTTTCCCAACTTCGCGTTCTGGCGGGTGCGGCTCTACTTTCTGTTCGGCGGCCGGATGCCGATATCGGGCCTGATGCCCCACCATTGGTACGACACGCCCAATATTCATCTCTGTTCGATCAAGGATTTCGTCGCGCTTTGCGGCCAAATGGGTTTTCGCGTCGAGCGCGGCCTGTCGCTCGATTCGACCCGCCGGGCGCGGCCGATCGGCGCCGGGTTCCTCACCGCCAATCTGCTCGGCGAGCAGGCGGTGTTTCTTTTGACCAAGTGAAAATTCAGATTCCGGCGCGGGACGCGGCGGCGGGGACGGCGCGGCGCCGCGCTTTGAGCAGCGGCCCTGCTGCGTAAACCTGCTTTGACGCCTCGACCATCACCACGCCGGCGAACGTCGACAGGCCCCAGGCGCGAAGCCGCTCCCACGCCGGCGCCGCGGCCGGAGCGACGCGCCAGGAAACCGGCGGCAGGTAGAGCGCCATCTCGGTGCGGGTCGGCGTGAACATGCACTCGCGCAGAAGCCGGTTGAGCTGCCCCTGGGAATAGGGCCGGCCGTGGCCGAACGGGGTGTGCTCGAAGCGCGCCCACAGTCCGCGCCGGTTCGGCGCCACCACCATAAGCCGGCCTTCGCCGGTGAGAACCCGCCAGGCCTCGCGCATCAAGGGGCGGACCTGCTCGGCGGTTTCGAGATAGTGCACGAGCACCAGCCGATCGATCGAAAGATCGGGAAAGGGCAACTCGATCTCGTCGATGAGCGCGGTCAAGCCGGGGCCTTCGTGGGGCCAGTGGAGGACGCCTTGGCTCGCCGGCATGGCGGCGATGGCGCGGGCCGCCTCGGCGCGGAAGGGGGCGAGAAAGGGCGTGGCGTAGCCGAGCCCGACCACGGTCATGCCCCGGACGTCGGGCCAAATATCGCGCAGGCGCGTCCGCACGATGCGCCTGGCCGCCTGCCCCAGGCTGGTGGCGTAGAAATCGCGAAGATCGACGACGTCGGTGCGCATGAGCCAAGTGTAGCAGGAGCGCCCGGCGGGCTGCTAGGATCGTGCGCCGTTTCGGCCAGGAGGGAACCCATCCATGAAGCTCCGTTATTCGCCCACGTCGCCTTACGTGCGCAAGGTCACGGTTGTCGCCCACGAGACCGGTCTCATCGACCGGATCGAGATCGTTCCCACCAACGTCTGGGCCGCCGACACCGACATCGGCCGCGACAATCCGCTCGGCAAAGTGCCGGCGCTGGCCACCGACGGCGGCGAGGTGCTGTTCGATTCGCCGGTGATCTGCGAATATCTCGATTCGCTCCACACTGGGGCGAAACTTTTTCCTCCCGCCGGCGGCGCGCGCTGGACCGCGCTCCGGCGTCAAGCCCTCGCCGACGGCATCCTCGACGCCGGAATTCTGCGCCGGTTGGAATCGACGCGCCATGAACCGGAACGCTCGGCCGCATGGATCGAGCGGCAACGGGCAGCGGTGGAGCGCGGCTTGAACGCGCTGGAGGACGAAGCGTCGGCGCTGGGCGCGGGCGTCACCATCGGTCACATCGCCATCAGTTGCGCGCTCGGCTGGCTCGAGTTTCGCTTCGCCGCCGACAACTGGCGCGCCCGCCGGCCGGCGCTTGCCGCTTGGTATGCGACCTTCGCCTCGCGCCCGTCGATGCAAAAAACGGCGCCCAAAGATCCGAAGTAAGCCGCGCTCAAGTTCCCGCCGGCCGCCGCGCCGGGGTATTCACTCGGTGACGATCAACTTGCCCGACATTTCTCCGTGGAGGTCGCCGCAAAAGAGATCGCACAGGAAATCGAAGGTTCCCGCCTTGTCCGGTGTGAAGACGACCCGGGTCGTCTCGCCCGGCATGGCGTCGCCGCGCACATCGAAGTCCGGAAGGCTGAAGCCATGAGGCCGATCCAGCGCGGTGATCTCGATAACGATCGGCACGCCCTTCTTGACCGTGATTTCAGGCCGGCTGAATTCGTAGCGCTTGGCCGTTATCTTGATCACCTGCGGACCGGAGGCCATCACGCTCCAGGCCGTCACGCCGGCGGCGGCAAGGAATGCCGCCGCCGCCATGATCCAGGCGCGATACCTGGATCCCATGATCCTAGGCCTTCTTCATGGGATGCTCGGTGAGCTTGAACTCGACCTGTTTCGGCCTGGCCGCGACGCTGCGGAAGCCGAGGCCCTTGTAGGGCGCCGCCTCGTCCCACGGAATCGGGCCCTTCTTCGGCTGGGACAACGCGACCGGAAGCGGAAAGATCAGCGATTGGGCGGCGTGATGCGCGATGTGGCCGGTCTTGTGGTGATGTTCCTGATGGATGTGGCCGTAGAACACGCTCACGTGCTTGAAGGGCATCAGCAGATCGAGCGCGTTCTTGGCGTCGGGCGTGGCCCAGTCCCAAGTCGGGGCGAGATCGAACAGCGGACGATGGGTGAACACGACGATCGGCTGATCGGCCTTGAGTTTTTTGAGATCGGCGGCGAGCCAGGAAATCTGCGCCTCGCCCAGGAATGCCTTGGGGTCGGAGCAGTTGTCGAGGGCGATGAAATGCACGCCCTTGTGATCGAAGCTGTAGGTGCTCTCGCCGAATATTTTCTTGAAGGCCTCGCCCTTGTCGATGGCGGCATCGTGTTCGCCGTTGAGAAAGTACAGCTTCTTGACCTTGAGCCCGCCGATGATTTCCTTGGCCTTGGCCAGGCGGGCGCGGCGTTCCTTGGGGTCGTCGGTGGTGTGGGTGATGTCGCCCGTGAACATGATGAAGTCGGGCTGATCGGCGAGCGCGTTGACCGCCGCGATCGCCTTGGGCAGGGTGCCCTCGGCATCCGGATTCACCATCGGTCCCTTGAAGCCCCAATGGAGGTCCGTCAGTTGCACAAAATGGAAATCGTCGGCCGCCATTCCGGCGGTCTGCGCGGAAGCATTGAACCCGGGCAGGCCAGAGGCGAATACCACGCCCCCCATGCCGGCCAGCTTGAGAAAATCTCGTTTCGTGATTTTGGCAACCATGTCCATCTCCTTGGATTGTCGCTGTTCGGTTATTCGGGGGCATGCCCCCCCAAGGCGGGTTGTCGACGCGAAGACGAGGCCGTCTAGCCGACCCTTGTAGGATCGAGCGGGAAGGCGGAATATTCCCGCGATCACGAAATTGTGTTCGGCGGTCGGATGGCGCGATGACCTACTGGGCGGTCTCTGACTTGAGCACCCAGGAACTCGTCGATTTTGCCGAGAGGTTCCGGGCCTTGGCGCCGGCCGTCGTCCGCTAGCCGCGTCGGACGAACAGCATCTCCTTCGCCGCGAGCACGGCCCCGCTGACAATAAGCAGGAGCGCCGCCGCGACCTGCCAGGTGGCCTCGCCCCGGCCGAAGGCGATGAGCAGAAGCGTCGAGATCAGCGGCGCGGCGTAGGACGCGGCGCCGAGCACGCGGATGTCGCCCCGCTTGACGCCATGATCCCAGAGAAAAAAGGCGGCGCCGAGCGGACCGAGCCCCAGCGCCGCGACGGCGGCCCAGGCGAGCGCGCCTTCCGGCCAAAGCGTGGTCTCGAAGGTTGCGTGGACGGCGAACGCGAGCAGCGCGGTCGCGGCCATGAATCCGCCGACCGAATCGCTCGGCACATCGGCGATGCGCCGAGACAACACCGAATAGCCGGCCCAGGTCACGGCGGCGAGCAAGGCGCACACATAACCCGCGAGATGCGCGGGCGCGAACTCGGGCCCCCGCTCGCCCGCCACCAGGATCGCGGTTCCGGCGAGCCCCATCAGCGCGCCGGCCCCGTGAAACCAGCGCAATCTTTCGTCCGGCAGCAGCGCGGAAAAAACGACGATCAGGAGCGGCCAGAGATAGTTGATCAAGCTCGCTTCGAGCGGCGGCGCGAGGGCGAGGGCGGCAAAATAAAACGCGTGATAGCCGAAGAGGCCGCCGACCCCGAGCAGCCAGACCCGCCACGGGTGCCGCAAGCGCTCGATCGAGCATTGCCCCGCCATATACCACTTGACGAGCATGAGGACGGAGCCAATGAAAAACGTGACGGCGACCAACTGGAACGGCGGCGTTCCGGGAACGAACGTCACCAGCAGCGTCAAGGTGGACCAGAGCCCGATCGCGCCCGAGCCGATCAGGGTGGCGCGGCGGATGGAGGGCAAGGCTTTACGCAATTTCGTCACTAAAGACGATCACCATATTCTTTAAGCGCAACGGCAGCTGCAGCATCAAGCCAACGCGAGAAAGAATCAGCAATCTCCTGTTCACTAGTCTTGTATGTAAATACGAATGGCTCTACTGAGCAAATAGAAAAATTTTGGGATACAGACTGTCGATCTTCTGAGTCTTCATAAGACTCAATTCGAGCAAATGAAGTGGCTTCCATAATCCCAGAAAGTTCGCGACCAACATGATGGAATGAAGTGACAAAGACAAGGCGTTCTCGATCAACGCGGATGGAGGCTTTCACGAAGTAGTGGTCCTCTGTAAAGTTGGCAAACTTACTATTCTCGTTTGCAGATTGAACGACTTCGAATTTATACCAATGAACGTTGTTGTGGTCTGGCCCGCCATCCGTAAAGTGAATGTCTGGAGTAGCTATCTTGGCCACTGGGCCCCTAAGTTCGGCGAAAACATGCTCAAGTGCGGTATGAGCACGTGATCGAAGTGCCCTAGCCAAGTTATTAACTTTTCTTAGATCAGTATGCTTTGCTTCGAGGCGTTTCCCGAATTTTTGGGCAAGGCTCTCAATGACCGCAGAAGTTAGCGTCTTCTGATGAGATATATCCGCATCCGCATTGACACTGAGGGCTTGCATAATTGCGGCGCGCTCAAGGCGAGCAAAAATAGCAGCGAGAGCAGAAATATCTCCATCGTCAGCTTTTTCAAGGCCCTCGATATATTCCCGGCGAAGGTCTCGGTCTATGACAAGCGGCAATAACTTAGCCCTAAGGAGTATAAGAGTTGTTAAGACGCGGACGACACGGCCGTTTCCATCCTGATAAGGGTGAATCTGGGTGAAACGATGATGAAACCATGCGGCTATAATAACTGGATCTTCCGACTTATATTGATCGAGCCATGTGAGTAGGCTCTCCATCTCTGTGTCAACATGAATTGGCGGACAATATTCATGGATACTGCCATCTAGGCGGCGAGGATTGTTCGGTAACTCTTTAAACTTTCCTTTCAATAGAGGAATCTCATTTCGTCGGCCGAACTGATTAACTGCACTTGTCGTGTCTTGGTGTTGCGTTAAGATCATGTGGAGATCATGAATAACCCCCTTGGTAAGAGAGCGGTTGTGAGCGACGCAATCAATAACCAATTGAACAGCGGCCTGCTGGTCTCTCAATATATCAATTAAGCGGGATGGTTCGATATCTGTGTTCGAACGGGAGACAAGCTCCTCAGCAAAGCCATAATTTACGAGAGCTTCTGTCGTGCCCCGATCAAGATCATAAAGGCGCTCTAAAATGCCAGTTTCAATAGACAAACGACGAACAAGACGCTGTGTGAACTCCTTGATGCTCGATGGGCTGGATTTCTCAAGGCGGTCTTTGGATGCCAGCCAGCTTTCGTACATCGGCCGCATAGCTGCAAGATCAATTTTTCTTTCACGATCTGAGAGTTGCTCGATAGGTTTCCATTGATAATCAGCCATTTCAGACCTCGTTTCTGAGAGCCCTTTTAGGAGTAATCTAATTTAGAAGGCAAACAATAATTATAATATAGCAAGTTGAGCCGAGATAGCGACACTAGGAGGCCGCTTCGAACCGTGCGGGCGGTCGCGGGGATCGTTCAGGATTCGTCGCCGACTGGCGAGAAACGACTCAGGCCAGATACTGCCCGCCGTTGGCGGTCAGCGTCGAGCCGGTGATGAAGCCCGAATCGTCGGCGGCGAGGAACAGCACGCAGCGCGCGATGTCGTCGGCCAGCCCGAGCCGGCCGACCGGAATCTGGGGAATAATCTTGGACTTGATGATTTCTTCCGGCACCGCGGCGACCATATCGGTGGCGATGTAGCCGGGCGCGACGGCGTTGACCGTAATGCCTTGGTTCGCGTTTTCGAGCGCGAGCGATTTGGTGAATCCGATCACCCCGGCCTTGGCGGCGCCGTAGTTGGTCTGGCCCCGCTGCCCTTTCTGCCCGTTGATCGAACTGACATTGACGATGCGCCCGAAGCCGCGCCCGCGCATGCCCTCGATCACCTGGCGGGTGACGTTGAACAGGCTATCGAGGTCGGTGCGGATCACCGCCGACCATTGGTCCAGGGTCATCTTGTGGAGCATGGCGTCGCGGGTGATGCCGGCGTTGTTGACGAGGATTTCGATCGGTCCCAACTCGGCCTCGATCTGCTTGACCGCGCTCGCGCACTGTGCGAAATCGCCGACGTCGAACTTGTAGACATTGATGCCAGTTTCGGCGGCGAAGGCCTTGGCCGCGGCGTCGTTGCCGCCGTAGTTGGCGGCGACGCGGTGGCCGGCGGCCTTGAGGGCGACCGAGATCGCCCGGCCGATGCCCCGGGTTCCGCCGGTGACCAGCGCGATGCGTCCCATCATGTTCTCCCGTGATTTTCGAGGTTTGAGATCAGTCGCGCTGGAGGCACATGGCGATGCCCATGCCGCCGCCGATGCACAGGGTAGCGAGGCCCTTCTTGGCGTCGCGGCGCTGCATTTCATATAGAAGAGTGACCAGAATCCTGGCTCCCGACGCGCCGATCGGGTGGCCGAGCGCGATCGCGCCGCCGTTGACGTTGACCTTGGCGGTATCGAAACCGAGCTCGCGGTTGACCGAGATCGCCTGGGCGGCGAACGCCTCGTTGGCCTCGATCAGGTCGAGGTCCTGGGCCTTCCAGCCCGCCTTTTCCAGCGCCTTGCGGGTCGCCGGAATCGGCCCTGTCCCCATGATCGCGGGATCGACGCCCGCGGTCGCCCACGCCACGATCCGGGCGAGCGGCTTGATATTACGGCGCTTGGCCTCGTCGGCGGTCATCAGCACGACCGCGGCGGCGCCGTCGTTGATGCCCGAAGCGTTGCCCGCCGTCACCGTGCCGTCCTTGGCGAACGCGGGGCGGAGCTTGGCGAGCGACTCGAGGGTGGTGCCGTGCTTCGGGTACTCGTCGTCGGTGACGACGGTGTCGCCCTTGCGACCCTTGATCGTCACCGCGACGATCTCGTCCTTGAAGCGGCCGGCTTTCTGCGCCGCTTCCGCTTTTTGCTGCGAGGCGGCGGCGAGGGCGTCCTGATCCTCGCGGGTGATCTGCCAGCGGTTGGCGATGTTCTCGGCGGTGTTGCCCATGTGGTAGCCGTTGAAGGCGTCCCACAAACCGTCCTTGATCATGGTGTCGATGAACTCGAGCGGCCCCATCTTGGTCCCGTTGCGCAAGTGCGCGCAATGCGGCGACTGGCTCATGCTTTCCTGGCCGCCGGCGACGACGACGCGGGCGTCGCCGAGCTTGATCGCCTGGAAGCCGAGCGCGACCGAGCGCAGGCCCGAGCCGCACAGCTGATTGATCCCATAAGCCGTCTTCTCGACCGGAATCCCGGCCCCGACGGCGGCCTGGCGCGCCGGGTTCTGGCCCTCGCCGGCGGCGAGAATCTGGCCCAAGACCACTTCGTCCACGTCGGCGGGCGCGATGTTGGCGCGCTTCATCGCCGCGACGATGGCGATTTCTCCGAGCGCATGGGCGGCGAGGGTGGCGAGCGCGCCGCTGAAGGAACCGATCGGGGTCCGGGCGGCGCTGGCGATGACGATGTCGGTCATGGGGACATTGCTCCTGGGATTTTGCGACTATCTAGGCAAAGCGGCGGAAAAACCTTGATATGGGTCAATCGCCAAGTTTGGGGTCAACTGGGGCGGCGGGGGCGGACTTTATTGAGTTGGCCGGCGAGGCCGGCGGGGCCGGCTCTGGGCCCTGGTCCGGCGCGCCGACGCGCGCGGCTCGAGCCGTGCGATGCGGCGCTCGAGTTCGGCGACGCGCCGTGCGATCTGGTCAAGTCGCGCGGGCTGCTCCCCGCGCGCATCGGATGATGCGCCCCGATTGGGGCGCGCGTCGTTTTTGGGAGATACGCCAGCGGTATCGGGAGAGCCCTTCGCGCGCGCGCCCGGGCCCTCGGCCCCGGCCACGATTTTGGCGAACGTGGCGGCGCCGGCGGTCATGAGATCGAACATGCGGGCGATGCTTTCCGCGACTTGCGGATCGCGGGTCAGTCCGGCCAGCGGTTGCCGCCAAAATTCGAGATAGAGCTTGGCGAGGTCTTCGGGGTTCGGGGTGTCGGCCATGGCCATCGTCGGTATGAAGGGGCGGGTTTGGTTAAAAGAGAACCGGCAGCGCGCCTATTTTCCGGCCTCCGCCCCCACCATAGCGGACCGGTCCGGATGGCGTAACATTTCATTGCATCGCAGCATGTTTGCCCCTTTAGTGTAGGGGTCAAGTTGAAGGGGCCCGGGCCCTCCTTAAAGCCGCCCCGGGAAGGACCCAGCCGATGGCCGAAACCGCCGCTGCGCCGCCGAAAAAAGAAGAGCCGCCGATCACGATCAAGAAGTACGCCAACCGGCGTCTCTATAACACCGCGACCAGCACCTACGTTACCCTCGACCACCTCGCCCAGATGGTGAAGGACGGCGCCGAATTCGTCGTTTACGACGCCAAGACCGGCGAGGATATCACCCGCCAGGTGCTGACCCACATCATCGTCGAGGAAGAAGGCAAGGGCCAGAGCCTGCTGCCGCTCAGCTTCCTGCGCCACTTGATCAGCTTCTACGGCGATTCCCTGCAAACCATCGTGCCGCGCTATCTCGACTTCAGCATGCAGTCGTTCGCCCGCAATCAAGAGCAGATGCGCACCTACATGGGCGACGCCTTGACCGGGCTGATGCCCTTCGGCCGGTTCGAGGAGATGGGTAAGCAGAATATGGTGCTGTTCGAGAACGCGATGAAGATGTTCTCGCCCTTCTTCCCCGGCGAAGTCGGGCGCGGCCCGGCGGCCCGGGAAACGCCCGGCGAAAAGCCGAAGACCGGCGGCGAGGACGAGATCGAGGACCTGCGCGCCAAGCTGGAGCGGATGCAGCGCCAACTCGACCAGCTCACCGGCGGGAAGAAAGAATAAGTTTTACGGCAGCTCGCGGACGACGCGAAAGCCGATGTTGTAGCTTTTCACCTCGGCGGCGTTCTTGAAGCGGTAGCTGCTGCGCGAAAGCCGCCCGAAGTAGTACCACGACCCCCCGCGCATGGCGCGGAAATGACATTCGCCGGAAACCCTCGGCCGGACGTCGCCGGGGGCGCCCTCGTGGTCCGGGTTCCAGCAGTCTTCGGTCCATTCCCAGACGTTGCCGTTGAAATCGTGCAGGCCCCAGGCGTTGGGCGGGAACGAGCCCACCGGCGCGGTCTTCTCGCCGCTCCATTCGCTGCCGCATTCGCGGCAATTCGCCCGGTTGGGCTCGAGCGCGTCGCCCCAGGGAAACTCGGTGGTGGTGCCGGCGCGCGCGGCGTATTCCCATTCCGATTCGGAGGGCAGGCGATAGACGCGCCCGGTCTTTTTCGCAAGCCAGCGGGTGTACTGCTTGGTCGTCTCGAACTCGACGTTCATGACCGGGCGCCGGCCGCGGCCCCAGCCGTGGTCGTTGGGCACGGCGCCGCAGCCGGTTTCGCGCACGCACGCTTCCCACTCGTCGAAGGTGACTTCGTACTTGCCGATGGCGAAGGCCTTGGCTACCCGCACCGGGCGGGTCGGGCGCTCGTGCTTTTCGCCCCGGGGCGAGCCCATGATGAAGATGCCGGGGGGCACCGCCACCACCTCCGGACATTCGGGACAATCGCGGAACACGGTGCCGGGCTTCGGGATCGCCGGCGCCTGCGCCGCC
>SHWG01000015.1 GCA_009693905.1 Rhodospirillales bacterium | reverse complement strand
GCTAACTGATAGGGACCGAATGGACACCCACGAAAACCCGCGTTTGACGCCTGGCGAAGCGGCGCGACTGGCGAAATCCCCTCGGGGCATTCGCATTGTCTCGGTGGCCGCCGCGCTCGCGCTCGCCGGCGTCGCCGTGTGGCTGTTGCGCGGCCCCGCGCCGACCCCGGCCGGCCCCGGTGCGGGGCCGGGGGGCGCGCCGGGCGGAATTCCGGTCGAGATCGCCCGGGCCGAAGCCGCCCCGCTGGCCGAAAACGTCCGCGCGGTCGGCACGCTGCGCTCCGACGAATCCGTGATCATCCGGCCCGAGCTTCCGGGCCGCGTCGTCGAGACGCCCTTCGCCGAAGGCCAGATGGTGGCGCGTGGCGCGCTTCTTTTTCGCATCGAGGACAACACCCTCAAGGCCGAACTGGGCGAGGCCGAGGCCGCCCATGTGCTTTCGCGCCAGAACAACGTCCGCGCCCGCGAACTGATGGAAAAAGGCGCCGGCACCGCGCGCGCCCGCGACGAGGCGTTCGCCAAGATGGAGATGGACAAGGCGCGGGTCGAACTCGCCCGCGCCCGGATCGCCACGACCCGCATCCAGGCGCCGTTCGCCGGCATCGTCGGCCTGCGCAAAGTGAGCGTCGGCGATTACGTCCAGCCGGGACAGGACCTGGTCAATCTCGAAAGCATCGACACCGTCAAGCTCGACTTTCGCATCCCCGAAAGATATCTCGGCGTTCTCGCCGTCGGCCAGAAGGTGCGCGCCGACATGGACGCTTTCCCCGGCCGGGCGTTCGAAGGCCAGGTGTTCGCGATCGATCCGCAGATCGACGCCGCCGGACACAGCATCGCGGTGCGCGCGACGCTTTCCAATCCCGACCGGGTGCTGCGCCCCGGCCTGTTCGCCCGGGTCGCGCTCACGGTGCGCGAGCAAGCGGCGGCGGTCGCCATCCCGGAACAGGCGATCATGCCGCGCGGCGACAAGTTCTTTGTCTACAGGGTCGTGGGCGGTAAAGCGGCGTTAACCCCGGTCGAGATCGGCCGGCGCGCGGGCGGCCGGGTCGAGATCGCCCGCGGGCTCAAGCCCGGCGAAGAGGTGGTCGTTGCCGGGCAGATCAAGCTCCAGGACGGCTCGCCGGTCGAGGCCGCCGCGCCCCCGAAGCCGGGGTCCTGAGGGGAACGCGCGCATGATCCTCTCCGACGTCTGCATCCGTCGGCCCGTTCTCGCCACGGTGCTGAGCCTGGTGGTGGCGCTGATCGGGCTGGTCGCCTACGCCCGCCTCACGGTGCGCGAGTATCCCAACATCGACCCGCCGGTGGTGACGGTGGACACGCGCTATCCCGGGGCCTCGGCCGAGATCGTCGAAACCCAGATCGCCCAGGTGCTCGAGGAATCGCTCGCCGGCATCGAGGGCGTGCGGATCCTGACCTCGACCAATCGCCAGGAGCAGAGCCAAATCTCCGTCACCTTCCGGCTCGGCCGGTCCCCGGACGCCGCCGCCGCCGACGTCCGCGACCGGGTCAGCCGGGTGCGCAACAAGCTGCCCCAGGACATCGACGAGCCCCTGATCCAGAAGGTCGAGGCCGACGCCCAGCCGATCATCTACCTCGCGTTCTACAGCGACCGGCACTCGACGTTGGAGATCACCGATCACGCCGACCGCTACGTCAAGGACCAGTTGCAGACGTTGCCCGGCGTCGCCGAGGTCCGCCTGTTCGGCGAGCGCCGCTACGCCATGCGGATCTGGTTGAACCCGGAGCGGCTGGCGGCCTATTCGGTCACGCCCCAGGACGTGGAGGCGGCGCTTAGGCGCCAGAACGTCGAGGTGCCTTCGGGCCGGATCGAAAGCGTGGCGCGCGAGTTCACGGTGCTGGCGGAAACCGATCTTCGCACCCCCGAGCAGTTCGACGACCTGATCATCCGGCGCGACCGGGGCTATCTCGTCCGGCTCCGCGACGTGGGCCGGGCCGAGATCGGCGCGCTCGACGAGCGCCGGGTCGCGCGCTATCGCGGCAACCTCACGATTGCCCTTGGTGTGGTCAAGCAGGCGACCGCCAATCCGCTCGACGTTTCCCAGGCGCTGCGGCGCGAAATGCCGCGGGTCCTGGCGGCGCTGCCCGAAGGGATGAAGGTCGAGATCGCCTACGACAAATCCGAGTTCATCGAGGCCTCGATCAAGAACGTGCAGCGGACGGTGGGCGAGGCGGTGGCGCTCGTCGTCGCCATCATTTTCGTGTTCCTGCGCTCGTTCCGGGCGACGTTGATTCCGCTGGTGACGATCCCGGTGTCGCTGCTCGGCGCGGCGGCGTTGATGTACGCGCTCGGATTCTCGATCAACACGCTCACGCTGCTCGCCATGGTGCTGGCGATCGGGCTGGTGGTGGACGACGCGATCGTGGTGCTCGAAAACATCCACCGCCACATCGAGCGCGGCATGGCGCCGCTCGAAGCCGGCTTCAAGGGCGCCCAGGAAATCGGCTTCGCCGTGGTGGCGATGACGCTGACGCTGGCCGCGGTCTATGTCCCGATCGGGCTGATGGAGGGCACCACCGGGCGCCTGTTCACCGAGTTCGCCTGGGCGCTGGCGGGCGCGGTGCTGGTCTCGGGGTTCGTCGCCCTGACGCTCACGCCGATGATGTGTTCGCGGATGCTCAAGGCCGAGACCCACGCCAATCCGGTCTCCGCCGCCGTCGGCGGAGCGATCGACCGGCTGATCGCACTTTACCGCGGCTCGCTCGAATTCGCGCTTGCCCGGCGCGGCGCGGTTCTCGCTATCGGCGCCGCCGCGGCGCTGGGCGGCGCGGCGATCTTCACCCAATTGCGCTCCGAGCTCGCGCCCTACGAGGACCAGGGCGTGGTCGTCACCATCGTCGTCGCCCCGGAGGGCTCGACCATCGGCTACACCGCGTCCTATATCCCGCATCTCGAGGAGATTTACCGCGCTGTCCCCGAGGTCAACCGCTACTTCGTCGTCGCCGGGTTTCCGACCGTGTCCCAGGGCATCGCCTTCGTTCGCACCGTGCCGTGGGAGAAACGCGACCGCACCCAGTTTCAGATTGCCCAATCGGTCGCGCCGGCCCTGTTCGCCATTCCCGGCGTGCTCGCGTTTCCGATTCACGCGCCGCCCTTGGGCCAGAACATCCGCTCCAAGCCGGTCGAGTTCGTGGTCCTGACCTCGCGCCCCTACGCGGAGCTGGCCGGGATGATGGAAGCGCTGATGACCCGGGCCCGGACCTATCCCGGGCTGGTTAACGTCGAAAGCGACCTCAAGCTGAACGCGCCGCAGATCCGCGTCAACGTCGATCGCGACCGGGCCGCCGACATCGGCGTCGACATCGAGGCGCTCGGGCGCTCGCTCGAAACCATGCTCGGCGGGCGCCAGGTGACGCGCTTCAAGCGCGAGGGGAAGCAGTACGACGTCGTCGTCCAGATCGCCGATTTGGACCGGCGCAACCCCGACGATCTTGCCCGCATCCATGTCCGCGCCCGCTCCGGCGAGATGGTGCCGCTCTCGGGACTGGTCCGGCTCGAGGAACGGGTCGCGCCCCAATCCCTCAACCACTTTAATCAGCTTCGCTCGGCGACGTTGTCGGCGACGCTGGCGCCCGGCTATACGCTCGGCGATGCGCTCGCCTTTCTGGACGGTGCGGCGGCCGAAGTCCTGCCGCCGACGGCGCGGGTCGACTACAACGGCCAGTCCCGCGAGTTCAAGGAATCGAGCGCCGGCTTGGCGATGACGTTCGCGCTCGCGCTCGCCTTCATCTATCTCGTGCTGGCGGCGCAGTTCGAGAGCTTCACCGATCCCTTCATCATCATGCTGACGGTGCCGTTCTCGATCGCCGGCGCGCTGCTCGCGCTCTGGCTCTCGGGCGGCACCCTCAACATCTACAGCCAGGTCGGGCTGGTGACGCTGATCGGCCTGATCACCAAGCACGGGATCTTGATCGTCGAGTTCGCCAACCAGATCCGCGACGACGGCCGGGACGCGGCGAGCGCGGTGGTCGAGGCCGCCACGCTTCGCTTGCGTCCGATCCTGATGACCACCGGGGCGATGGTGCTTGGCGCGGTGCCGCTCGCGCTGGCGGTCGGCGCCGGCGCCGAAAGCCGCCGCCAGATCGGCTGGGTGATCGTCGGCGGGCTCCTGGTCGGAACCTTCTTCACGCTCTACATCGTGCCCGCGGTTTACACGCTCGCGAAGCGGACGAAGACGAAGACGGAACGCCCCGCCGCCGCGGGCGTGGCCGAGCCCGCGCCTGGGGAATAGCGTCTACGCCGCCTGGACCGCGACCTTGCCGACCAGGCGGTCGTAGTCCTCGGCGAGCGCGCGGGTGATCGAGCCGGGCTGGAAGTGATAGGGGCCGATTTCGCCAACCGGGGTGACCTCGGCCGCGGTTCCGGTCAGGAACACCTCGTCGGCCTTGCTCAGTTCCTCGGGCCAGATCGCGCGCTCGACGACTTCGATGCCGCGCTTGCGGGCGAGTTCGATCACCGTCTGGCGGGTGATGCCGTCGAGGAAGCAGTCCGGGGTCGGCGTGTGGAGCTTGCCGGCGATGGCGAGGAATACGTTGGCGCCGGTCGCTTCGGCGATCTGGCCGCGCCAATCGAGCATCAGGGCGTCGTGAAAGCCGCGTTGCTCGGCGGTGTGCTTCGACAGCGTGCAGATCATATAGAGCCCGGTCGCCTTGGCGTGGACCGGCGCGGTCTCGGGCGAAGGCCGCCGCCATTCGGAGAACATCAGGCGGATGCCCTTGGTCCGGGCCTCGGGCGAGAAGTAGGACGGCCATGTCCACGCGGCGATGGCGACGTTGATGCGGGTGGCCTGGGCGGAGACGCCCATCATCTCGCTGCCGCGCCAGGCGATGGGGCGGACGTAGCCGTCGAAGATATTGTTGGCGGTGCAAGTCTTGCGGCAGGCTTCGTCGATCTCGGCGACGGAGTAAGGCAATTCGAAACCGAGAACCCGGGCGGAGTTCGCCAGGCGCTCGCTGTGTTCGGTGAGCTTGAAGAACTTACCGCCGTAAACCCGCTCGCCCTCGAACACGGCGGAAGCGTAATGGAGCGCGTGGGTCAGCACGTGCACCTTGGCCTCGCGCCACGGCGCCATGCGCCCGTTCATCCAGATGAATCCGTCGCGGTCGTCGAAAGGGGTCGGGTCGGCCATGGTCTGAGTCCTTGAACTTAATTCCCGGAGATCTTGAGGTAGGGACGATGGAGAATTGAAACGAATGTCCGGCCGATGCGCAAGTTACTTCCGCGGGGCGAACTGGGGGTGGGTCTCGAAAGCCGGCGCCGCGGGCGGCGGCTGCTTGGCGGCATCGCGCAACGGCGGCGCGCGCGGCGCCATGGCTTTGACCCGCGGGTCCGGGGCTTCGGCCACCACCGTCCAACCGAGATCGGCGGGCGGCGCCGCGATGCGCCGGCACGGAGAGGTCTGCCCGGCCCCGCTTTTCATGGTCTGTTTCTGGCCGGTCACGTCGCCGGGATCGACCACGTCGGTGGCCGTGTCCGCCACGTGTTTGGGCGTGCCGTGGATGAAACTGGCGCGCAGCACGGCCTTGAGGGCGATGGCCGTGTTGATCTCGTTCGCGAACATCTGGGACACGGCATCCGAATCGAACGTTCCCTTGGCGAAGGGAATCGGCGAACGCGAAGACGTGGCCATGATCGCCGCGCGCACGGCGGGGATGCGACGGCAGATCTCGCCCGCGGCGGAACTGTTGGCGACATGAAGAACGACCGTGACCGGAACCGTCCCGCGCTGGCCCGACGCCGACCCGGCGACCGCCGTGATGCCGGCCATTTGCACGTAGGTCGTCGGGTCTTTATTTTGGGCGTGCGCGAGTGCGGCCGTCAGCAGGGCCATGAGAGAAATACCGAAGAAAAGGCGCGCGTTGGACATGACATTCGGACTCCGGGCGGGAATTGTCGCAAAGTGTGCGTGCAGGGAGCAACCCTTTTGCCCGGCGCCGGGCATTTCTCTCGGTTTTATGGCCATTTTTGGCTGCAAGACGGGCATTCGCGCTCTTTTTCCGGCCCGGCCGAGGGCTATAATGACGGTTATGCCCATCTTTCGCATCGGAACCGACCATGCCCGCGCCGGCTGAGCGGACCCTCGGCGCACCGCACGTTTTGGTGGTGGACGACGACGTCCGGCTGCGCCAGCTCATCGGGCGTTATCTCTCCGGCAACGGCTTCGCCGTGACCGCGGCCGCCGACGCGGCCGAGGCGCGCGCCTGCCTCAAAAGCTTCGCGTTCGACGTCCTGGTGCTGGACCGCATGATGCCGGGCGAGGATGGTCTGGCGTTCGCCCGCGCGCTCCGTGCCGATCGCCGGCTCCCGATCCTGATGCTGACCGCCATGGGCGAATCCGAGGAGCGCATCGCCGGCCTGGAAGCGGGCGTCGACGATTACCTGGTCAAACCGTTCGAGCCGCGCGAGCTTCTGCTCAGGCTCAACGCGATCCTGCGCCGCCTCGCCCAGTCGCCGCCGGCGCCTGCCGCCACGCCGCCGTCCGAATTGCGCTTCGGCGCCGCCGTCTTTCGCGCCGAGCGGCGCGAGTTGGTGCGCGACGGCGAGCCGGTACGGCTGACGGAAGCCGAAACCGCGCTCCTGGTCGTTCTCGCCCAGCGCCCGGGCGAGGTCGTGGGACGCGATGAGCTTGCCCGCCTTACCGGCGCTTCCGGCGGCGGGCGGGCCGTGGATGTGCAAGTGACGCGGCTCCGGCGCAAGATCGAGAATGACCCGCGCGCCCCGCGCTATCTGGTGACCTCGCGGGGACGCGGGTACGCCTTGAATTTCGATTGAAAGCGACATCATCCATGGACTCAGGCACCAAACGGTTCCTGCCCAAGACGTTATTGGGACGCACGCTTGCGATCCTGATCACCCCGCTCGCCGTGGTCCAGCTCGTCTCGGCAACCGTGTTCTACGACACCCATTGGGACAAGATCATGGCCCGCCTGGCGCAAGGAGTCGCCGGCGACATTTCCATGCTGATCCAACTTCTTCCCCCCGAAGCGACGCCGGAAACGCGCGAGTGGATGTTCGAACTTTTCGCCGGGTCCAAAGACATGGTTGTGAGCTTTCAGGCCGGCGCGATCCTGGCCGCGCCCGGCCGGTCACCGAGCAACTGGGTCGAAGAATCGCTCGACGAGGCGTTGGCCGAGCGAGTGGCGCGGCCCTTCGCGATCGATGCGCACAGCCATCCCCGTCTGGTGACGATCGAGGTCCAGCTCAGCTACGGCGTATTGCGGGCGCTGGTGCCGCGCAAGCGCTTGTTCAGCTCGACCGCGATCGCCTTCGGTCTATGGACGGTGGGATCGTCGCTGATCCTGCTCGGCATCGCGGTCGTCTTCATGCGCAATCAGGTAAAACCGATCCGGCGCCTCGCGCTTGCCGCCGAGAATTTCGGCAAGGGTCGGGACATGCTTCGCTTCAAGCCCGAAGGCGCCAGCGAAGTGCGCCAAGCGGCGGCGGCCTTTCAGGCCATGCGCGAGCGCATCCAGCGCCAGATCGCGCAACGCACGGCTATGCTGTCGGGAGTCTCGCACGATCTTCGCACGCCGCTGGCGCGCATGAAGCTGCAGCTGGAGATGCTGGCTCCGGGCGAAGGCATCGCCGAACTCAAGGCCGACGTCGTGGAAATGGAACGGATGCTGGAAGAATACCTCGCCTTTGCCCGCGGCGAGGGTACCGAGGCGCCCGCGTCGTTGGATCTCGGTCTGATCCTCGAAGACGCCGTGCAAGGGGCGCGGCGCGAAGGCCGCCCCGTCACCGTCAGGACCGAGGGCGATCTCGTGATCCCGGTCAGACCGAGCGCCATTCGCCGCGCCATCGCCAATGTGATGGCCAACGCGCTCCGCCATGGTCGCAAGGTCGAAGCCGTCGCCCGCCGCGCCGACGACTGGATCGAGATCACGATCGACGACGATGGCCCCGGCGTGCCGCCCGAATCCCGCGAGGACGTGTTCCGGCCCTTCTATCGGCTCGACCCGTCGCGCAACCCGGAGACCGGCGGGGTCGGGCTGGGGCTCGCCATTGTGCGCGACATCCTGCGCGGTCACGGCGGCGATGCGACGCTCGAGGGATCGCACTTGGGCGGCGTGCGGGCGCGGTTGCGCCTTCCGGTGTGAATTTATAGAACAGCCGTCTGCCGTTCAGCGCCGGGCTCTCGCAACCAGGAGCGTGCATTTCCCGGCCCCGGGTCGGTCACCAGCCAGGGCGCGGTATAACTTCCAAGGCACATCACCAAGACCATGGCGATCGAATTGCCGCGTCCCCGGACGCCGGAAATGCTCACGTTGCAGGGCTACCTGCATTACAAGGAGGAAGCGATGGAGGTGCTGCACGCCGAGGCGGTCAAGGCATTCGCCGGCGGCAGCAAGGCGGCCGCCGATTTCCTCGAAGCCTACGCCGCCCGCGACCAATAAATGTCTTAAAGCGCGCGCAAACGAAAACCCCCGCCGGGGGAGGGCCGGCGGGGGTTCGGAAGTCTCGAACGTGGGAGAGACCCGGTATTAAGCGGCCTTGGATTTTTCGCTCTTTTTCGGCTTGGTCTTGAGCTTGAGCGCGCCTTCCTTCATCTCGTCGAGCACGGTGGAGACGCGAGCCGAGATCGGCTCGGCGACGGCTTCGTTGGTCTCGGTGACCATCTCGGCGATCTCGCGGCTGTTGTCGAGGGCGGTCTCGTACGCCGCCTTGGCGAACGTCGCCTGCTTGGCGGTGGCTTCCTCGAAGGTGCCGGACTTGCCGATCTCGCTGAGCGCGGCGGACATTTCGTCGAAGGATTCCTTGACCATCTCGGCTTGGCGCTTGGCGATCTTTTGGACGTTTTCGGACACGACGCGGCTCGCGGCGCTGAAAGCCTCGAGGTTGCGGCGTTGGCTCTCCATGAGCGCCTCCATGTCGGGGGGGGCGAAGCGGTACTGGCGTGCGGCCTTGAAGAACTCGTCGGCCATCTTGACCGGCGAGGCCTGGGCGAAGCCTTTGAAGGCTTCAGGAGAGAAGGCGGCCTTGAAGGCGTCGGGCGAGAAGGCTTTGAAAGCGTCGGGCGAGAAGGTATTTTTGAAGGCTTCGGGCCCAAAAAAGGGATTGGACTTGAAGAAATCGTTTTGCATGGGGGAACTCCTGGAGGGGTTTTGTTGTGCGGCGCAAACTTGATTGTGGGCTGTATATAAGCCTTTATTTATTAGAAATCAATTTAAATATTGCACTGCACAATAAATATGTTCGCAATGGCAATATAACCAAACCCCGACAAGGGGTTAGGCCGGGGAGGTGGGGGTCGCGCGGCCTTTGGTTTCGGGCGCGCCCTTGGCGAGCCCCGCGAGCGCGGCCATCACGGCTTCGGCCGCCCGGAGGCCCCGGTCGAGGGCGGCCATGGTTGGGCTCAGGTCGGACGTTTTGTCGGCAAGCCAGACGCCGAGCGCGTAGAGATAGATCGCGCCCAAGCCCTGAAGACGCAGGCATCCGCGCGGACCTTGAGGGGAAAGTCCCGCGGTTTCGAGTGTGCTTTTGAGCGCGCGGTAAATTCTGCACGCGGACTTGGCCGCGACCGGCGGATCGAAGGGGAGATCGCGCGTGAGCGCGGCCATCGCGGCGCGATGGGGGTTGAGCGCATCGAAGCGGCGCATGAGCACGTCGAACAGACGATCGCGGGCCGGATTCGGATCGTCGGGCGAATAGGTTCCTTCCGCCGCGACTTTGTTGTCCACCTGGCGAAAGAAAGCATCGAGCAGGGCGTCGCGCTTGGGGTACAGGGCGCGCACCTGGGCCACATCCAGGCCTGAGCGCCGGGCTACGTCCTCGAGGGTGAGCGTTCGCCAGCCGCTCTCGGCGATCAGCTCGAGCGCCGACGCGATCGCCCGGTCCTCGCCCTTCGCTTGGCCGCGCCGTCGGCCCTTGCCTTTGGCGCTCGCGCTCCGCGCTTTCGCCACCGGAACCTCCTTCGAGGCGACGATTATCGCGGAAAACGACCCCGCCCGCCAGACGGGGCGCGCGGGCTTAAACCCGCGCGCATTAAACGATGCGCCCCTACCGGGGCGGGGAAGAGTGGATTTTCAGCCGGCGAGTTCGCGCGAGCGCCGGGTTGCAGCCGCGACCGCGCGGATCAACAGGGGCTTCAGTCCGTCCTCGGCCATCAGCACGCCGAGCGCGGCGGCGGTGGTGCCGCCCGGGCTGGTGACGTTCTGGCGCAACGTTTCGGGACTCTCGCTCGCCCGGTGCAGCAGCTCGCCGGAACCGGAAACCGTCGCCCGGGCCAGCCGGTCGGCGAGCGGCGCGGGAAGGCCCGAGGCGCGGCCGGCCTCGGCCAGGCATTCGGCAAGCAGGAAGACGTAGGCCGGGCCGCTGCCGGAGACGGCGGTGACCGCGTCGATCAGCGATTCGTCATCGACCCATTCGACCGTGCCGACGGCCCCGAGCAGGGTTTCGGTCCGGGCGCGGGCCGAGGCGTCGGCGCGCGCGTTGGCGGTGACGACGGTGATGCCGCGATGCACGGCGGCAGGCGTGTTGGGCATGGCGCGCAACACCTGGGCGCGGGGGCCGAGCAGGCGCTCGAAATAGGCGATCGGCCGTCCGGCGGCGATGGACAGAAACGCGGCACCTTGCTCGGCGAAGGGGCGGTAGGCCGGGACACCCGTATCCGTGGATTGCGGCTTGAGCGCGATCACGACCATCTCGGGCGCGAAGCCCTGGGGAATCCGGCCGATATCGGCGGCGACGGCAACGCCGAGGCGCCGGGCGGCTTCGGCATTGGCCGCCTCGGGCTCGACGACGGCGATGCTTTCGGGCTTGAGTCCGCGCTCGATCCATCCGGCGAGAAGGGCGCTGCCCATCTTGCCGCAACCGACGAGCAGGACGCGGAAGGGACTGGCTTTCACGCCTCGCCCAGGGTTTCGACGAGCGCGGCGGCGAGCGCGTCGGACGGGGATTTTCCGCCCCAGATGACGTACTGGAAGGCGGGATAGAACCGTTCGCACTCGACCAGCGCGGTGTCCAACAGATCCTCGATCAATTCCGCGCTCGGGCCGTTGAGGCCGCGCAGCGGCAGGGCATGACGGAACATCGGCACCCCTTCTTCCTGCCACAGGCCGAAATGGCCGAGCCAGAGCTTCTCGTTGATCAACGCGAGCAACTCGCGGACTTCGCGCCGGCGTTCCTCGGGCACCCGCATGTCGAAGGCGCAGGTGAAGTGCATCGCCCCCAGTTCCTCGTTCCACGAAAAATAGAGGCTGTAGTCGCACCAGCGCCCGGGCGCCTGGGCCGCCATTTCCTGATCGTTGCGCCGGTCGAAGGTCCACTCGTTGACCTCGACGATCCGTTCGATCATGTCGAGAGGATTGATCGCTGTCCTCTCACCCGTCGCCGGCGAGATGGTCATGCCCGCGTCTCCTTGTTCGTATGGGTTCGGACGATTGCAGCGAAGGGGCGCGCCCCGGGGCGGGGCTGGTGGAAAACTCGTGTAGCCACAAGATGTTGGGGTGGCCGCAACATTTAGTGAATTCCCCCTACCTCGATACTAAGGATACCCTGCCATAAACCTGGAATTGAGCGCAAGTGCGCACAGCGTTGGCACAACGGTCCACAGGCGTGGCTTGTGGAGAACTAGGCTCAAGGCCCTGGCGCGACTCAAGGATTTGCAGTCGAGCGGAATTGGAATCCGGGCGACGGGGCCGAACCGGCGCGGCGCGTCGCGCCGACAACGCCGCGCGCCAACGCGAATCTTTTGCCGGAACCGGCGGCGCCGGATTTATGTCGAGCGGCGCGTTTTTTGTCGGCTCGCCTAGCGGCGGGACCGTGCCGGGGAACGGGCCGATTCCAGCGCTTTGAGCCGCTCGGCCAGCCGCTCCTGTTCGGCGCGGGCCTTGATGGCCATGGCGCGGACCGCCTCGAACTCGTCGCGCGTCACCAGGTCCATCGCGCCGAGCAGGCGCTCCAGGCGCGCCCGCCCCAGCGCCTCGATCTCCTCCTTCACGCCGGAGAAAACGCTGGCGGCGCCGCCGGCCACCTTGGCGATGTCGTCGAGCACGCGATTGCGGGTCTGCATGGGGTCTCTCCTTCGCAGGAACGATCGCGGCGATTCGTACCATATCCACGGCGGCTCCGGACGATGTTTTCCGCGCCCGCCGATAGGGGCGCATCATTTAATAATGCGCGCGGGGTTAAGCCCGCGCGCGTCTTGCCGCCGTCCGGGCCTTCGGCCTATAAACTCCTGAGGATTTCGGAACCTTACCCAGGCGGGGCATCCCCACGTCATGTATGTCGTTACCGGCGGCGCCGGCTTCATCGGTTCGAACATCGTTGCCGCGCTGGACGCGCGCCAGCCCGGCGCGGTTCTGGTCTGCGACCGGCTCGGCGACGGCGCCAAGTGGCTGAACCTCGCCAAGCGCGAGCTGATGGACATCGTCCCGCCCGAGGAGCTGTTCGCCTATCTCGACCGCCATCCCGCCGACATCGAGGCGGTGATCCACATGGGGGCGATTTCCTCGACGGCGGAGACTGACGCCGACCGGATCGTCGCCGCCAACTATCGTCTTTCACTCGCGCTTTGGCGCTGGTGCGCCCAGAATCAGGTCCGGCTGATCTACGCGTCCTCGGCCGCGACCTACGGCGACGGCGCCAAGGGCTTCGACGACGACGCGAGTCCGGCGGCGCTGGCGGCCCTTCGTCCGCTCAACGCCTACGGCTGGAGCAAGAATCTTTTCGACCGGCGCGTCGCCCGCCTGTTGGCCGGGCACGAGGCCGCGCCGCCGCAATGGGCGGGGCTCAAGTTTTTCAACGTCTACGGCCCGAACGAGTACCACAAGGGCGCGCAAAAGAGCGTCGCGGTGCAAATTCACGCGCAAATCGCCGAAGGCCGGCCGGCCCGGCTGTTCAAGTCGCACCGTCCCGGCACCGCCGACGGCGGGCAGATGCGCGATTTCATCTGGGTCGGCGATTGCGTCGAGATCGTGCTCTGGCTGCTCGATAATCCGGGCGTCTCCGGCCTGTTCAACTGCGGCACCGGCCAGGCCCGGTCGTTCGCCGATCTCGCCCACGCGGTCTTCGCCGCGCTCGGCAAGAAATCCACGATCGACTACGTGCCGATGCCCGAGCCGCTGCGAGACAAATACCAATATTTCACCGAAGCGCGGACGGATCGTCTCCGCGCCGCCGGCTACGCCCGGCCTTTTGTTGCGCTCGAAGACGGCATCGCGCGCTATGTGCGCGACTATCTCGCCGCCGCCGATCCGTACCGGTGAATCGTGCTCTACGCGCTGCCCTTTCCCGCCATCGATCCGGTGCTGGTGTCGATCGGCCCGTTCGTCATCCGCTGGTACGCGCTCGCCTACATCGGCGGGCTTCTCCTCGGCTGGCGCTACATGCGCGCACTCAGCCAGAAGTCGCCGGTCGCGGCGAAACCTGAAGACGTGGACGACTTTCTCTTGTGGGCGACGCTCGGGGTCATCCTCGGCGGCCGGCTCGGCTATGTGCTATTTTATCGCCCGGACTATTACCTCGCCAATCCGATTGAGATACTCGCCGTCTGGCAGGGCGGCATGGCGTTCCACGGTGGCATCCTCGGCGTCACCGTGGCGGGAATCATCTTCGTGCGCCGGCGCGGGATCGCGGCGTTGCCGTTCGCCGACCGGCTCGCCTGCGCCGCGCCGATCGGCCTCTTTCTCGGCCGCCTCGCCAACTTCATTAATGCCGAGCTGTGGGGGCGCACAGCCGACGTGCCCTGGGCGATGGTATTCCCCCGCGGCGGGCCGCTCGCCCGCCACCCGAGCCAGCTTTACCAGGCGGCGCTCGAAGGCGCGCTTTTGTTCTTGGTTCTTTATTTTCTCCAGCGGCGCGACTCGTTGCGGGCGCGGCCGGGGCTGCTCGCCGGCGTTTTCATCGGCGGTTACGGGATCGTCCGGATCGCGGGCGAGATGTTCCGCGAGCCCGACGCCCATATCGGCTTGCTCGCGCTCGGCACCACCTGGGGGCAATGGCTGTCGCTGCCGATGGTGGCGATCGGAGGGGCACTGATCGCGCGGTCCCGCCGATAGGCGGGCCAACAAAGAAATCCCCGCACGCGTTAAATCATGACCGAACCCCTCACCCTCGCCGAACACCTCTGCCGGCGCATCGGCGCCGAAGGACCCCTAAGCGTGGCCGAGTTCATGGCCGACGCGCTCGCGCATCCGACGCTGGGCTATTACTCCACCCGCGATCCCCTGGGCGCGGACGGCGACTTCGTCACCGCGCCGGAAGTCTCGCAAATGTTCGGCGAGCTCGTCGGCTTGTGGTCGGCGCTGGTCTGGCAAACGATGGGGTCGCCGGCCTCTGTTCGCCTGATTGAGCTCGGGCCGGGACGGGGAACGCTGATGGCCGACGCGCTCGCCGCCGCCCGCGTCGTGCCCGGGTTTGTTGCCGCCGCCCGTGTCCATTTCGTCGAGATCGGTCCCGCCTTGCGCGCGCGCCAGAAGGAAACGATGGCCGCGCGCGCGCCCCAGGTCGCGGTCGAGTGGCACGATTTCATCGGCGACGTGCCGGAAGGCCCCGTGATCGTGCTGGCCAACGAATTCTTCGACGCCATGCCGGTGCGCCAATTCAAGCGCTCGCCCGACGGCTGGCATGAACGGCTCGTGGACGCGACCGCGGATGGGCGCCTGGTGTTCGCGCTGTCGGGTGTGCGCCAGCCCCTGGTTCCTCCGACCTGGGACGATACCTTGGGCGATGTTCCCGAAGACGGCGTGATCGAGGTTTCTCCGGCGGCGTGCGCCATGGCCGGCCTCGTCGCCGAACGCATCGCCGAGCGCGGCGGAGCGGCCCTGATCGTCGATTATGGTCCTGAGCAAAGCGCGCCCGGAGATACGCTCCAGGCGGTGCGCGCGCACGGGTTTGACGATCCGCTGGCCGCGCCGGGCGAGGCCGATCTCACCGCGCACGTGGATTTTGCCGCGCTCGCGCACGTCGGCGCCCGCGCCGGGGTGCGGGTACTCGGGCCGGTGTCCCAGGGCGCGTTCCTCGGGCGCCTAGGCATCGGCGCGCGGGCGGAAATTCTGATGCGAACCGCCCCGCCGGAGGTCGCCCGCGACGTGAAACTCGCGCTGCACCGCTTGTGCGCGCCCGAGGCGATGGGAACGCTGTTCAAGGTTCTCGGGTATATTCACCCGGCGCTGCCCGCGCCGCCCGGATTCGCCGACTAAGCAACCGCGAATCAGTCCGCGTATCGATGCGGGCGCGAGGCCGCGCGGCAAGCGGCGCGAATCGAAAAATTCCCCAAAATCGCTGCAAAGACAGGGCGTTGTTGGCAACCCCCGGAATTGCTTTCCCTATTTTCGGTTAATGATTCATAAACGGCCCCATGATTAACGCCCAAGAATTGGCGCGGGCCGCCGGCGTGCGTCATGGGTTTTTCACACGTCAAGGCGGCGTCAGCGAAGGCGTGTATGCGTCGTTGAACTGCGGTTTCGGTTCCAACGACAATCCCGCCCACGTCGCTGAAAACCGCGCGATCGCGTCGCGCGCGCTCGGATTATCCCCCGAGGCGCTCGTCACCGTCTATCAGGTCCACTCGGCCGAAGTTGTCGTCGCCGACGAGCCGTGGCCGCCGGCGCGCGCGCCCAAGGCCGACGGCATCGTGACGCGGCGGCCGGGAATCGCGCTCGGAGTTTTGACCGCCGATTGCGCGCCAGTCCTGCTCGCGGACGCCGGCGCCGGCGTGATCGGCGCGGCGCACGCCGGCTGGCGGGGCGCGCTCGGCGGAATTCTCGAAGCGACGGCGCGGGCGATGGAACGTCTCGGCGCCCGGCTTTCCGCCACCGTCGCCGTCGTCGGCCCGTGCATCCACCAGTCGTCCTACGAGGTCGGCGCCGATTTGCGCGACGCCGTGCTCGCCGCCGACGGCGCCTGCGGCGATCTGTTCCGGGCCGGGGCGCGGAGCGGGAAATACCAGTTCGATCTGCCGGGATTCATCGTGCGGCGGTTGCAGCGCCTCGCGCTCGGGGCGGTCGCGCGCGTCGCCGGCGATACCTTCGCCGACGAGAAGCGATTTTACAGCTACCGCCGCTCGGTCAAGCGGGGCGAAGCGGATTACGGACGCAAACTGTCGGCGATCGCGCTGGTGGGTTAGCCGCGACCGCGCCGGCGGCCGGGGCGGGACGAAAGGAAGCGATGCCGTACTTGTGGATGCTGATGGGGTTTCTTGTTCTCGCTTTGCTCGTGACGTGCGTGGCGATCGTGTTCTGAGGCGGCTTGGAGACGTGGGCGGATGGGGTTGAAGGTGAAGATCGGTTCCGCGCGCAGCGGGATGGCAGGGCGCATCCGGCGTGCGCTTGCGTTCGGCGTGCTTGCCGTCGCGTTGGCTCAGGCCGCGTGCGTTAGGTCATTGGGCGTGCATTCGTACGACACGCCGTCGGGCGCGCCCGGGCAGGGCGCGGGCGCGGCATCTTTGGCGGCGCCCCCGTCGCTCGAGCTAGCGCGCTTCGACCCTTCGGCCGAGGGGGTCGAAATAGCTCCGCTCGAAGGCACGGCGGTGCCGATGGCGAAGCTGCTGCAGCGCTCCGTCGCCGCCGCGCTCGGTCGCTACAACGTGCCGGCGAGCTATTCTTCCGGCGCCGCGCGTTATCTGCTCAGCGGGCACGCGGGGTCGAACCGGGATCCCGCTCAAGCGGCGGTGGTCGCCATCGAGTGGCGGATCTTCGACCGTCGCCAGGGGCGCGAGACGGGTCGCTTCACGCTCCCGGTCGCCGGCGACCATTTTGCCTGGGACCACGGCGATCCCCGCGTCATCGCCCAGGTCGGCGACGAAACCTCGCACCGGTTCGTCCAGATCATCGATGGAGAGCGTCCGGTCGCCGCCGTGAGCCACGGGCCCCCGGCCATGTTGGCCGCGCCGTTCCCCGCGACCGCGCTCGCGCCGCCATCCGTTCCGCCGTCCGCTCCGCCGCCTTCCGCCCGGACCGCGGCCGGACCGAAGTTGTTTCTCGCCCGCGTCGGCGGCGCGCCCGGCGACGGCGACGCGGCGCTCGCCCAGGCGGCCCGGGCCGCATTTGCCGTGGGCGGCTTCGGCACGGCCGCTGGGCGCGAGGATGCGCGCTACATCATCGCCGGTTCCGTCGACGTGGCCGCGCCCGCCGAGGGCCGCCAAGCGATTCGGATCGTCTGGGAGGTGAGCACGCCCGACGGCCGCCCCCTCGGCCGCGCCGTGCAGGAGAACGCCGTTCCCGCCGGAAGCCTGAACGGGGCCTGGGGGCCGATGGCGTCGCTGGTGGCCGGCGCGGCGGTGGCGGGAATTTCCAACGTGATCCGCCGATCGGAATAAACTGCGACCCGCGCAGGCGGATCCTCGCGCGCGTTAAATGAAGCGCCCCTATCGGGGCGCGCCGCGCCTTCGGAGTCGGCGGAGCGCCGGCTCAAGATTCCGCTGGCGTCGGGCGCGCAGGCGCCAAAACCCGAAGCAAAGCCGCCGGGATGACGCCATGACCGTCCTTTCTTCGCCCACCTTCGCCGAGACTCGGGCGGTCCTGTTCCGGGCGCTGTTGACGCTCGCGTTCTTCGCGCCGCCGGGCGGGTGCGATACGGTCAAGCGGCTTCCGTCGCAAGTGAGCGAGCTTGGCTCGCGCGTCGGTGGCTGGTTCTCGTTCGACGGCACGGGTGGAAACGGGCATCGCCGCCGATCCGCACGTGATCGTTTTGCCGCTCGCCGGAACCGACTGGCTCGGCCGACCGGCGCTGGCCGAGGAAATCGCCCGTCTGCTCCGGGCGACGACTCCGAACGCGCGCGCCGGGGCCGCCGCCGATGGCCGCGCCCGGACGCTTGCCGGTCAGGTCGAGTTGGTCGAGGAAGGCGACGCCGACGTTTGGCTCGAAATCGTCTGGACTTATCGCGGCGGCGACGGCCGGGCGATCTCCGAACATCGGCAGATCGCCGCCATGGACCGCAAGCTGTGGGACCGCGCCGCGCCGGCGGCGGTGCAGATGATCGCCTCCGAAATCGCGCCCAAGGCCGCCGCCCTGCTGCGCAACGAAACCCCGCGCCTGGTCGCCGCGCGCGTCGCGCCGGAAGGCGCGCCAGCAAATAATGCCGGCTTGGCCGGCGGGCGCAGGGCCACGAATCACGACGAGATCGGGCCGGGCGGCGAGGTCGCCTCCAACCAGCCCACCGCCGGAGGCGGCTTCTTTAACGAACGTGGGCTCTCGCCAGCGGTGTCTTCGCCGCCGCCGAACGCCAACATTCCGCCCGCGCGCGAAATCGCCGCCGCCCCGGTCGCGCCGGTGCAGGGCTCGCCATTGTCGTCGGCCTGGGCCAACCCGGTGATCCTGGTCAAAACGGTGGAAGGCGCGCCCGGCGATGGCAACCAGGCGCTGATGCTGGCGATCAAGCAGTCGCTGCGGGTCCGCGACTTCATGGTGACGGAAGATCCCCGCCAAGAGGTGTTCTTGATCGAAGGCCGGGTGGAAATCGCGCCACCGGCCAACGGGCGCCAGCGGGCCAAGGTGGTGTGGACGGTCACGACGGTGAGCGGCGGTCAGGTCGGTCGCGCCGTTCAGGAGAACGCCATTCCCTCCGGCAGCCTCAACGGGGCCTGGGGTCAGGTGGCGACGATGGTCGCCAACGCCGCCGCCGACGGGGTCGAGGAACTGTTCGGTCGGCCTTCGTCGCGCCGGGCGCAGGCGGTCGTTCCGCCGACGCCGCCCTTGCCGCAAGTGCCGGGTCGCGCTCCGCCGCCCAGGTAACGGGTTCAACTGACGAAGGTTTTCGCGCGAATGAAGGCGACGAGCCGGTCGAACGGCAGGGGCGTGCTGAACAGGTAGCCCTGGGCAAACCCGCACCGCTCGCCGCGCACCAGCCCGAGATGTTCGGTCGTTTCGACCCCTTCGGCGGTGATGTCGAGCCCGAGCGCGCGGGCCATCGCCACGATCGCGGAGAACAGGCGGCGGTCGCGCGCGTCGAGCAGGACGCCGCGGATGGAGCTCTGGTCGATCTTGAGGGTGTTGAAGGGGTATTTCTTGATATAGCTCAACGACGAATAGCCGGTCCCGAAATCGTCGAGGGACAAACCGACGCCAAGAGTGCGCAGCGATTCCAGGATATCCATGGTCTGCGGCGCGTCGCGCATCAGAAGGCTTTCGGTGACCTCGATCTTGAGAAGGTCGGGAGAAAGAGAGTGGGCATCGAGCGCCTTGGCGGCCAGATCCACGATCCGGCGGTCCACTTGCCTGGCCGATAGATTGATGGACATGAACAGCGGCCGGCCGATGTCGCGGTTAAGCGCGCGCGCGGCGCGGCAGCTCTCGTTCAGGACCCATTCGCCGATATCCTTGATCAAGTCGGCTTCCTCGGCGATCGGGATGAATTCGGCCGGGTCGATTCGACCGAGCTCCGGGCTGTTCCAGCGCAGCAGCGCTTCCGCTCCGGCCATCGATCCGGTGGCGAGGTCCATGATCGGTTGATACGCGAGCGAAAGTTCGCCCCGCTCCAAGGCCCGGCGCAAGCCCGTCTCCAAGGCGAGATGGCGGACGATGCGCAGGCCCGTTTCCTTGCGGAACGGCAACATGCGGTTCCTGCCCGCGCGCTTGGCCTCGTACATGGCGGTATCGGCGTTCTTGATCAAAACATCCGGGTTGTCGCCGTCGTCGGGAAAAAGCGCCAAGCCGAGGCTTGCGGAAACGAACAGTTCGTGCGACTCGATCATGGCCGGCCGGGCGCAGGCGAGCAGGATTTTGCGCCCGGCGATATCGGCCGAAAGGGTCTGCTGGAGATCGGGCAGGATGACCAGAAATTCGTCGCCGCCGAGACGGGCGACCGTGTCGGCCTCGCGCAGAAGACCTTTGAGCCGCGCCGCGATGACGGCCAAGAGCGCATCGCCCGTGGCGTGGCCGAGGGTGTCGTTGATTTTTTTGAAGCCGTCGAGGTCGACCATGATCACGGCCACCTTGGTATGGTTTCGCGCGGCCCGGGCGAGCGCTCCGTTCAGGCGGTCGCGGACCAGCAACCGGTTGGGCAACCCGGTCAGCTCGTCGTAGTGGGCTTGGCGCAGGAGCCTTTCCTCGTATTCCTTGCGCAGCGTCACGTCCTCCTTCATCGCGGCGAAATGGGTGACGCGGCCGCTGTCGCCGCGGATCGGCGAAATGATTTCATATTCCCAGAATAGCGTCCCATCCTTGCGGCGATTGAGGATCTCGCCGCGCCAGACCTCGCCTCCCTTGATGGTGCCCCAGAGGCCCTTGAACAGATCGGGCGGATTGAGGCCGGAATTCAAGATATTGGGGGTGCGCCCGATGGCTTCCTCCGGCGCGAACAGGGAAGTTTCGGAAAAGCGCGCATTGACGTATTCGATCTTGCCGTCGGTGTCGGTGACCATGACCGCGGACGGACTCTGCTCGACGAGCTGGGAGAGCCACTGGACGCGGGATTTCAGGGTGGTTTCCTGGCTGATGTCGCGGATCGACAAAACGTGCCGCGCCGCGCCGGCGTAATAGGCCTCGCCGCCGGAGACCTCGACCGGGAGTGTCGTGCCGTCCTTGCGCCGGCCGGCGAGGCGGATGGGTTCCGGGCCGTGATTCTCCGCGTAAGCCGCGAGCGTCGCCGCGTGTTCGTCGGGCACCAGGCGGGCGAGCGCCGCGCCGCGCAACTCGCCCGGCTCGAAGCCGAAGATGTCCGCGAGGCGGCGGTTGACGTCGAGGATGGAAATACCGTCGTGAACCAGCACGCCGTCGAGCGCCGCCTCGGCCAAATCGCGCCAGCGCTCTTCCTCTTTCCCCTGCTCCCGCGCGGATTGTTCGAGCGAAGTCGCCATCTGGTCGAAGGCCCGGGCCAATTGGCCGATTTCGTCTGGGGCCGGGGGCAAGCCGGTGCGCGCGGCGAGATCGCCGGCCTCCAGGCGGCCCGCCGCCACGATCAACCGGTCGGCGCGCCGCGCCAGCAGGCGATTCGACAACCACGCCGCGAAAGCGGCCGCGATCAGGCCGAGCAGAGCGATGCTGGTCAGATCGCGAGCCATTTTGTTGCGCGCCGGCGCGAGCGCGGTCGCGAAGGGAACACCGATAACGACATGGGAACTGGGCCGGCCGTGGACAAGCAGGGGAATGGAGGCGAAGACCGTCATCTCGCCGTCCGGCCCGGGGGCCTCGAAGACCGTTGCCCGGTTCGCCGTCAGCACCCGTTCGAGCGGGGTGTCGAGGGTGGATCGGCCGCCCCGGTCGCCGCGCGGGTAATCGACCAGGACGACGCCGCGCGAATCGAGGAGATAAATCAGGGCGTCCTGGGGCAGGTCGGCGAGCGCCGCCTGCTGGTAGGCCCACTTGAGATCGAGGGCGGCGGAGACGATCCATTCGACGGTGTCCGACGGCCCGACATGCGGGTAGGCGTGCACGACCACCACGTTGCCCGTGACGCGCGCGACCTGATAATCGCCGGCGACGAACGTCCGGGTTTGCATGGCCTGTTCGAACCACGCCCGGTCGGCGAAGTTGAGCGGATGCACGGGCAGGGGCAGCCCGCTGCAAATGGGGCGGCCGCTGGGCAGGGTCACCAGCACGTTTTCCAGCATGGGAGCCTGCTTTATGGTTTCCCGGAGCAGGGAATTGCAGGCGTCGGTGTCGCCGCCGCCGATTTCGCCGGCATGGCTGAGCGCGCGGAGCAGGGCGCGGGTTTCGTTGACGGTGCTTTCGTGCCGGGCGGCGAAGACGCGGGCCGTCGCCAGAATCTCGGACTTGGTGCGGTCGATGGCTTCGCGCTGGCTCAGGGCGGCGCCGAGCACCGCCCAGACGGCCATCGGGCCGATCGCGATCGCGACGATCAGCAAAAGCCGCGCGCGCAGGCTGTGGATAAACCGAATCCGGCTCGTCGCCGTCGCGCTCACCGTGTTGCCCCTCCATGCGCGCGCGGCGGTATTTCCGCCCGAGTTTTTTCTTCGTCCAAACCCCTCCGCCCGCCCGCCAAAACCGACAGCGAGGCCCTATTATTTCGCGGCCCTGGGGTTGAACCCGCGGAGTCTATAGGGAAGCAGCTTATTGTAAAATAATGATTTTTCGCCTCAAAATCGCGCAAAACTCCGCCCGAGCGCTGAAATCCGGGGCGTTTACAGACCGGATAACGCTTGTTACATTCCGCCGCCTTCGGGCGCGCAGGCGCCCAAACGCAATGACCCGACGGCGTCCTGGGCGCTTGGTCTTTGTGTTTGGGCGGCGGTCGCCGCCGGCCGCGCCGCCGTCCGCGGCGGTTTGAAATTCCCTCAAATCAGGACAATCGGTTCTTCGAACCGACGAGTTGTCCCGCGAGGGCGCGGGGGACAAAGCGGGTCTGATAATGAAAATTCTTGCAGGCAACAGTAATCGGCCGCTGGCCGAGGCCATCGCGGCCTATCTGCGTTTGCCGCTGACCAAGGCGACGATCCGCCGATTCCCCGATCTGGAAGTGTTCGTGGAAATCCACGAAAACGTCCGCGGCGAAGACGTCTTTCTCGTCCAATCGACGTCGTATCCCGCCAACGACAACCTGATGGAACTGCTCGTCGCCGTGGACGCCCTGAAGCGCGGCTCGGCCCGGCGCGTGACCGCGGTGATTCCTTATTTCGGCTACGCCCGCCAGGACCGGAAATCGGGCCCGCGCACGCCGATTTCGGCCAAGCTCGTCGCCAACATCATCACCCGCGCCGGCGCCGATCGGGTCTTGACCGTCGATCTTCATGCCGGACAGATCCAGGGCTTCTTCGACATCCCGGTCGACAATCTTTACGGCGCGCCGGTGTTCGTGAAGGACATCCAGGCGCGCTTCAACGGCGAAGACCTGATGTTCGTTTCGCCCGATGTCGGCGGCGTGATCCGTGCCCGCGGCATCGCCAAGCGCTTCAACGCCGACCTCGCCATCATCGACAAGCGGCGCGAACGCTCGAGTGTGTCCGAGGTCATGAACATCATCGGCGACGTCAAGGGCCGCCGCTGCATCCTGGTGGACGACATCGTCGATTCTGCGGGCACGCTGTGCAACGCCGCCGCGGCCCTGAAAGAAGCCGGCGCGACGTCGGTCGCGGCCTATGTCACCCACGGCGTGCTGTCGGGCGGCGCGGTTTCGCGCGTGACCTCGTCGCCGTTGGAAAAAATGATCATTACCGACAGCATCATGGCGACGGAAGCCGTGCGCGTGTCGGCCAACATCGAGCAACTTTCGATCGCGCCCTTGATCGCGGAAGCGATCCGGCGCATCAGCGAGGAATCTTCCGTATCCAGCCTGTTCGATTGAGAACGGGCCGCGGGCCAATATCCAAAAGGAGTAAAGACTCATGGTTCAGGTCGTGCAAATCCCCGCGGAACAGCGGGAACGGGCAGGCAAGGGGGCGGCCCGGGCGGTGCGCCGCGCGGGACGGGTTCCCGGCGTCGTTTATGGCGATTCCAAGCCGCCCTTCAACATCTCGCTCGATCCCCGGGACGTGATCCGGGAAATGAGCCGCCCCGGCTTCCGTTCGCGCGTGTTCGAGATCAAGCTCGGCGCCGAATCGGTGCGGGCGTTCGCCCGCGACGTGCAGATGGATCCGGTCCTCGACCGGCCGGTGCACGTGGATTTCATGCGCTTCAGTCCCGACGCGTCGATCCGGGTCAGCGTGCGGGTCGAATTCAAGAACGAGGGTAAATGTCCGGGGCTCAAGCTCGGCGGCGTGCTCAACGTCGTCCGCCACGAGGTCGAGCTGATCTGCACCGCCGACAAGATCCCGGAGATGCTGATCGCCGATCTCGAAGGCCTCGACATCGGCGATAGCATCCATATCAGCCACATCAAGCTGCCCGAAGGGGTTCGCCCGGCGATCCGCGGGCGCGATTTCACCGTCGCGTCCGTGGCCGCGCCGACGCGCTACGAAGAAGAAGTCAAGGCCGTGGTGGCGGCGGTCGAAGGCGCCGTGGTGCCAGGCGCCGAGGGCGCGGCGCCGGGTGCGGCGCCGGGAGCGGCGCCGGGTGCGGCGCCAGGGGCGGCGCCGGGTGCCGCGCCAGGGGCGGCGCCGGGCGCGGGTCCGGCACCGGCCAAACCCGAGGCCAAGGGCAAGTCCGAGGGCAAGGGCAAGCCCGAAGCCAAGGGCAAGAAGTAAGGCCGGGGCGGCATCCGCGATGCGGCTCATCGTCGGGCTCGGCAATCCCGGATCCCAGTACGCGCGGAACCGCCACAACGTCGGCTTCATGGCGGCGGACGCGATCGCGCGGGCGCATCTCTTTTCGCCCTTCCGCAAAAAGTTCTCGGGCGAAATCGCCGAAGGCGCGATCGGCGGCGCGCGCGCGGCGCTCTTGAAGCCCATGACCTACATGAACGACTCGGGCGCCGCGGTCGCGGCCGCCGCGCGCTTTTTCAAGATTCCGGCCGAGGACATCGTCGTCGTTCACGACGAGATCGATCTCGCGCCGGGGCGGCTCCGGGTCAAGCGCGGCGGCGGGACCGCCGGCCATAACGGACTGGCGAGCATCGCCGGCCATCTCGCTCCCGATTTCATGCGGGTTCGGATCGGCGTCGGCCATCCCGGCGATCCCGACCGGGTCGCGGACTACGTGCTTTCCGATTTCGCCAAGCTCGAGCGCGAAGACTGGGTCGAGAAGCTGCTCGCCGCGCTCGCCGCCGAGTTCCCCCGGCTGATCGCGGGCGACGACAGCGGATTCATGAGCCGGGTCGCGGCGGCAATCAAGCCCCCGAAACCGCCTCGCCCCGACAGGGGCGCGGCTATCGACGCGCGGCGGGATTCGCCGCCGCGCCCGGACAAGGCTCCGGGCAAAGACAAGGACTGACATGGGCTTTAACTGCGGCATCGTGGGGTTGCCCAACGTCGGCAAATCCACGCTTTTCAACGCGCTGACCGCGACTCAAGCCGCGGAGGCCGCCAACTTTCCCTTTTGCACCATCACGCCCAACGTCGGCCGGGTCTCGGTTCCGGACGAGCGGCTGCAAAAAATCGCCGATCTGGCGCGGCCGGAAAAAATCATTCCGACCCAATTCGAATTCGTCGACATCGCCGGACTGGTGCGCGGCGCGAGCCGGGGCGAGGGGCTCGGCAATAAGTTCCTCACCAACATCCGCGAGGTCGACGCCATCGTCCACGTGCTTCGGTGCTTCGAGGACGCCAACGTCGTCCACATCGAGGGCGGCATCGATCCGGTCCGCGACGCCGAAACGGTCGAAACCGAACTGATGCTTGCCGACCTGGAAAGCCTGGAAAAGCGCGTGCCGGCGCTGACCAAGCGCGTCCGCGGCGGCGACAAGGACGCTAAGCTTGAACTGGATATGGTCGAGCGCGCCACCCAGGCGCTGGCCGCGGGAAACCACGCGCGCTCGCTCGCGGTCGCGGACCCTGAGCGCCGCGCGTTTCGCATGCTGCAGCTGCTCACCGCCAAGCCGGTTCTTTATGTCTGCAACGTCGAGGAGGCGAACGCGGCCCAGGGCAACAAGCACTCCGCGCGCGCCGAAGCCTGGGCCCGCGCGAACGGCGCCGAGGCGGTGACGATTTCCGCCCAGATCGAATCCGAGGTCGCCGGGCTCGCGGATCCTAAGGACCGCGCCGCCTTTCTCACCGATCTCGGCCTGGCCGAGACCGGGCTGGCGCGGGTGATCCGCGCCGGCCACCGCCTGCTCGGGCTGATCGCTTTTTTCACCGCCGGCCCGAAAGAGGTGCGCGCCTGGACCGTGGCCCGGGGCGCGACGGCGGCCGAGGCCGCCGGAGCCATCCACACCGATTTCGCCCGCGGCTTCATCGCCGCCGAAACCATCGCTTACGCCGACTTTATTTCCCGCGGCGGCGAACAGGGCGCCAAGGAAGCGGGCAAGATGCGCCAGGAAGGGCGCGATTACGCCGTCCAGGACGGCGACGTGATCCTGTTTCGGTTCAACGTCTAGTTGGCCGGCGGCGCGGCAATCCGCCATAGGCCGATATGCTTGGAGCGAGCTTCGGATTCCTCGGCTGCGTAGCTTGGAAAGGTATTTGCATCCGCGCGGGCCAATCCGGCACGGACCATTTCCGCGTTGATGATTCGACCCTTGATCGAACATACGGCGATCAATGGCGCGGGAGACGAATGCCGCCGACCTTCGCACCGGGTCTCTTGGCCGTGGACGAGGTCGATGAGCCATTTTCGCGCGGCGGCGCAAATATCTCCGCTTTCATTCGAACCGCACGATGGAGCGGCCCCTGTACCGGAGATGCCGTGGAGACGCATTCGAAAATCGTCGACATCAAGATGAACGGCGTCGATAATCCTCGCTTTTCCGACGAGCGTTTCAAAGCCCACGGGCAAGTCGGTCAAGGGCGATGGCGAAGCGCCGGGGCGTGCTTGGCCGCGTCCTCGGAACGCGTAAAGAATTCTCGCTGTTCCGCATAGAGTTGCGCCGCATCCTCGAAACGGGAGTCCTTGACGAGACTCTCAAGGTGATCGCCCTGATCGTAGAAAGGCAAATAGAATGCGAGCGATACTTGTTGACTTATTGCCGGCGTCCCGTCCTTGGCCGAGGCTTCGGCGCCGGCGCTCGGGGCAAAAAGTCCTTGGAGTCCTCCGTCCGTCTGACAGGCGGAAATCAGCCCCGCTAGCGGCAGCACCAGCGCGAGGCGGAGAACGAGGCCTGGGCGGAGCGGACAAAGCGAAGACACGCGCATAAAGCCCTCCTGTTCGCGAAAGAACAATGCCAGAACCAGACACGCATGTCGAGTCGATGGCGAAGCGATGCCCGCATAACGTGCGTTCGCGCGACGCTCCCGATTTTCCCTCGTTTTCAGGTGGTTGGTGAACGCGGATGACTATTCGCAGGCGGCCGGATCGTTTACGCTCGCGCTCCTTCGGGGGGCGCGATGGGCGAATGGACGACGTTGAGGGCCGCCGACGGCCACGAATTCCGGGCCTGGCGCGCGGGCTTAACCCCGCGCGCATTAAATAATGATACGCCCCTATCGGGGAGCGGCGTGCGCGCGGAGCCGTTGGCCGGCTTGGTCGTCGTGCAGGAAATCTTCGGCGTCAACGCCCATATCCGCGAAGTGGCCGACCGGTTCGCGGGCATGGGGTTTGCGGTCATGGCGCCGGCGCTGTTCGACCGCGCCGAACCGGAGGTCGATCTCGGCTACGAAGCCGCCGATGCGGCGCGGGGCCGCGAAATTCGCGGCAAG
>SHWG01000132.1 GCA_009693905.1 Rhodospirillales bacterium | reverse complement strand
CCTTACTTGCCGACCTCGCCGAGCGACATACCACACTATCCCCACTATGATGACGCCGACCCAAGCCCATACATCTGCAGTTGAGATTGCCAATGTTAGCCTCCTATCTCACGGACGGTTTGGGGTTATCCCCCCTTACTCATCCTCCCCCACTCGTCCTCGTCGATCGTTTTGACCCCCAACGCGCGCGCTTTCTTGGCTTTCGTGCCCGCGTCGGCGCCGACGATCACCAGGTCCGTCCGGGCCGAGACGGTGCCTGCGACCTTGGCGCCGAGCGCCTCGGCGCGGGCCTTGGCCTCGCCCCGGCTCATGCGCGCGAGCGTCCCGGTGAAGACGACGGTTTTGCCGGCGAGCGGCGAATCCACGACCTTGGGGGCGACAAAATCCTCGACCATGACTTCTTTCGCCAATTCGGCGAGCGCCGCGCGGTTATGCTTCTCGGCCGCGAACTCGATCAGGTCGGCGGCCATCGCCGGTCCGATCCCCTCGATCGCGGTCAAATCGCGATAAGCCTCCGAATCCGCCTCCGCCGCGCCCTGCATCGCTTTCCACCACGCTTCGAGCGTGCCGTAGTGCTTGGCGAGCAGCTTCGCCGTCGCCTGGCCGACCTGGGGGATGCCGAGGGCGTAGACGAACCGCGCCAATGAAATCGACCGGCGCGCCTCGATCGCCGCCATCAAATTCGCCGCCGATTTCCCGCCCCAGCCCTCGCGCGCCGCGATCTCGGCTTCGCGCCGGCGCAAGCGGAACAGATCGGCCGGGGTCTGGATCAGCCCTTCCTTCCGGAACGCCTCGATGTGCTTTTCGCCCAGGCCCTCGATATCGAAGGCGTCGCGGCCGACGAAGTGGCGGAGCCGCTCGACTCCTTGCGCCGGGCACACCAGTCCGCCGGTGCAGCGCCGCGCCGCCTCCCCTTCTTCACGCACCGCGTGACTACCGCACTCCGGGCAGCGTTCGGGAAAATGGAAAATCCGCGTCGACTTCGGGCGCTTGTCCTTCACCACCTCGATCACCTGCGGAATCACGTCGCCCGCGCGCTGGATCACCACCGTGTCGCCCACCCGCACGTCTTTTTCCGTGATGTAGTCTTCGTTGTGGAGCGTGGCGCGGGCCACGGTGACGCCGCCGACCCCGACCGGCTCCAGTTCGGCGACCGGAGTCAGCACGCCCGTCCGCCCGACCTGGACCTTGATCTCGCGGACGATTGTCATGGCCCGTTCGGCCGGAAATTTGTGCGCGATCGCCCAGCGCGGCGCGCGGCTGACGAAGCCGAGCCGCCGTTGCCAATCGAGGCGATTGACCTTGTAAACCACGCCGTCGATCTCGTAGGGCAATTGCGCCCGCTTCGCGTCGAGGGCGCAATAAACCGCAAGCGTCGCCGCCAAGTCCTTGCACACGCGCGCGTCCGGATTGACGGGAAAGCCCCAGGTTTCGAGGCGCCGATGGAACTCTTCTTGGGTCGTCCACGCGGGCTCGCCCGAAACCTCGCCCCAGGCATAGGCGAACAACGACAGCGGCCTTCTGGCCGTCACTTTGGAGTCCAGTTGCCGCACCGATCCGGCGGCGGCGTTGCGTGGGTTGGCGAAGACCTTTTCCCCCGCCTGCTCCTGGCGCGCGTTGAGCGCGAGGAAATCGGCTTTTTTCATGTAAACCTCGCCGCGCACTTCGAGGATTTCGGGCACGCCGCGCCCTTTGAGTTCCGCGGGGAACCCCGGAAGCGTGCGCAAGTTGCGCGTGATGTCTTCCCCGGTTTCGCCGTCGCCCCGGGTCGCGCCCTGGACGAAGCGCCCCTGTTCGTAGCGGAGCGAGACCGAAAGCCCGTCGATCTTGGGCTCGGCCATCAGTTCGATGCTCGCCTCTGGCGCGAGCTTAAGAAAGCGCCGGATGCCGTCCAGAAAATCGGCGACGTCCTGGTCGGAAAACGCGTTGCCGAGCGAGAGCATCGGCACCGCGTGCGCGACTTTGGCAAATCCGGTGGCCGGCGCGGCGCCGACTTTCCCGGCCGGGCTGTCGGCGCGGACCAGGTGAGGGAAGCGGGCCTCGATGGCCGCGTTGCGGCGCTTGAGCGCGTCGTAGGCCGCGTCGGTGACGACCGGCGCGTCCTTCTGGTGATAGGCCTTGTCGTGGCGGGCGATTTCGGAGGCGAGATGCGCGAGCTCGGCCGCGGCCTCCAAGGGGGTCAGTTCTTCGACAGGCTTCGCGCCCTCCTTTTTTCCGTCCGCACGGCCTTTTTCCCGCGCGCTCATGGCGCGGTTTTGGCCCGGCGCGGCTTCGCCGCCCCGGCCGGGGCCGCGCTCGGTCTTTTGTCTTGGCGGCCGTCATGCGAAGGCATGCCTACCGGCATGACGCCGCCGGGGGCGAGCAAACTTTGCGCCGCGGCGCGGGCCTCGGCGGTGATGCGCGCGCCGGCGAGCATGCGGGCGATCTCCTCGATCCGGGCCGCGTCGTCGAGGGGCTCGGCCGAAGTGACGGTCGCGCCCTTCGCCGTCCGCTTGGCGACCCGGATGTGACGGTCGGCCCGCGCCGCGACCTGGGGCGAGTGGGTGACGACGAGCACCTGCGCGGCGCGGGCGAGCCCGGCGAGGCGCTCGCCGACCGCGGCCGCGACCGCGCCGCCGACGCCGGCGTCGACCTCGTCGAAGATCAGCACCGGCACCGGATCGGCGTCGGCCAGCACCGCCTTGAACGCGAGCATGAAGCGCGCGAGCTCTCCGCCCGATGCGATCTTGTTGAGCGGTCCCGGCGGCTGGCCGGGATTGAATTCGGCCTCGAACAGCACCCGGTCGAGACCTGAGGGGCCCCAGTCGGTCTCGGCCGCATCCTCGATCCGGGCCCGGAAGCCCGCGCGCCCGAGCTTCAAGGGCGACATCTCCGCCGTCACCGCTTGGCCGAGGCCGAGCGCGCCGGCGCGGCGCTTGCGGGAAAGATCGGCCGCCTGGGCGACGAACGCCTGGCGCCGCGCTTGGGCCAGTTGCGCCAGTTTTCGCGCCGCGGCGCCGCCGTCTTCGATTTGGGCGAGGTCGGCCTGTAACTTTTGCAGCACCTCGGGCAGACGATCCACCTCGACTCCGTGCTTGCGCGCCGCCGCCCGGAGCGCGAACAGGCGTTCCTCGGCCACCTCTAATTGGGCCGGGTCCATCTCGATCCCGGCGCCGGCCCGTTCCAACTGCGCGCGGGCCTCGGCGGCCTCGGCGCTCGCGCGGGCAAGCGCCGCCATCGCCGCATTCAGCTTGCCGCCCGCGTGCGCCGCGACCCGTTCCAGGTTACGGAGCGCCGAAGCGAGCGCGCCATCGACGCCCTTGCCCGCGTCGAGATCGGCGGCGGCGGCGCGGAACGCCTCGCCCACCTTTTCGGCGTGTTGCTGGACCGCGCGCGCCGAGGCGAGTTCCGCGTCTTCGCCTACACGCGGGCCGAGGCGGGACAATTCCAGGGCGGCGTGGCGGAGGTAGTCTTCCTCGCGGCCGGCCTTTTCCAGGCCTTCGGCGGCGGCGCGGGCCTGGGTTTCGGCTTCGCGCCAGGCGTGCCAGGCGGCGGCGGTCGCCGCCGCGTCGGGGCCCAGCGCGGCGAAGGCGTCGAGCAGCCCGCGATGGGACGTCGCGTCGAGCAGGCGCTGGGATTCGAACTGGCCGTGAATCTCGACCAGGGTATCGCCGATCCGGCGCAACAGGCCGACACCGACCGGCTGATCGTTGACGAAGGCGCGCGAGCGGCCGTCGGCGCCGAGGATGCGGCGGAGCATGAGCGCGCCGTCGCCGCCGGGCGCGCAGGCGCCAACACGCATAGGCCCGGCGGCATCCTTGGCGCCCTGTCTTTCGATTGGGCGGCCGTCATGCGAAGGCATGCCTCCCGGCATGACGCCGCCGGGGGCCTCAATCCCGTGCTCGGCGAGCAGCGCGAAGGCGGGGTGATCGGGCGCGAGGCGGAACTCGGCCGCGACCGAGGCCTGGGCGCAGCCCGAGCGCACCAGCCGGGCTTCGGCCCGCAGGCCGAGCGCCAGACCGAGCGCGTCGAGGAGGATGGATTTGCCGGCGCCGGTCTCGCCGGTAAGCGCGGTGAATCCGGGCGCGAATTCGAGGTCGAGCTTCTCGATCAGAACGACGTCGCGGATGATGAGGGTGCCGAGCATGCCGTGGCTGGAGCCGGAGGCCCTCACCAGATCTTATACCAAGGCTTCTCGGCCTGTTTCGGGCGAGCCTGAGTCTTCTCGGGCGGCGCGTCGGGGTTCATCCAGACACCATACCAGGGTCTCTCGGCCTTTCTCGGACGAACCTGCTTTTCCTCGATCATCTCGTAGGCGTCCATGTACCAGTCGTTGCCGGGGAAATTGTGGCCGAGCACGGCGGCGACGCGCCGGGCCTCGTCGGTCAGGCCCATCGCGGTGTAGGCCTCCGACATGCGGTGTAGCGCCTCGGGGACATGGGTCGTGGTCTGGTGCTTGTCCACCACCGCCTTGAAGCGGTTGACGGCGGCGAGATAATTGCCGCGCTTGAGGTAATAGCGGCCGATTTCCATTTCCTTGCCGGCAAGATGGTCGACGGTGAGATCGATCTTGACCTTGGCGTCGCGGGCGAAGCGGCTGTCGGGAAACCGGGCGATGATTTCCTTGAGCGTGGCGAGCGCGAGATCGGTCAGTCTTTGATCGCGCTCCACGTCCGAGATCTGCTCGTAGTAGCAAAGCGCCTTCAGGTAATAGGCGTAGGCGATGTCCGGATTGCTGGGGTGAAGCGCGATGAAGCGGTCGAGCGCAACCACAGCGTCGTCGTAGCGGTTGCCCTGATAAAGCGAATAGGCGGCCATCACCTGCGCCTTGGTCGCCCAAACCGAATAAGGGTGCTGGCGCTCGACCTCCTCGAAGGCCTTGGCGGCGTCGCGGTAGAATTCGCGTTGCAGCTGCGCCATGCCCTCGTTGTAGAGCTGATCGACGGGACGCTCGACATACTTTTCGGGCTCGGTGCAAGCGGCGAGCAGCAGGGCGGCGACCGGAAGAGTCAGGGTACGGAACATGGGCCTTGAGCGCGCATCCAATGGCCGGCGGAATCGCCGACAACGCCCATGATATCACGCCCGGGCGCGCAACCGCCAAAAACCCATGACCCCGCGCAAGCGCCAAAAACCCATGACCC
>SHWG01000131.1 GCA_009693905.1 Rhodospirillales bacterium | reverse complement strand
GGAGCGTGGGGGACCGAAAATGTTGACAAATGCTGACACGGACAGGGCTGTTTCGAGCCGGATCAACGCCTTAGGCCGGTTTTACCCGGTGCGGGCTTGGTGCAAGCCCGGTGCAAAGCTCAGCCAGGCCGGTGCAAGCTTGTCTCCTCTCCCGCGGAGGACCCGCCCATGAACCCCGTTCCCGAAAGGACCTTCAAAGCCATGACCCCCATCCGCTACACCCGCCGCGAGGCCGCGTCCCTGCTCGTGCTCGGAAGCGCGTCGGCCGCGCTCGCGGCCTGCGCCGAAATTCGCGAGACGCCGGCCCAGTACGCCGTCACCATCGTCGCCCGCGCCGCCGACAGCGTCGAGCGCATGAAACTCGACCCCAACCTCAAGACCCTCATAGCCCACGTCGACACCGCGCGCGCGGTGGTGGTGCTGCCGCACGTCATCAAGGCCGGCTTCATCGGCGCCGCCGAGGGCGGCTCGGGCGTGCTGCTCGCGCGCCTCGCCGGCGGCGGCTGGAGCGGGCCGGTGTTCTATACGCTCGTCGCCGGCTCGGTCGGCTTCCAGATCGGCATTCAAGACACCGAAGTGGTGCTGATCGTGCGGACCGAAAAGGCGCTGAACGCGATCTTGCAGCATCAGGCCAAGTTGGGGGCCGATGGCGGCATCACCGTCGGCGTGTTCGGCGCCGGGGTCGAGGGCGCGACCACCACCAATATCGGCGCCGACGTGCTCGCCATCGCCCGCTCGCGCCTCGGGCTTTACGGCGGAGTCTCGCTCGAGGGCTCCGGCCTTGTGCGCCGCAACGACTTCATCGAGGCCGTCCACGGCCCGGGAGTGACGCCCCAGGCGATCGTCCAAGGCGGCGGCGAGCGCTTCGCCCCGGCCGACCGGCTCCGCCAGATGCTCGGCGGCTAGCGGATCGGCGCCAGCGCGACGACGGCGGCGGCGTTGAGGGCGCAGGCGGCGACGTACAGGCGCAAAGCCCGGCGGATATCGGCGGCGCTCGCTTCGGCGGTGCCGTTGCCGATCCAGGGGTCGTCGGCCACCACTTCCCGGTAGCGCCGGGGGCCGGCGAGCGCAAGCCCGAGCGCGCCGGCGAGCGCGGCCACCGGCCAGCCGGCGTTGGCCGAGCGGTGCTTACTTGAGTCGCGGAGCATGATCGCGAGCGCCGGCCAAAACTTCGCGTGCGCGCGGCCAGCCACCGGCGCCGCGAGCACGAGGAAGAGCCCGGCGAAACGCGCCGGGAAAAAATTCAGCGCCGTGTCGGCGCGCGCGGTCCAGCGGCCATAGGCGCGATGGCTGGGCGTGGCGTGTCCGACCATGGCGTTCATGGTGTTGACCGCCTTGTAGGCGAGCAGGCCGGGCAGGCCGAAGAGCACGTACCAGAAGACCGGGGCGACCGCCCCGGCGCCGAAATCCTCGGCCAGGCTTTCCAATGCGGCGCGGGCGACGCCGGGGCGGTCGAGCTGTTCGGGGTCGCGCCCGGCGAGGTTGGCGATGGCGCGCCGGCCGGCTTCGAGGCTTTCGTCCAAGGCGTTGGCGACCGCGCGGACGCGATCGTGGAGGCTGCGTTGGGAGAGGAGCATGATCACCATTGGAAACTCGACGATCCAGCCGAACGGGTGGTTGCGCGAGAGCCAGGCAACGGCGAGACCGGCGAGCGTGGCGCCGCCGGCGACGACGACGAGCGCGAGGAGCCCCCGCCACGCGCGGGTTCCCTCGCTCCGCTGTTCGCGGTTGAGCTTGCGCTCGAGCCAGGCGACGGCGTCGGCGACGACCGCGAGCGGATGGCGGACGAGGCGGAACAGAAACCCGGGCGCGACGAAGATCGCGTCCGCGAGCAGCGCCATCGAGAGCAGGATCAGCGGATCGACCCCGTGCGGGCCGGCCGGTGCGAAGGGAAGGGCGGAGAACATGGCGCGGATATCCTGGGCGGGCGGATTGGCGCGCGGTCCCGCCGGTAGGCGGGCGAACGACAGAACCCCCGCGCGCGATAAATGGTGCGCCGCTGGCGGGGCGCGCGTCAACGCGCGTTCCACCGGCGCGCGGGCTTATCCCCGCGCGCGTCATATAATGCGCCCCTCTCGGGGCGCGGCGGTGAATTCCGCCGCGCGTATTCATTTGCGCCCCTCCCGGGGCGCGGCGGCGAATCCCGCCGCGCGTATTCATTTGCGCCCCTCCCGGGGCGCGGCGGCGAATCCCGCCGCGCGTATTCATTTGCGCCCTGATCCCCGCTTTCGCGGGGAGGGCGCGGCGGTCGTTGACAGGGTGGCGCGGTTCCGGCCATGTTCGGGGTTGGTTTTACGGCTCGGATTTTCCGGATTTTTGCCCATGAACGCCCGCGATCTCGCCCGCCGCATCGACGCCGCCTGGGAAGGGCGCGAGAAGATCGATTTCTCGACCCGGGGCGAAACGCGCGCGGCGGTGGACGAAGCGCTCGCGCTGCTCGATTCGGGCGCCGCCCGGGTGGCGGAGAAGATCGACGGCGCCTGGCAGGTCCATCAGTGGTTGAAAAAAGCGGTGCTGCTCTCGTTCCGCCTCAACGATTCGGTCCCGATCCCGGGCGGCCCCGGCGGAAGCGCGTGGTTCGACAAGGTGCCGTCCAAATTCGCCGGCTGGACCGAGGCCGATTTCCGCCGCGCCGGGTTTCGCGCCGTGCCCAACTGCACCGTGCGCCGCTCGGCCTACATCGCGCCGGGCGTCATCCTGATGCCGTCGTTCGTCAACGTCGGCGCCCATGTCGGCCAGGGCACGATGGTGGACACCTGGGCAACCGTCGGCAGTTGCGCCCAGATCGGGAAGCAGTGCCACATCTCCGGCGGCGCCGGAATCGGCGGCGTGCTCGAGCCGCTCCAGGCGAACCCGGTGATCGTCGAGGACAACTGCTTCATCGGCGCGCGCGCCGAGGTCGCCGAAGGCGTGATCGTCTGCGAGGGCTCGGTGCTCTCGATGGGCGTCTATCTCGGCGCCTCGACCCGGATCGTCGATCGCGCGACCGGCGAAATTCATCTCGGGCGCGTGCCGCCTTATTCGGTCGTCGTTTCCGGCACCATGCCGGGCCGCGCGCTTCCGGACGGCAGCCCGGGGCCCGGGCTTTACTGCGCGGTCATCGTCAAGCGGGTCGACGAGAAGACCCGCGCCAAGACCTCGATCAACGAACTGCTGCGCGACGCGGGCTTGGCGGCGGAGCCGCCGGCCGCGCCGAGGCCTTGAAATAAACCCATGCCCGCGCCCGCCCCGATCGATCCGCTCGAACTCGCACGCGCGCTGATCCGCTGTCCGAGCGTGACGCCCGAGGACGCGGGCGCGCTTGGCGTGCTCGAAGGCGCGCTGGGTCCGCTCGGCTTCGCCTGCCGGCGGCTGCCGTTCGCCGAAGCCGGAACCCCCGACGTGGACAATCTCCACGCCCGCCTCGGTTCGGCCGCGCCGCATTTCTGCTTCGCCGGGCACACCGACGTGGTGCCGGTCGGCGACCGCTCGGGCTGGACCGTGGACCCGTTCGCCGCCGAGGTGAAGAACGGACGGCTCTACGGCCGAGGCGCAAGCGACATGAAAGGCGCGATCGCCGCTTTCGTCGCGGCGTGCGCCCGCTTCACAGCCGAGAACGGCGGAAAGATTCCGGGCTCGATCAGCCTGCTCATCACCGGGGACGAGGAAGGCCCTTCGATCAACGGCACCGCCAAGGTCCTGAAGACGCTCGCCGCCGAAGGAATAAAGTTCGACGCCTGCCTGGTCGGCGAGCCGACCAGCCCCAAGGTGTTCGGCGAAATGGCCAAGATCGGCCGGCGCGGCAGCCTCAACGCGACGCTCGGCGTCCATGGCGTCCAGGGCCATTCGGCCTACCCCGAGGCGACCGACAATCCGATCCCGAGGCTTTTGAAGATGTTGTCCGCGGTCGCGGACATCCCGCTCGATTCCGGCTCGGCCCACTTCCAGCCCTCGGGCGTCGCGATCACTTCGATCGACGTCGGCAACCCGGCGACCAACGTCACGCCGGCCAAGGCCCAGGCGCGTTTCAACGTCCGCTTCAACGATCGCCACTCGGGCGAGTCCCTGAAGAAGCTCTTGGCCGAACGGATTGCCGGCGTCGGCGGCAAGTTCGATCTTTCCATGCATGTGACCGGCGAGCCGTTCGTCGTCCCGCCCGGCGCTTTGAGCCGCCTGGTCGTGGACGCGGTCCGCGAGGTTGCCGGGCGCGCGCCCGAGCTCGGCACCCACGGCGGCACGTCGGACGCGCGCTTCATCAAGGATTACTGCCCGGTGGTCGAGTTCGGCGGCGTCAACGCCACCTCCCACAAGGTCGACGAATGGATGGCGTTGGAGGACCTGCACCGCCTGACGGAAATCTACTCTCTGATCCTGAAGCGATTCTTCGCCGCCCGCTAATACGTTACCTCGACCAGATAAAGCCCTTCCGGCGGCGCGGTCGGGCCGCCCTTGGCGCGGTCGCGGGCTTCGAGCGCGGCGCCAACGTCCGCCGTCGTCCATTTTCCTTCGCCCACCAAGCGCAACGTGCCGACGATGTTGCGCACCTGATGGTGCAGGAACGAGCGCGCCCGGGCGGAAACGACGATGTCCTCGCCCGCGGTTTCGACGGTGAGAACATCCAAGGTCTTGACCGGAGATTGCGCCTGGCAAAGCGCGGCGCGGAAGGTGGTGAAGTCGTGCCGGCCCACCAGAACGCCCGCCGCCGCGTGCATCGCGGCGGCATCCAAGGGCACGGACACCCACCACTTGCGCCCGAAGTCGAGCGCAAGGCGCGCCCGGCGGTTGGCGATGCGATAGACGTAGGCGCGGGATTTGGCCGAGAAGCGGGCGTGGAAATCGGCCGGGGCGACGGCGGCCTCGCGCACCGCGACCGGGTGCGGCTTCATGTGGAAGTTGAGGGCGTCGCGTATCGTTTCGGGCGGAAACTCGCGCGCGAGATCGAAGTGGACGACCTGGCCCCGCGCGTGCACGCCGGCGTCGGTGCGGCCGGCCGCGACGGTCGCCGTGGGTTCGCCGCAAAGGGCGAAGATCGCTCCTTCGAGAACTTCCTGGACCGAGAGTCCGTTGTCCTGGCGTTGCCAGCCGACGAAGGGTCCGCCGTCGTATTCGAGGAGCAAGCGATAGCGCGGCATCAGGGCAATACCGTGCCCGGAGGGAGCGGGAATCCGCGCAGGAAGGCGGCGGCGTCGAGGGGCTCGCGGCCCGCGCGCTGGAGGTTAAGCAAGCGGAGCGCGCCGTCGCCGCAGGCAATCGT
>SHWG01000014.1 GCA_009693905.1 Rhodospirillales bacterium | reverse complement strand
GATCGGCCGCATATGCGCATCGACGTTGCCTACCAGGAAGGCCCGTTTAGGTTCCTCAGCAACCACTGGGTGTTCGAGCGCGCTCCCAACGGCTGCGCCATAGATTTCTACATCGATTTCGAGTTTCGCTCGGGCCTTCTCGAAAAGGCCATCACCGTCGTCTTCAACAAGGCGGTGAACCGCATGGTCGAGGCGTTCGAGCGCAGGGCGCGGGCGATGTATGGTCCGCGCGGCTGATTTATCCGCTCAATTTTCCACTTGCCGCAACAAAAGCCTGAACGCCGCCTCGGTCGCTTGGCGGCGCACCGCGTCACGGTCGCCGGAAAAGACGTGGCGCTCGTGGAGTGTGGCGCGGTCCTTGTGCGCGCACGCCATATGGACGAGGCCGACCGGCTTGCCCACGGTCGCGCCGCCGGGCCCGGCGATCCCGGTGACCGAGACGCTGACGTGCGCCTGGGAGCGTTCGATCGCCCCTTCGGCCATGGCGCGGGCGACCTCCTCGCTCGCCGCGCCGACGGTGGCGAACAGGTGCGGCGGCACGCCCAGCATGTCCTGCTTGGAGCGATTGGTGTAGGTGACGAAGCCTCGATCGAGCACCGCCGAGGCGCCGGGGATTGACGTCAGACACGCCACGATCATCCCGCCGGTGCAGGATTCCGCGACCGCCAGCATGAGCCCGGAGCCGCGGCAGGTGTCCAGGGCCTCCTCGGCGATATCGGTGAGCGACTTGGGAAAGATCGTCGTCATAGCACCTGAGCGATCAGGGCCACTACCGCCCACAGCACTATAGCCGAATAAACGCCCGCGATCATGTCGTCGAGCATGATCCCCAGTCCCCCTTCGACGCGCCGATCCGCCCACGATGCAGGCCAGGGCTTCCAGATGTCGAAGAAACGGAACAGGAGAAATCCAGCCGCGTAGAAGAGAATATCGCCTCCGGCGGGAACGAGGGCGAGCCATTGCCCCGCTACTTCGTCCACCACCACCGCCTGAGGATCCTTGGTTCCGGTGCGGCGGCTAAACTCTTCCGCCGCCCAAATGCCGAGCGCGAACAGGACGCAAGCGGCAACCAAAAGCCCGATCGAACCCGCCAGATAATGGATGCCGTAGGCGAAAGGAACGGCCGCGAGCGAGCCCCACGTACCGGGGGCCTTGGGCATGAGGCCCGCGCCGAACCAAGTCGCCAGTTGCCATGCCGGATGGCGGGGTCCGAATTCGGGGGCTTTCCCGGCATCTGTGGAATCGCCTTCGCTCATGGGGAAAGCATATCCCTCACACGCGGCCCGCTCCAGCCGGACGGATTTGTCTCCGATCCCAAGCCTCTTCTTCAACCGATTGAAACAGAAAGAAAAGACGGGGTTGATTCGAATGCGCTTTCCGCTGGGTGCGGAGCGATGGAGAGGCTTGCCAGCAATAAGGGGTATCGGTACGGTCCTCGGATTGTCTGGCCGGCAAATCCAGCCTTCACGGGATGAATCCGCTTGGCCGAAGCGCGGTATCAATCGTGCGTCCAGGGACGATGCCGTCCCGGAGAAACCGAGACCAGGACCTAAGACCGATCTTTAAATCGGCGGCCGGTCCAAGGCGGAGGATGAGGGAGACGTGCGGAAACCGATGCGATTCCAGTCGGCTTCAGGGCGGCGGGCGGATTGGCGCGAGCGCCTTCAGATTCGCCTCGACCGAATGTTTCCGGAACGGCAGTTCATGGTGCGGGCCGAGGGGCGCGTTTCACACCTGCGCGTTTCCCAACGCGCTCAGGTCATCGTCTCTGTTCTTCTGTTAGGTCTTGCGGGTTGGGGCGGATTCGCGTCGGTCCAATTCCTGCTTCACACCCAAATCGTCGCCTTCAAGGACGACCAGATCTCCACCGCCCGGCTGGCTTACCGCACCTTGTTGGGCGAGGTCGCGGAATACCAAAAGAAATTTAACGCCATCACCCGCGAGATCGAGGAAACCAGCGTCTTCTCCTCGAGTCTGCGCGAGCAGGGCGCGCAACTCCAGAAGAACATCTCCACGGTCGAAACGCAACTTCGCGCCACCGAGCAGGAACGCGAATTGATGGCCGCGGCGCGCGAAAAGCTCAGGACCCAGCTGGTCGAGATCGAAAACAACATGCAGTCCCTCGCCAGCCGCAATTTCACCCTCAAGGGTAGCCTGACCAGCAAGGAGAACGACCTGCAAACCGCTCTCGCGGAGCGCAATCAGGCGTTGTTCGAATCCAACAACCTGCGCCGCCAGATGCGCGAGACGGAAAGTAAACTTTCATCCATACGCGAGACGCAACTTGAATCCGTCCGCCAGCTCGCCGAGCGCACTTCGGGATTCATCGAATCGACCGAAAAGGTCCTTCAGATCGCGGGCCTCGAACCCGACCAATTGCTCGCCACGCCCGCCGCCAAGAGACGGAAAGGGCAGGGCGGTCCCTTCATCCCGCTCAAGTCCCCTCCGTTGAGCGAGGACGAATCCGACCCGATCGCCATCGAGATGGAGGCGTTGTCGCGCCAGCTCCTCCGCTGGGAATCGCTGCAAGCCGTGATGCAGCGGGTTCCGCTTACCGCGCCGCTTACCAGCTATGCCATCAACAGCCCCTTCGGCAAGCGCATGGACCCCATCAACGGCATGTGGGCGGCTCATTACGGGGTCGATCTTGGCGCGCCGAAATCCTCGCCGGTGTACGCCCCGGCGCTGGGCGTGGTCACCTTCGCCGGCTTCCAGGACAAGTACGGCCGTCTGATCGAGATCGATCATGACAATGGCATCCGCACGCGTTACGGCCATCTCGATAAGACCATGGTGAAAAAAGGCGATAAGGTGACCTTTAACCAAGTCATCGGTCTGGTCGGCAACACGGGGCGCAGCACCGGCTCGCACCTGCATTACGAAATCATGTTCAAGGACAAGCCTAAGAACCCCATGAATTTCATCAAGGCCGGCCGTCATATTTTCAAGGAATAAAAAACCGCCTTCCATCGGCACGCCGCCGCCCGCGCCCGCGCCCTCCATCCTCAGCGCGGACATGCGCATCGTCGGCGATATCTCCAGCCAGGGAGAGGTTCAGATCGACGGCACGGTCGAAGGCGACGTCCGCGCCAAATCGGTCCTGGTCGGCGAAAGCGCCGACATCAAAGGTCAACTTCTCGCCGAACAAATCCAAATTCACGGCCGGATCAACGGCTTGATCAAATCGCGCGTCGTTCATCTTTCCCGTACCGCGCACGTCGTCGGCGATATTCTGCACGAGTCGATGTCGATCGAAACCGGCGCCTTCCTCGAAGGCAACTGCAAGCGCATGACCGAGCCGCGTGCGGTTTCCGCCCAGCCGTCGGCGACGCAAGCCCCCCCATCGCCCCTTGCGCGCGTAACTGGCAGAAGTGTTCCCGCCGAAGCTAAGGATCACTCCGGCTAACTATTCCGATTACGCGAATCGTTCGAGCGCGGTGCGAAATACCGCCGCCTCCACGTTGCCACCCGAGCAAACCGCACAAATCGTACGGCCCTTGACCGGTAGAGCGCCGGCCAGAACCGCGGCGAGCGCGACCGCGCCGCCCGGCTCGACCACCAGCTTGAAGTGGCGCCAAGCCAGCGCCATCGCCTTCATCACCGCTGCGTCGTCCACGTCGAGCGCACCGCGAACGAGGCGGCGGTTGATGGCAAACGTCATCGCGCCGGGTGAAGGCGTCAGCAGCGCGTCGCAGAACGAACTGCCACGTCCGTCGGCGCGTTCGATCTTTCCCGACGCGAACGAGCGTTTCCAGTCGTCCCAGCCGGCGGGCTCCACCGCCCAAACCTCGGTGCCGGGCGATTCCGCCTCCAGCGCGAGCGCGAGCCCTGCGGTCAGGCCGCCGCCGCCGCAAGGCACCAGAACCGCGTCGAGCCGGAGGCCACGGGCGCGCGCGGCGCGTGCGATCTCGAGGCCGCCGGTGCCCTGGCCGGCGATGACGTGAAAATCGTCGAACGGCCGGACCAAGGTCAGGCCGCGCTCGCGGGCGAGCCTTTCGCCGATGGCTTCCCGATCTTCGTTTGCCCGATCGTACAGAACCACCTCGGCGCCATAAGCTCGTGTGTTGGCGACCTTCATCGCCGGCGCGGCCTTGGGCATGATGATCACCGCCGGAGTTCCGACCAGCTTCGCCGCCGCCGCGACTCCTTGGGCGTGGTTGCCCGACGAGAATCCGACCACGCCGCGCCGGCGTTCCTCGGGCGAAAGGCGGGACACGCGGTTGTAGGCGCCGCGAAATTTGAACGAACCGGTGCGCTGGAGGACTTCGGCCTTGATCAGCAGGCGATAGCCGAGTTCGTCATTGAGCAGGGGAGATTCGAGCAGCGGAGTCTCGATCGCGAATCCGTGCAGGCGCCCCGCGGCGTCCTTGATGTCGTCGTAGGTGGGTAACTCAGAGGGAATTGAGGAATTCATCGAGGGCATCCTCGGCGACCGGCTCGGAGAGGCTGGGCGCGTGGCCGACGCCGGGAACCGTCAGCCGCCGCGCGGAAGGAAGCAGCGTGCCCATGCGCTCGAATGCATCCGCATGGAGGACATCGGAACGCTCGCCCCGCACCAGCAGCACCGGCACCGCGCGAAGCGCTGAAAACATCGCGATCAAGTTATAGCCCTCGGTGCCGCCCGCCAGCAACGGTTTCACCAGCCGCGTGTCCCAATCGGGACGGAGCAGGCCGTCGCGGCTTTCGCGATAGGTCGCTTGCGCGATTTTCAGCCAGTCGCCGTCGGCGTAGGCCGGCAGATTGGGGAAATTCGCGCGCAGCTTAGCCACCGCCGCGTTCCAGTCGGGGAGCGGGTCCGTGTCCTGCATATAGGAGACGATTCGTTCCAGCCCCCGGATGCCGATCTCGGACCCGACATCGTTGATCACGGCTCCGGCCAGAGCGGTCGGCATCGCCGCCGCCATTCCAGCGGCCAGAATCCCCCCCATGGACGTTCCGATCGCCACCACCCGGCCAACGCCGGTGACGGTCAGAAGATGACGAATATCCTCGATGTAGGTCCGCGGGTGATAGTTGCGCCAATCGGGGTCGTGGTCGGATTGGCCGCGGCCGCGGTAATCGGGGCACAACACCCGCCGTGTCGCGGACAGGCGCCGGGCGAGCAGGCCAAAGTCGCGCGAATTGCGCGTCAGGCCGGGAAGGCACAAAACCGGCGTGCGTGGCGCGAACGGATCGCCGGAATCGCGAAAGTAAAGGTTTAGTCCGTCGCGGCTGGTGAAGTGCCGTTCGCGGAAAGAAGGAGATGGGGACTCCGTCATAAGCCGAGCAGCCGCGGCACGTCGGCCAGCACCCGCGCTTGCGCCGCGATCTTGCCCGGCAGGTTTTCCGGCGGGGCGCCGGTCCGGTTGATCCAGACGGAGCGCAGGCCGAAGCGCGCGCCGGCCCAGGCGTCCCAGCCGTTGGCGGAGACAAAGCAAATCGCCGCCGGACCAACTTTGAGAGTCCGGGTCGCGAGACGATAAACGCGCGAATCGGGCTTGTAGATTTTCAAGGGATGCACCGACAGCACGTGGTCGAGCAGGGGAGCAAGGCCCGCGCTTTTCGCCGCCGCGCGCAACATCGCGGGCGAACCGTTGGAAAGAATCGCGGTCTTTAGACCTGCGTTCTTGAGCGCGTGCAAAGTAGCGACGGCATCGGGATAAGCGCCCAGGGCGCGGTAGAGTTCCATCAGCTTCCGGCGCAGCGCCGGATCGCCCTTCATCCCCGTTGCCGCCAAGGCGTAGTCGAGCGCAGCGCCGGTCAGTTTCCAGAAATCGGCGTAGTCGTCCATCAGGCTTCTGAGCCAAGTGTACTGCAACTGCTTCGTCCGCCAGATTTCGGCGAGCGGTCCCGACTTGTCGCCGAGATCGTCGGCGGCGGCCTTCGCCGCCGCCGCTACGTCGAACAGCGTGCCGTAGGCGTCGAAGACACACGCCTTGATGCCGCGAATCGGCTTGGCCCTTTTAACCATAAGACCTTCTTTATCGCCTCAAATCCCGCTCGGCAAGCTGAGCCTCGTGCGAACCGCCGTTGCCTTTGAGCCGATAGACCTGGAGGTTTTCCAGAACCCGCTGCACGTAATTGCGCGTTTCCTCGAAGGGAATCATCTCGATCCAGTCCACCGCTTCCTCGACCCCGGCGCGCGGATCGCCGTGAGCCTTGAGCCACTCGCGCGCGCGTTTCGGCCCCGCATTGTAGGCCGCCAACGCCAGCAAGTATGAACCTCCGAATTCGGAGATCATGTCGCGCAGGTAGGCTTGGCCGAGCTTGAGGTTGTATTCCGGCTCCGACATGCGGCCCGGAGCGTGGGAGATATTCAGCGCGCGGGCGGTTTCGCTCGCGGTCTTGGGCATCAATTGCATCAACCCTTGCGCGCCGGCGCGGCTGATGGCGTCCACCTGAAACGCGCTTTCCTGGCGCACGACCGCCAATACGAGCGACGCGTCGGGCATGGATCGCCCCTTGCCGTCGGCGGGTAGCGCCGGCAGGCGCAGCGTCGGATAGCCTGAATCGGTCAACTCGACGCCGCTGCGGCTGGCGCGCTTGGCGACTTGGATCGCCACTTCCTCGCGTTTCAAGGTGCGCGCCAGGCCCGCGGCCATGCGCCGCCAGCCGGGCGTGTCCTTGACCTCGGCGAGCTGAAGGATGAAGGGCCGCACTTCGTCGGTATACCCGAGCGCGTGGAGAAGCCGCGCCGCACGGGAGAGTTCGTGCACCTTGAAATCCTGGGCCTCGCCGGAGGTCGGCTCCGGCTCGACCGGGAGCTTGAGCCGCGAATCGATCCCGAGTTTCGCCGCCGCCAGCTGGCCATAGAAAACGGTGGATTGGGTCGCGGCGGCGCGATACCAGGTCGCCGATTCCTGCGTATTTTTCATCGCCTCGGCCGCGCGCGCGATCCAATAGGCGCCGCGCGCCTTGCTCACCGGATAAACGACCGCGCCGTGCATCGCCTTGAAGTGACCGATCGCCAGCGCCGGGTCTTGCAGGAAGCGGAGCGCGATCCAACCCGCCAGCCATTCGGCCTCGGCATAGGGCGCGGTCTCGGCCGGCGAAAGGCCGTGCGCCTTGACCAGCCGGTAGGCGTCGCTGACATGCCCTTCGCGCAAGCCCCGGCGAGCGAGAATGGCGCGTTCTTGCCACCAGAGATCGGCGCGCTCCAGGTCTTGGGGCGGATTGTCGAAAACTTCCCGCGCTTCCTGGTACTTGCCCTTGACGCGGCGCCAGCGCGCTCGTTCGTACAGCAGCCCGGGGTCCTGTTGCAGCTCCGGCGGCACGCGCGCAACCAAGCGATCCACGTTGCCCTGGCGGTGACGCAGCATGAGGCGCGCCTCGGCGAGAGCGCGCTGGGCCGGGTCCACCCGCCACATCAGGCGGCGGGCCTCTTCCACCTTGCCGTCCCACAGCAAGCGGTCGAGGCGCCGCGCGTGATCCTCAATAGTCAGGAGGTTGCCGTGGCGCTTGAGGATCGCGCTTTCCTGCGTCTTGGGAAACGAGCCCGAGATCCAAGCTTCCTTCAGTAGCGCCTTGCCGCGCTCCGGCGTTCCGGTCGCCATCAAGGCCTCGGCATAGCGCATCTTGCCGATGGCGCTGCCCGGTGGATGACGATGAAACCAATCGAGCACGGTGGCGGGCGGCACGTCCGAACCGATCGATTCCTCGACCCGGCGGCGAAGCTGGGTCTGCATCGGCCAGTGATGATTCTCCTCGTAGAAGCGGGCGACGCCGAAGAACGGCACCGGCACGCCTTCGCGCACCAGCCCGAGCCATTGGACGAGCTTGAGCAGCATCGGGTCCTTGGCGCCGCGGGCGGTGAGTTCGGCCTTGGCCCATTGCCCGGCGTTGACCGCCTGAAACGCGGTGTGCGCGATCTTGGCGTCGGACGCGCTGACGAAAAGCTCGGGGGGTAACGCGGCCGGACTCGCGGCCGGCGCCGCTCCAGCGGCGGCCGAGCTAAGAAAACCGGCGAGTAGGGCGGCAGGCGCCATTCGCCTAAGAGCCGCGGGCGCTATTCGCCTAAGAGCCGCGGGCGCCATTCGCCTAAGATACGCGATCATCCATTCTCCTGAAGGTCTGTTGCCAAGGATTCTAGGCTTCTGCCGGGCCAACGCTCAAGGTCCGGTCGGGGTCAAAAGTCGCAATCCCGGCCGCTTGCTCCATCCGCGCTCGGACGGTATCGTCCGCCCGAAGTGTTCAAGCATCGCTAACAAAGCAAATTACCATGTTTCACGGGTCCTTCGTCGCCATTGTTACGCCGTTCAAGAACGGCCATGTGGACGAATCCGCGTTCCAGGCGTTGGTGGAGTGGCAGATCGCGGAGGGAACCGACGGGCTGGTGCCGTGCGGCACCACCGGCGAATCGCCGACGCTCAGCCACGAAGAACACATGCGCGTGGTCGAGCTGTGCGTCGAGGCCTCAGGGCGACGCCGCCCGGTGATCGCGGGCACCGGCTCCAACGCCACGGACGAGGCCATCGCGTTGACACGCCACGCCAAGAAAGCGGGCGCCGACGCCGCGCTCGTGGTCACGCCCTATTACAACAAGCCGACCCAGGAGGGGATGTACCTCCACTTCAAGGCGATCCACGACGCGGCGGACATTCCGATCCTCATTTACAACATCCCGCCGCGCAGCGTGGTGGACATGTCGGTCGAAACGATGGCGCGGCTCGCCAAGCTGCCCCGCATCGTCGGTGTCAAGGACGCGACCATGGACCTGACCCGGCCGATGAAAACCCGCATGGCGGCCGGCGACAAGTTCTGCCAGATGTCGGGCGAGGATGGCACCGCGGTCAATTTCCTCGCCGGCGGCGGGCACGGCTGCATTTCCGTCACCGCCAACGTCGCGCCCCGGATGTGCGCCGAGGTGCAGAAGCTCTGGCGCGCGAACAAGACGCAGGAGGCGATCGCCTTGCAGCAACGGTTGATGCCACTGCATATCGACCTGTTCTGCGAATCCAACCCGGTTCCGGCCAAGTACGCCTTGCATCTGCTCGGCAAATGCGCGCCCGACGTGCGCCTGCCTCTTGCTCCCCTGTCCGAAGCCGGACGAGGGAAAGTTCGCGCCGCGATGCAGGCCACCGGCCTGCTCAACTAGACGAATGGCCAAAGACGCCGCGCCGCGCCGCTTCGCCGCCCAGAACCGGCGTGCCCGTCACGATTACCTGATCGAGAGCACGCTCGAGAGTGGGATTCAATTGACCGGAACCGAGGTCAAGTCCTTGCGCGAGGGCCGCGCCAGCATCGGCGAGGCCTACGCCGGCGAGAAGGACGGCGAGCTTTACCTCCTCAACGCCCACATCCCCGAATACGCCGCGAGCCGGGTCAACCACGAGCCTAGGCGGGCGCGCAAGCTTCTCGTCCACAAGCGCGAGATGCGGAAACTGCTCGGCGCGGTGACGCGCGAAGGCAAGACGCTAGTGCCGCTTTCGATCTACTTCAACAAGCGCGGGCGGGCCAAGGTCGATCTCGCGCTTGCCAGCGGCAAACACAAGGGCGACAAGCGCGAGGCGATCAAGGAACGCGACTGGAAGCGCGAGCAGGCGCGATTGATGCGGGGGAAAGGGAAGGAATAAGGAACGATGGCAGACGTCGTGGCCGAAAGGCCAGCGCGCGCCCTCTCCCCAAAAAGTGATTTACACCCCCCGGACGCTCCATGACATGATCGGCCATGGACCGGGACGACGAAAGATACCAAGCCCTTCTCGGCGACGCGCCGGGAACGATCCTTGGCGCGATCAAGGAAAAGCTCGTGCAGGCCAAGGAAAAGATGGCGCGCGAGAAGCGCCATCAATCGGACGGCGCCCATCGGACAAGACCAAACCGGCGGAAGCGCCCGCTGCAAATCCGTATCGCACCGCCGACGGCAAGCGCAAGCTGCCCCCCGGTCAGAATGTGGTCAAGAAATGGCCGGTGCTCGATCTCGGCGTCCAGCCCCATGTCCCCAAGGATCGTTGGAAACTCACCGTCAACGGCGCGGTCGAAAACCCCGTGGTCTGGACCTGGAACGATTTTCTCGCCCAGCCCCAGACCGACATCGTCGCCGACATCCATTGTGTGACCACCTGGTCGCTCTACGACAGTCGCTGGGCGGGGGTGGCGACGAAGGATTTTCTGTCCGTCGTGCGGCCCAAGCCGAAGGCCCGTTTCGTCGTCTTCCACTCCCACGACGGCTACACCACCAACGTGCCCCTCGAACGGTTCGCCGAACCGGCCGCGCTCTTGGCGCGCGCCTGGAACGGTACCGAGATCACCCGCGAGCACGGCGGCCCGGTGCGGATCGTGATTCCGTCGCTTTATTTCTGGAAAAGCGCCAAATGGGTGCGCCAGATTTCGTTCCACGCCGAGGACCGGCCCGGGTTTTGGGAACTGCGTGGCTATCACAACAACGGAGACCCCTGGGATGAGGAGCGTTATGGCTGAATTCACCCGCCGCGCCGTGATTGCCTTCGCCGCCGCCGCCGCGCTGCTGCGCCCGCGCTCAGGCTTAGCCGCGAATGCGCACGACTTCGCTTTCCGCGCCATCGAAGGCGGCGAAATTCCGCTCGCAAGCTTCAAAGGCAAGGCCGTGCTGGTGGTCAATACTGCTTCGCAGTGCGGCTACACCCCGCAATACACCAATCTCCAGGAACTCTGGCGGCGCTATCGCGACCGGGGCTTGGTCGTGCTGGGCGTGCCGTCCAACGATTTCGGCGGGCAAGAGCCCGGCGCCGAAGCCGACATCAAGAAATTCTGCACGACCAACTTCGCGGTCGATTTTCCACTCGCCGCCAAAGAAACGGTCAAGGGCGACGGCGCCCACCCGTTCTACAAATGGGCGGCGGCCGAGGGCGGCATGCTTGCCGTCCCACGCTGGAATTTCCACAAGTACCTGATCGCGCCGGACGGGCGGCTCGCCGACTGGTTTTCGACCCCGACCGATCCGCTCGCGTCCAGGGTCACGGCGGCGGTCGAGGCGATTCTGCCGCCCGGCGGCGCAGGCCGCCAATAGTAAAAAAACCGGGCGCCGCCGGATTATTGTAATCCGGCGCGTTCGCGCACGGGGGCAAACCCCACGCCAATAAGCGCCACCGCCGCCACCGCGGCGAAGGCGGCGGCGTAACCGCCGATCCCCGCGACGATCAAGCTGAACAACGCGGGCCCGACGAGAACGCCGGCGAATGTGATGACGAGCGAGCCGCCGGTGGCCTCGCCGGCCTTGGCCCCGGCGAGGCGCGCCACTTCTGCGAGATAAACACCGTTCCATCCGACCGCGGCGAAGCCGAACACGACGAAAAGAGCGACCAGCAGCCCGGCGCCGAGCACTTGCGTCAATCCCGCGACCGCGAGCGAACAAACCGCCGTCATCAGGCCAAGGGCGGTAAGAAGGGCGAGCCCGTGTCCGATCCGGTCCGCCGCCCAGCCCCAGAACAGCCGGCCGCCGACGCTCGCCGCCTGCACCAGCGCGAGCGCGAACCCGGCGGCGACCAGGGCGAATCCCGCTTCCTCGACCAGCAGCGTCACCAAGAACGTGGTCAGACAGACCTGGGCCAGCGAATAGCAGAACGACATCAGCGCGATGCGCCTGAGGATGGTGTCGCCCCAGACCAGCGTTACCCCCGCGAAGGGACGGTCCGCGATTGGGGCGGACCGGTCCCGGTCTAAATCCCAGCGCGCCCGTACCGATTGCAGTGCGAGGCCGAGAACCACACAGGCCGCGGCCGCCATCAACGGCGCCGCCTGCCAGCCGAACGCCACCGCCGCCGGCGGAGCGAGCATGCCCGCGATCACGCCCCCGAGCGGCACTCCGGTCTGCTTCGCCGAAAACAGGATATTGCGATGGCGCGCGGCGCCGAGGCGCGCGATCAGATGGGCGGCGGCCGGGTTGGTGAGCCCGTAGCCGAACCCGATCGACAATGACGCGAGCGGAAGCACGATCAACGTCGGCAGCGCGATCAGCGCGCATCCCGCGGCCGAAAGCACGAGCGCAATCTGGCTCGTCCGGCAGGCACCGTAGCGGCGCACCATGCCGCCGGCGAAGGCCGACGTCAGGATCGCACCGCCGTAAACGAGACTCACCTGGAATCCGATGAGGGCAGGGGAGAGGGTGAACGCCTGGGCAAATGCGGGCGCGATCGAGGGCAGCACCACCGCCGCCCAGGATACGAACGCCTGAACCAAGGTCGTCGCGACGATGACCCCGGCGACACTCGCCGCCGGGCGCGTTTCCGTGTAAGGTGGTGGATCGATCCGGTGTTCTTCAACCTGAGGGCCCTGCATGAGTCAATCGCTCCTTCACCTCGTTTTCGGCGGGCGCGTCGCCGATCCCCGCGGAATCGATTTCGTCGATGTCGACGCCCTAAACGTCGTTGGCATTTTCCCCAATTACGCGACCGCGCTAAGTGCTTGGCGCAGCGCAAGCCAAGCGCGGGTGGACGAAGCCGACTGGGAATACGCGATCGTCCATCTCCATGACTTGCTCGATCGCGACGACAAGAAGAAAAAGGCACCGCTCGCAAAGAATAAAAAGAAAAAGTAGCGGCCGCCGTTACCCGGCTGTTTTCAGAACTTGACGCGCCGCCGCGACGACATCGACGAACATCGCCTCGGTCAGCCGGCCGGTGTTGGTGTTGTAGCGAGAGCAGTGATAGCTGTCCAACAGCCACCGCCCGGTCGGCAAGCAATAGCGCGCCCCATGTGCGAATCGGTGCGCCGATTTCCGCACCCCCTCGGCGGCGAGCACGGAGTCGTGCGCGACGGTGCCGAGCGCGAGGATCGCTTTGAGCCGCAACATGGCGGCGATCTCGGCGGCGAGGAACGGCCGGCACGTCGCGATTTCCGATCCGGTCGGCTTGTTTTCAGGCGGCACGCAGCGAACCGCGTTGGTGATCCGCGCGCCCTCGAGGGTGAAACCGTCGGCCGCATCCGCGCCATAAGTCCCGTTCGAGAAGCCGAACTTCGCGAGGGTGCGGTAGAGAAGATCGCCGGCAAAATCGCCGGTAAAGGGCCGACCGGTGCGATTCGCCCCGCGCAAGCCCGGCGCCAGACCGACAATCAACAGTTCCGCACCGAGTTCGCCGAACGAGGCGACCGGCGCGTTATGCCAGCCGGGATTCGCGCGGCGGTTGGCGAGGCGAAAATCGGTCAAGCGCGGGCAACGGCCGCAGTCGGCGGGCGGAGTGGCGCCGGGCGCGCAGGCGCCCAAAACCAATGACCCGGCGGCATCTTTCTCACCCGGCCTTTTGTCTGAGCGGCGTTCGCCGCCGGGCGGAAATGAATTGCCGGTTGTTCGGACACGGGGGCTCATGTCGAAACCTCCCGCTAACGAAAATGCTCCGGAACTAGAGATCGACGGCGTTGGCCGGAGTCAGACCCCCGGCCGGACGCTCGCGAAATTCGCGTCCCTCGCGGGGGGCTTCGCCGCCCGGAGGAACCGGACGGGCGGCGCGGGCGATGTGCGGCTGAAGTTCCTGCAATTCCAGGAACGTATCGGCTTGGCGGCGCAATTCGTCGGCGACCATGGGCGGCTGCGAACGGATGGTGCTGACCACCGTGACGCGCACGCCCTTGCGCTGGACCGCCTCGACCAGCCGGCGGAAATCGCCGTCGCCGGAAAACAGGACCACATGGTCGAGGTGCTGGGCCATTTCCATGACGTCGATCGCGAGCTCCACGTCCATGTTGCCCTTGATCTTGCGCCGGCCCTGGGCGTCGGTGAATTCCTTGGTCGGCTTGGTGACCATGGTGTAGCCGTTGTAATCGAGCCAATCCACCAGGGGGCGGATGGGGGAATACTCCTGGTCCTCCACCAACGCGGTATAGTAGAACGCGCGGATAAGAAGACCTTTGCTGGCGAAGTATTCGAGCAGCTTCCGGTAGTCGATATCGAAGCCAAGCCCGCGCGCCGCCGCGTAAAGGTTGGAACCATCGATAAAAAGGGCAATTTTTTCCTGCGGATAGAAGATCATGTTTTCAAATCCTTTGCGTTCAATGGGTACGTATTATCGAATTTCCCGCAAATCCGACACACGCGGGGACGCGCCTTATATCTTTATGGGCGCCCTCAGCTTGGGGGGTTCCGGGTCCGATGGCAAGAGCCGGAAACGGACCAAAACAACGGCGATTAAAGGGATAATCGTTTGATCCTTCTCGGCATCGGCGCCAACATTCCATCCGCCTTTGGGCCGCCGCGCGCCACTTGCGGCGCGGCGCTCGCCGCGCTTGGCCGGTCAGGCGTGAAAATTCGCGCCTGTTCGTCGTGGTGGCGCTCGGCGCCGGTTCCGGCCTCCGACCAGCCTTGGTTCGTCAACGCGGTCGCAGACGTGGACACCGACCTTGCTCCCGCCCAGATCCTCGCCCTTCTGCTCAAGATCGAGCGCGCCTTCGGGCGTGCGCGCACCGTCGCCAACGCCGACCGCACCCTCGATCTCGACCTGCTCGATTACTGCGGCCAAGTGGCCGACGGCGCCGATGGCCCGTGCCTGCCCCATCCCCGGATGGCCGGGCGGGCGTTTGTCATCCTGCCGTTACTCGAAATCGCTCCGGACTGGCGTCATCCGGCGAGCGGCCGCTCGCCGGAATGGCTGGCCTGGTCGCTCCCCCACGGTCAGGCGATCTTGCGTATGCCGCCCGCCCCGGGTCTCCATGGAACCGAATGGGAGCAGGAAGGCCCGCTCCCGGAAATAACCGACGAGCGGTCCGGTTAACCGGACCGCGCTGATTTTCCTGGCCGATTTGCCTCGGATAAGCGCATTTGCCTTGCCTCCCATGACCGGTCCCCATATATAAAACTCCCAGAGCATCAGGCCTTAAGCGCGGGGCGTACGATTTAGACTGTGTATTATTTTTTGAATTCAAGGAGTTACAATCAATGGCTCGCGTAACGGTCGAGGATTGCATCCTCAAGGTTCCCAACCGCTTCGAACTCGTGATGCTGGCCTCCCAGCGCGCCCGCGGCATTTCCTCGGGCTCCGCGATGACGGTGGATCGGGACAACGACAAGAACCCGGTGGTGGCGCTGCGCGAGATCGCGGAAGCGACCGTGAACACGGCGGAAATCGAGGAGTCGTTGATCCGCAGCCTGCAAAAGAACGTCGAGAGCGACGAACCGGTCGAGGAAACCGTGGACATGGCTGCCATGCAGCAAGAAATGACCCTACAGATGGTCCAGGCCTCCCAGACGGCCGCGGTAATTGAAATGGGCGAGGATGCCGATCTCGACGAAGAAGACATCGACGCAGGCGAATTGGATGCCGAGGAGCCCCTGGCGGCCGGCGCCGAAACCGCCGTGACCGAACCCACGGCAGGCGCGGAGGGAACCGAGGAGTAATCCTCGCGTCCGCTCCGGCAGCCTCGGCGAGGGGCGGCCGGCGCCGACGCGCTCCCGGTAAAAGACAGCCGATGATCCGTCAGTTCGAGCTGGTCGAGAAGGTCAAGGCCTACGACCCGAACGCGGACGAAGGCATTCTCAACCGCGCCTATGTCTACGCCATGAAGGCCCACGGCTCGCAAGTGCGGGATTCGGGCCAATCGTACTTTTCCCACCCCCTCGAAGTCGCTGGCATCCTCACCGGCTACAGGCTGGATACGGCCTCGATCGTCACGGCGCTGCTGCACGACGTGGTCGAGGACACCACCGTCAGCCTCGAAGAGGTGAACGAGCATTTCGGCCCCGAAGTGGCGAAGCTGGTCGACGGCGTCACCAAGCTCGCCCGCATCGAGTTTCAATCCGATCAAGCCAAGCAGGCGGAAAACTTCCGCAAGCTGGTGCTGGCCATGTCGCAGGACATTCGCGTCCTGTTGGTCAAACTCGCCGACCGGCTGCACAACATGCGCACGCTGCGCCACATCGAGGATCCCGAGAAACGCCGCCGCATCGCCCATGAAACCATGGATATCTACGCCCCGCTCGCGGAACGGATCGGCATGGAACGGGTCAAGAGCGAGCTCGAGGACCTTGCCTTCGCCGAGCTCAATGCGGACGGGCACGCCAGCATCGTCGCCCGGCTCAAGTTCTTGCGCGAGCGCGGCGGCGATATTCCCCAGCGAATCATGGATCATCTCGGTCGGACGATCCAAGCGTCCGGCATCAAGGCCGATCTGTCGGGGCGGGAAAAAACGCCACACTCTATCTGGCGCAAAATGCAACAGAAGAATATCGCCTTCGAGCAGCTTTCCGACATCATGGCTTTTCGCGTGGTGGTGGATACGGTGGAGGACTGCTATCGCGCGCTTGGCGCCGTGCACGGCGCTTATCGGGTCGTGCCGGGTCGATTCAAGGACTATCTCTCGACACCCAAACCCAACGGCTATCGCTCGCTCCACACCGGCGTCTTCGGCCCGGAGCAGCAACGCATCGAAATCCAGATTCGCACCCGCGAAATGCATGAAATCGACGAACACGGCGTCGCCGCGCATTGGGTCTATAAGCAAGGCGCCGATCGCCGCGACGGCCGGCAGTACCGCTGGCTGCGCGAGCTGCTCGATATTCTCGAAAACGCTTCCGGGCCGGAGGAATTCCTGGAGCATACCAAGCTGGAGATGTTCCGGGATCAGGTCTTCTGCTTTACCCCGCGCGGCGACTTGATTACCCTTCCTTTCGGTGCGACGCCGGTGGATTTCGCCTACGCCGTGCATTCGGATATCGGCAATACCTGTGTCGGCGCCAAGATCAACGGCCGGATGATGCCGCTGCGTACCGAGTTGACCAACGGCGATCAGGTCGAAATCGTCACATCCAAGGCGCAGACGCCGTCGCCGACTTGGGAACGCTTCGTGGTCACCGGCAAGGCGCGCGCCGGAATTCGCCGTTTCATCCGCTTGCAGGAGCGTAGTCAATATATTCAGCTTGGCCGCTCGATCCTGACCCGCGCGTTCAAGGAGGAGGGCTATGAATATGCCGACAAGTCCCTTGCCGGCGTGCTCAAAACCTTCGATGCCGCCAGTGTCGAGGACTTGATCAGCGCGGTCGGCGCCGGCCACCATCCCCACCGCACGGTCGTCGAGGCGGTTTTTCCGGCCTCGAAACGCAAGCGCAGCGGTTGGGCCAAGGTTGTCTCTCTGGCCAAAGCCCGGACTCGTAGGGCCGACAAGAGCCCGCCGCCGGTTCCGATCCGCGGCTTGATCCCGGGCATGGCGATGCACTTCGCCGGCTGTTGCCATCCGTTGCCCGGCGACCGCATCGTCGGCATCGTCACGACCGGAAAGGGCGTGACCATTCACACCATCGACTGCGAGCACCTCGAACCCTTCGCCGACGAGCCCGGCCGCTGGCTGGATATTTCCTGGGAAATCGATCATACCGACGGCGGCGTTCACGTCGGCCGCGTCACCCTGACCGTGATGAACGTTCCGGGCAGCCTCGGCGATCTTTCGACCATCATCGCCAAGAACGAGGGTAACATCTCGAATCTCAAGATCGTCAACCGCTCGGCGGATTTTTTCGACATATTGATCGACATCGAGGTCAAGGACCTCAAGCACCTCACCGACATCATCGCGGCGCTCAGGGCGACCCCGGCGATCAATTCGGTCGAGCGGGCGCGAGGCTGATCGCGCGATGCGGCCGCTTCGCCTGGGCATCAACATCGACCACGTGGCCACGCTCCGCAATGCCCGCGGCGGCGCCCATCCCGATCCTTTGCGCGCGGCGAAAATCGCGCTTACCGCTGGCGCCGACGGCATCACCGCGCACCTGCGCGAAGACCGCCGGCACATCGTCGACAACGATATTTTCCGCCTGGCGGCGATGCTGGTTGCGCGCGGGAACCCCCTCAATTTCGAAATGGCGGCGACCGATGAAATGCGCCGGATCGCGCTTAAAATCCGCCCCCACGCCGCCTGTATCGTGCCTGAGCGGCGCGAGGAACGCACCACCGAGGGCGGCCTCGACGTCGCCGGTCAACGCGGCTCTCTTGCCCCGTTTGTCCGCGCCCTGACGAAAGCCGGCATCCGCGTCTCGCTCTTCATCGCGCCCGATGTGCGCCAGTTGGACGCCGCCAAGGCCGTCGGCGCGCCGGTGGTTGAATTGCACACCGGCGCCTACGCCGAAGCGCCACGCGGCGCGCGCGCGCGCGAACTGAACCGCATCGTCCGCGCCGCCCGCCATGCCGAAAAAATCGGGCTCGAATGCCACGCCGGCCACGGACTCGATTTCGCCAATGTCTGTGCCATTGCCGCCATTCCGAACATCGTCGAACTCAATATCGGCCATTTCCTGGTGGGCGAGGCGGTGTTTGCCGGACTCGAATCATCCATCCGGCGCATGCGCGTGCTGATGACCAAAGCCCGCAACCGTACCCGGGTCGCCACCGGCCGAAAGCGGAAGACCCGATGATCCTCGGCGTTGGCACCGATCTTTGCGACATCCGGCGGATCGAACGGGCGCTGCAAAGATTCGGCGCCCGCTTCAAGGCCCGTTGCTTTACCGAGGAAGAGCGCGCGGGCGCCGAGGCCCGTCCGCATCCGGCCGCGCGCTACGCCATGCTTTATGCCGCCAAGGAGGCATGCGCGAAGGCGCTCGGTACCGGGTTTCGCCAGGGCATATTCTGGCGGGATATCCGGCTTTTCAGTCTGCCCTCCGGTCAGCCGATGATCCGTCTCGAAGGCGGAGCCCATGCTCGGCTCAACGCGCTCGCTCCGCCGGGACGCGCGCTGCGTATCGACGTGTCGATGTCCGACGAATATCCGCACGCGCAGGCGATCGTCGTCATCTCCGCCATGCCTTGACAGTCGAGACAGACGCTGGCTTTATCGGGCCCCCGATCAAGCCAGCGTACCCGTATCCGAATGTCCGGTCCTCTTTTCAAAGCTCCCCCCATGCCCCGATCCAAGGCCGCCGGCGGGTTCGCCGAAACCGTCAAGACCATTGTTTACGCGATCGTCATCGCTTTGGTCGTGCGAACATTCTTCTTCGAGCCCTTCAATATACCTTCGGGCTCGATGATCCCGACGCTGCTCGTCGGGGATTATCTGTTCGTCTCGAAGTATTCCTACGGTTTCAGCCGCCATTCGCTGCCGTTCGGAATGCCGCTGATCCCGGGTCCGGGCCGGGCATGGTTCAGCGCACCTGCGCGCGGCGACGTCGCCGTCTTCAAGTTGCCCACCGACAACCGCACCGATTACATCAAGCGGATCGTCGGGCTTCCCGGCGATACGATTCAGCTCAAGGACAGCGTGCTCCACATCAACGGCGAGCCGATCCAGCGGCTGCGGGTGGAGGACGCCGCCTACACCGAAAACGGCGTCGTTCGCCGCGCGACACGCTACCTCGAAACCTTGCCGAGCGGACGCTCCTATCACGTGGTCGAGCAGACGGAAACCGCATTCCAAGACACAACGCCCATGTTCACGATTCCACACGCCCATTATTTCGCCATGGGAGATAATCGCGACCGCTCCCGCGACAGCCGTTTTCTCGACGAAGTCGGCATGATCCCGGTGGAGAATCTGGTCGGCCGCGCCGAAGTAATTTTCTTTTCCGTGGACGGATCGGCGTGGAAGGCGTGGGAGTGGTTTTCGAGCCTTCGCGGGTCGCGCATGTTCATGGGCATCCGTTGATAACGGGCGAATAAGTGCGCATGGCGGGCAAAAAACCCCGGAAAAGCTCCAAGCGTGCGACCCGGGCCAAGCCGGCCAGACTTCCTTCGCCCGCCGAAGCCGATTCCGCGCCTGCGGGCGATTCGCTCGAAGACCGGATCGGCCGCCGATTCCGCGATCCGGAACTGCTCCGACTCGCGTTGACCCACGCGGGAGTCGCGGGCGGGCTCGAATCCAACGAGCGCCTCGAATTTCTCGGCGACCGCGTGCTCGGGCTGATCGTCGCCAGTATGCTCTACAAACGCTTTCCAGGTGAAACCGAAGCGAGTCTGGCGCGGCGTTTCGTCGCCGCGGTTCGCCGCGAAACCCTGACCGAAATCGCCGCGACACTGGATCTGGAGCGCGACCTCAAGCTCGCGCACGAAGATGCCGAGGCGCGCACTCGCGGCCGCGCCGGCGCTTTGGCGGACGCGTGCGAAGCCTTGATCGGGGCTATTTATCTCGACGGCGGACTGAAGGCGGCGGAAGCCTTTGTCGCGCCGCGCTGGCAAAGCCATCTCGACGACGCCGAGTTGCCACCCAAGGACGCCAAGACCGCGCTCCAAGAGTGGGCGCAAGCCCGAGCCCTGCCGCTTCCCAACTACCGCGAGATCGGGCGGAGCGGGCCGGCGCACGCACCCCGGTTCGAGATCGAAGTCGCGGTCAAGGGGTTCCCGCATGCACGCGGCAAAGGAGCCTCGAAACGCACGGCCGAGCAAACCGCCGCCGCGAACCTGCTCGCGACCATCGATTCCGGATTCGGCCATGAATGAATCGCCCCGGCGGGCCGGGTTTGTCGCCGTCATCGGCGCGCCCAATGCCGGCAAGTCCACGCTCGTCAACCGGCTGACCGGAACCAAGGTGAGTATCGTCTCGCCCAAGGTACAGACGACCCGGACCCGCGTTCTCGGCATCCGCGCCGTCGGTCAAACCCAGATCGCCTTCGTCGACACGCCCGGCCTGTTCCGGCCGCGCCGGCGGCTCGACCGCGCCATGATCGCGGCGGCTTGGGGCGGCGCGGGGGAGGCGGATCGTCTGCTGCTGCTCGTGGACGCCGCGGCGGCGGACGAAGATGAGGACACAAGAGCCATCGTCGCGCGCCTCAAGGAGATGGGACGGCGCGACGTGATTCTCGCCCTCAACAAAGTCGACATCGCCGCCAAGCCGAAGTTGCTCGCGCTCGCCGACCGCCTCAATCGCACCGAAATTTTTTCCGATGTGCTCATGATTTCGGCCGAAACCGGCGACGGGGTGGACGACCTGCTCGCCTTGCTTGCCGAACGCATGCCCGAGGGGCCGTGGTTGTTCCCCGAAGATCAGGTTTCCGACATGCCCGAGCGCATGCTCGCCGCCGAAATCACCCGCGAGCAGCTTTACCTCCAGCTTCAGCAGGAGCTTCCCTACAAGGCGACGGTCGAAACCGAGTCGTGGCAAGAGCGCGATGATGGCAGCGTGCGCATCGAGCAGATCATCTATGTCGAGCGCGAGGGGCAGCGATCCATCGTGCTCGGCAAAGGCGGCGCCAAGATCAAATCCATCGGCCAGGCGGCGCGCACCGAACTGGCACGGCTTCTCGAACGTCAGGTGCACTTGTTCCTGTTCGTCAAGGTGCGCGAGAAGTGGGAGGAAGACCCGGAACGCTACCGGGCGATGGGCCTCGACTTCGACGTTTAACTCGACGATCGCGCCGCGAGCGCGAGGGCGACGGTGGCGCGCGCGAGGGTTTCGTTCGCGTCCACGCAGTGGGCGGTCAACCACGGATCATTGGTGGGGAAGGCGGCGGGAATTTCCGTGCACCCGAGGATGACAACCTCGGTTTCGGCTTTTAGGCGCTCGATCGCCTCGCGGAACAAGGACGCGGCCTCGGCGAGACGGTACGTCTTGACCAATGCGATGCCGGGAAGAACGAGCGCGTTCATGACGTCTTCGCTGGACGGGATGCACCCGAACCCCCGTGCCGCCAGTCGCTCCTGGTAGAACCCGGACTTCACGGTGCCCTGGGTCGCCAGCAATCCGACCTTTCCCCTAATGCCACGCCGGACCAACTCGTCGGCGGCCGCGTCGGCGATGTGCGGAAATGGGATCGGCCGGGCGGCCGCGGCCAGCTCCGCATGCCAATGATGTGCCGTGTTGCAGGGCATGACGATAAGCCGCGCGCCCGCGGCGAGAAGAAATTCGAGCCGCTCCTTCAACTCCGGCAGGGGCGAACGCGCGCTTCGCTCCAGGATCGGCGCGACCCGCGACGGCAACTGCGGGCAGGAACTGACGACGATCGGGATATGATCTTCGTCGCGCTCGGCCGGGGTGAGCACGATCAACTTGAAAACGAAGTCGGCGGTGGCGAGCGGCCCCATTCCGCCGAGCACGCCGACCAGGTCGGGACGATCCCTGAACGAGTCGGTCAATGGGAGAGTATCTTGGAGAGGAACATCTGCGCGCGTTCGCTCCTGGGCGTGCCGAAGAATTCCTCGGTGGTCGCGTCCTCGACGATGTGGCCCTCGTCCATGAAGATGATGCGATCGGCGACCTTCTTGGCGAAGCCCATCTCGTGGGTGACGACCATCATGGTCATGCCGTCCTCGGCCAACGCCACCATCACGTCCAGCACCTCGTTGATCATCTCGGGATCCAGCGCCGAGGTCGGCTCGTCGAACAGCATGGCGAACGGGTCCATGGCCAAGGCCCGCGCGATCGCCACCCGCTGCTGCTGGCCGCCGGACAGTTGCGCCGGATACTTGGCCGCCTGATCGACGAGGCCGACGCGAGTCAGAAGTTTCATGGCGCGCTCTTCGGCCTCGGCCTCGGAGCGGCCGAGCACCTTGATCTGGGCGAGCATGATGTTGCGGATCACCGACATGTGGGGAAACAGCTCGAAATTCTGAAACACCATGCCGACGCGCGAGCGAAGCTGGCTCAAGTTGGTAGCCTTGTCTCCGACCGAGATGTCGTTAACCGTGATCGCGCCTTTTTGGAACGGCTCGAGGCCGTTGACGCATTTGATCAGCGTGCTTTTACCCGAACCCGAAGGTCCGCAGATCACCACGACCTGACCCTTGGCGACCGAAGTCGAGCAATCCTTGAGCACATGGAAGGCCCCGTACCATTTGCTGACGTTCTTGACTTCGATCATATGGTGTACTTCCGTTGCAGGCGACGAGCGGAATTCGATCCGATCAGGCAGATGATGAAATAGACTATGGCGGCGAAAACGAACAGTTCGACCGGACGATTGTCGCGATTGGAGATCAAATCGGCGGTGGTGAGAAAGTCCTTAAGTCCGACCACGTAAACCAACGAAGTGTCTTGAAACATGATGATCGATTGGGTCAACAATACCGGCAGCATGTTGCGGAACGCCTGCGGCAGAATGATCAGGCGCATGGTCTGGCCGTAGGTGAGGCCGAGCGCGTAACCGGCGTGAACCTGGGTCCGGGTCACGCTTTGGATGCCGGCGCGGATGATCTCGCAATAGTAAGCCGCCTCGAACATGACGAAGGCGATCAGCACCGAATAGAATCCGCCGATCGGCCGGCCGAGCAATTTCGGCACCAGGAAGTAGAACCAAAAGATGACCAGGATCAACGGCAGCGAACGGAAGAAATTGACGTAAGACGCGGCGAAGAACGAAACCGACCGAAAGGACGAGAGCCGCATCAGGGCGAGGATGGTGCCGAAGAAGACCCCGCCGCAGATGGAAAGCCCTGTCAGTTGCAGGGTAAACAGCATCCCTTGCCAGAGCAGCGGCAGCGCCCGCTCGACAACGCCGTAATCGATTCCGCCGAACATGCTATTTCGCCTCCAGCGAGATCAGGCCCGGAATCCGGGTCCGCTTTTCGGTCATGTGCATCAGCGCCATCACGGCGAAGGTGACGACGCTGTAGAGCACGGTCGCGGTGGCGAAGGCTTCGATGCCCTGAAAGGTGTATTCCTCGATCTGGCGGCTGCGGGCGGTGAGTTCGGCCACGCCGATGGTCAGCGCGAGCGAGGAATTCTTGAAGACGCCGAGAAAGTCGCTGGTGAGCGGCGGAATGATGATCCGGTACGATACGGGGACGAGAACGTAGCGATAAACCTGCGTCAGCGTCAGGCCCATGGCGAGCGCTGCCTGGCGTTGGCCGGAACGGATCGCGTTGATCCCCGCGCGCACCTGTTCCGCCACCCGCGCCCCGGTGTAGAAGCCGAGGCACACCACCGCCGTCCAGAACTCCGGCATCGGCAGCCCGCGCTTGAGGAACATTCCGGCCTCGCGGGGCAGAACTTCCGGCACGACGAAGTACCAAAGAAACAGTTGCACCAGGAGCGGGATGTTGCGGAACAACTCGACGTAGGCGGTGCCGATCGCGCGCGGAACCGGATGAGGCAACGTGCGCATCACTCCGATCACCGATCCGAGCGAGAGCGCGATGATCCAAGCCAGGATCGCGACCGCGCAGGTCCAGCCGAACCCGGATGCGATCCAGCTGAAATAAGGATCCTTGAGCAGGATGCCCCAATCCCACCTGTAGTTCATCGCCTGATTCCCTCTTTCAGGCCGGGAGAAGCGGAAAAATCCTCCGCCCGCTTCCAGCGATGGAAGCGGGCGGAGATCACGTGCGCGGGGTCAGTGCGGCAGAGCTTGAATCTCGAACGCCTTCTTGAGGTCCGAGCTCAGCGGCATGTTGATCTTGGTCGGTCCGGGATTGAACCACTTGTTGTAGATGCTCGCCATCTCGCCCGAACGCATCAGGTCGGAGATCGTCCGAGTCGCGAGCAGACGATACTCGGAGTCGTTGCGCGGGATCATCAGGCTGTAGGGGTCGTAGGAGAAGAATTCGCCGACGACTTCCCATTGGCCGGGGTCCTTGGCGGTGCTGATCATGCCGTAGAGCAGCACGTCGTCGGAAGCGTAGGCGTCGACGCGGCCGCTTTCCAGATTGAGCATCGCCTGGGGATGGTCCTTGACCATCACGGTCTCGACCTTGATCTTGCGCTTCTCGACTTCGGCGAGGAAGGCCTTCTCGTTGGTGGTGCCGCTCGAGACCGACGCGCGCTTGCCGTTCATGTCGGCGAGGCTTTTGATGCCCGAGCCCTTCTTCACCAGAAGCTTCGAGCCGGTGATGAAGGTGACCGGCAGGAAGTCCACTTGCTTGGCGCGGGTCAGGTTGCTGGTGGTCGAGCCGCACTCGAGGTCGATGGTGCCGTTGGCGATCAGCGGAATTCGGGTTTGGGCGTTGATCGCCACGAACTTGACCTTCAAGTTCGGCAGGTTCAGTTCTTTCTTCACTTCGTCGACGATCTTGAGGCAGAGATCGACCGAATAGCCTTGCGGCTTGCCGGCCTGGTCCATGAAGGCGAACGGGACCGAGGCTTCGCGGTGGCCGATGGATATTTCGCCCGACGCCTTGATCTTTTTCAAGGTCGGCGACTCTTGCGCCAAGGCCGGCAACGCGCCGGCGAGGACGATCGCCGCGGCGGCGAGAGCGGTACGGAACGTGCGAATCATGGACATCTCCCTGGTTGTTTATTATGAGGATTCAAAACTTGAAATCCGTTCTTTAACCTAGCGTTTTTACTACAAGAGGCAACGGAAAATTGGCCCTCGGGGGCCTTTCCCCCGGTCATTCGGCGGCGCGCCGGTCGGACCCCTTGGTTTCGGCGAGCGAACTCGACGAGGAGAAATCCACGTCCTTGGGGTGGCCCTCGAGCGAACGCCGGATCGCGGTATCGAGCCGGCCGACGATATCGTCGATCTCGGCCTCGGTGATGATCAAGGGGGGCGAGACCCGCATGAAATTCTTGACGCAGATCGCGGCCACGCCTTCGAGCAGGACGTTATAGCGGATGCGCTCGCCCATGGCCGGATCGGGGGTCCGAGAGTTCTTGTCGGTGACGATGTCGAGCATCTGATACAGGCCCATGCCCCGAATATCGCCGACACACTCGTGGCGATCGCGCAATCCTTCGAGTTTCCGGCGCAGGATCGCACCGAGTTTTTCCGACCGCTCGGTGAGGCGCTCGCGCAACACGATTTGAATTGTCTTATGCGCCGCCGCGCACGCCAGCGGATCGCCCGGATAGGTTCCCGACCACGGCAATCCGAGATTGCCTGAGACTTCGTCGGCGATTTCCTTGGTGGTGACGGTGCCGCACACCGCGAACCCGGCCGACATGCCTTTGCCGAAGGTCACGATGTCGGGAACGGTATCGGTATGTTCGAAGGCCCAGAACTTTCCGGTCCGCGCCGGCGCCAACTGCATCTCGTCGAAAATCAGCAACGCGCCCCAGCGCCGCGCCAATTCCTTCAACCGGGGCAGCCATTCCTTCGGCGGCACGATCATTCCGCCCGGCACCAGGATCGGCTCGGCGATGATCCCGGCGATCTCCTTGGTGGTGAGATGCTCCATCAGCTCTTCGCTGGTCTTGAGGCACTTCACGTCGCAGGACGGATACGTGAGGTTGACCGGGCAGCGGTAGCAGTAGGGAGGCAAAATGGCGTTCGCTTTTGCCGGCATCATCAGCGGGCCCAGGCCCCTGCGCCGGCCGCCGCCGACGGTGGTCAGCGCCTCGACCGCGAGCGAGCCGCCGTGCAACCCGCGGATCACGGAAACGATATCGAATTTTCCGGTCTTGGCGATCGCCATGCGCATGGCGATCTCGTTCGCCTCCGAGCCGGTGACGGCGAAGTTCACGAGCTTGAGGTTGGGGGGGAGGGTGCTGCCGATCAGCTCGGCCAACTCGATCGCCCACGGGTTCGAGTACCACGACGATTCGTGGACCATCAGCCCGGCCACCTCGCGGATGACCTCGGTCACTTCCGGGTGCGAGTGGCCGAGCGGCAGCGACATCATGCCCGAGCTCAGGTCGTAATATTCCTTGCCGTCCACGTCGGTGAGCTTGGTGCCGCGGCCCGACTTGAAGATGATCTTGGGATGGTAGCGCCAGCCGAGTACCGCGCGCCCATCGCGGTCCATCCAATCCTTGTGGCTGGCGGAAAAATTGAAAGCCTTGTCGGTCATTGATCCGTTTTCTCTCCGATTCTCGCCGGGCGGCGGCGGGCGGAAACTCTAGCACCCACGCCAGGGGCCGTCATCAGTGCCCGCATGCGCTTTTTCGCTTGCCCACGGCGCGGGGACGCTAAGATTACGCCATGGACTGGACCGACGAAGGTATCGTGCTTTCCGCCCGCCGTCATGGGGAATCCCAGGCGGTGGCGAGCCTGCTCACCCGCGCCCACGGCCGCCACGCCGGCCTGGTGCACGGGGGCTGGGGCCGGCGCGGGCGCGCGCTGCTCCAACCCGGCAACGCCGTGCAGGCCCGCTGGCGGGCGCGGATTCCCGAACATCTCGGCACGTTCACCCTCGAGCCGAACCGGGGAACGGCGGCGCGCCTGTTCCACGATCCCTTGCGGCTGGCGGCGCTGGCGTCGGCGTGCGCGCTCGCCGATGCCGCGCTGTCCGAGCGCGAACGGCATCCGGCCGTCCACGACGCGCTCGCCGAACTGCTCGCGGCGCTGGAGCGCGACGACGCCGGCTGGCCCGAAGCGTACGTCCGCTGGGAGGTCCGCCTGCTCGCCGATCTCGGCTTCGGGCTCGATCTCAAGACCTGCGCCGCGACCGGAACGGAATCCGATCTCACTTTCGTCTCGCCCCGAACCGGGCGCGCGGTTTCCGAGGACGCCGCCGGGCCCTGGCGCGAAAAGCTTTTGCCGCTGCCGGGATTCCTCGCCGGCACCGATGGGCGCAATCCGGCGGTCGCGCGGGCGAATCCCCGCGCGCGCATCAAGACGATCGAAGCCATCGCCCAAGGATTGGCGCTCACGGCGCATTTCCTCGAGCGCCACGTCTTCGCGCCGCACGGACAGACGATGCCCGCCGCGCGGCGGCGCCTGGCCGCGCTCCGCCTGGTAGGCGATTGAAGAATACCCATGGCTAAAAGCCCCGTCACCATCCGCGAAGACATCCGCCCGACGCCGCTCGCCGACGCGTTGTCGGAACGCTATCTCGCCTACGCGCTCTCGACCATCATGGCGCGCTCGCTGCCCGACGTGCGCGACGGCTTGAAGCCGGTGCATCGGCGGCTGCTCCACGCCATGCGCCAGTTGAAGCTCGATCCCGCGTCGGGATTCAAGAAATGCGCCCGCGTCGTCGGCGACGTGATCGGCAAATTCCACCCCCACGGCGACGTCGCGGTTTACGACGCGATGGTGCGGCTGGCCCAGGATTTCGCCGTGCGCTACCCGTTGGTGGACGGGCAGGGGAACTTCGGCAACATCGACGGCGATAACGCCGCCGCCATGCGCTACACCGAGGCCCGCCTGACCGCGGTCGCCGCCGCGCTCTTGGAAGGCATCGACGAGGACGCGGTCGATTTCCGCCCGACCTACGACGGCGAGGACAGCGAGCCGGTCGTCCTGCCGGCCAGGTTCCCCAACCTGCTCGCCAACGGCTCCGCCGGTATCGCGGTCGGCATGGCGACCAGCATCCCGCCCCACAACGCCGGCGAGCTGGTCGACGCGCTGCTCCATCTCATTAAGTCGCCCAAGGCTCACGCCGGCACGCTCGCCGAGATGGTGCCGGGGCCCGACTTTCCGACCGGGGGCATATTGGTCGAATCCCGCGAGGCCGTGGTCGAGGCCTACAAGACCGGGCGGGGCGGCTTCCGGCTGCGCGCGCGCTGGGAGGTGGAGAAGCTCGCCCACGGCACCTGGCGGATCGCGGTCACGGAAATTCCCTGGCAGGTGCCGAAGTCGCGCCTGATCGAGAAGATCGCCGAACTGCTGGCGACGAAAAAGCTGCCGCTGCTCGAAGACGTGCGCGACGAATCGACCGAAAAAGTGCGGATCGTGCTCGAGCCCAAGAATCGCTCGGTCGAGCCCACGACCCTGATGGAGCACCTGTTTCGCCAGACCGAGCTCGAAACCCGCGTTTCCCTCAACATGAACGTGCTCGACGCCGATAATACGCCCCGCGTGATGAGCCTGCGCGAGGTGTTGCAGGCGTTCCTCGACCATCGCCACGAGGTTCTGCTTCGACGCAGCAAGTTCCGGTTGGGCCGTATCGAGGCCCGGCTCGAAATCCTCGATGGCCTGCTCATCGCCTATCTCAATCTCGACCGGGTGATCCGCATCATCCGCACCGAGGACGAGCCCAAGTCCAAGCTGATCAAGGCCTTCAAGCTGAGCGAGACCCAGGCCGAGGCGATCCTGAACATGCGCTTGCGCCAATTGCGCAAGCTCGAGGAAATCGAGATCCGCTCCGAGCATAAGGCGCTCACCCAGGAACAGGCCGAACTCCGGTCGCTGCTCAAGGACGCGGACAAGCGCTGGCGGAAGATCGCCGCCGAACTCGCCGACATTCGCCGCGACTTCGGTGCCAAGACCGAGCTGGGCCGGCGCCGGACCCAGATCGGCAAGCCGCCGATCGCCGAGGTCGCGCCGATCGAGGCGTTCGTCGAGCGCGAGCCGATCACGGTGGTTTGTTCGGAGAAAGGGTGGCTGCGCGCGGTCAAGGGTCACCTCGCCGACATGGCCGAATTGAAATACAAGGAGGGCGATAGCCCGGCCTTCGCCGTCCACGCCGAGACCACCGACAAAATTCTCGTCTTCGCCAGCAACGGCCGCTTCTACAACATTCCCGGCGCGTCGCTGCCGAGTGGGCGCGGGCACGGCGAGCCGATCCGACTGATGATCGAACTCGGCAACGAGCACGAGGTGGTCGCGGTGTTCCCCTACGTGGGCAAGCGGAAGCTTCTCGTCGCCTCGCGCGAGGGGCGCGGCTTCGTCGTCCCCGAGGACGAGGTTCTGGCGCAAACCCGGAACGGCCGACAGGTGTTGAACTTGGGCGAAAGCGAGCGGGCAGGGGCCTGCGCCGTCGTGCGCGAGGGCGCGGATGCGGTGGCGGCGGTCGGCACCCGGGGCAAGCTTTTGATTTTCCCGCTCGCCGAACTGCCGGAAATGACGCGCGGCCGGGGCGTCATCCTGCAACGCTACAAGGAAGGGGGCCTGGCCGACGTCACTACTCTCACACTCAA
>SHWG01000013.1 GCA_009693905.1 Rhodospirillales bacterium | reverse complement strand
GTGGCGCCGTCAGTAGGGGAACGGCCAAAGCCGCAGTTTTTCCTTGCCGATCTGCCATAGGCGCGCGAGCCCGTGCGGCTCGACGATCAGGAAGAACACGATCAGCGCGCCGAAGATCATGAACTGGGTATGGGTCACCACGTGCGCCGGCAGCGAGCCGCCGCTCACGAGATAGCCGACGTTGGTGATCAGGATCGGCAGGAGCACGATGAACCCGGCGCCGAGGAACGATCCCAGGATCGAGCCGAGTCCGCCGATGATGATCATGAACAGGAACTGGAACGAACGGTCGATGCCGAAGGCGTCGGGCTCGACCGTGCCGAGATAGAGATAAGCCCACAACGCGCCGGCGACGCCGCAGTAGAACGAACTCACCGCGAAGGCCGAGAGCTTGGCGCCCAGGGGAGAAATGCCGATGATCTCGGCGGCGATGTCCATGTCGCGGATCGCCATCCATTTGCGGCCGATGTTGCCGCGCACCATGTTCTTGGCGGCGAGCGCCAGGACCGCGACCACCGATAGAGTAAGGAGATAGCGGCTGACCGAGCTGTCGATCAGAATGCCGAACACGTGCATCCGGGGCGCGGTAATAACCCCCGAAGGCGTGTAGTTGGTGAACCAGCCGACGCGCGTGAACAGCCAGATCAGGAAAAATTGCGCGGCCAGCGTCGCCACCGCCAGGTAAAACCCCTTGATGCGCAACGACGGGAGGCCGAACAGTACGCCGACGCCGGCGGCGATCAGGCCCGAGAGGGCGAAATTGACGAGCAAAGGCACTTCCGGCAGGCGGATCGAGAAGTTGTAGGCGGCGAACGCCCCGACCGCCATGAACCCGGCGGTGCCGAGGCTCAACTGGCCGGCGTATCCGGTCAGGATGTTCAGGCCGATGGCGCCGAGCGAATAAATGAGGAATGGAATCAGAATCGAGCGCAGCCAATAGTCGTTGGCGATCGCCGGAATGACGGCGAAGGCGACGATCAGGATGACGGCCATGCCCCAGCGATCCTGCGGGATCGGGAAGATCGCCTGATCGTCCTGGTAGGTGGCCTTGAACTGTCCGGCTTCGCGGTAAAGCATCGCTCACACCCTCTCGATGATCTTTTCGCCGAACAGTCCTTGCGGCCGGAACAGCAGAAAGACCATGGCGAGCATATAGGGAAACCAATTTTCGATCGCGCCGCCGACGAAAGGCCCGATATAAACTTCGGCCAGTTTCTCGCTGGCGCCGATGATGAGGCCGCCGATGATCGCGCCCGGCACCGACGTAAATCCGCCGAGGATGAGCACCGGCAGGGCCTTCAAGGCGACGATGGTGATCGAGAACTGAACGCCGAGCCTGGCCCCCCAGAGCAGCCCGGCGACCAGCGCCACCAAGCCGGCGGCGGCCCACACGATCACCCAGATATGCTGCAACGATATGCCGACCGACTGCGCCGCCTGATGGTCGTCGGCGACCGCGCGCAGCGCGCGGCCGATGCGCGTCTTGTTGAAAAACACCGCGAGCGTCGCGACCATGGTGCCGGCGGCGACGGCGGCGAAGACGTCGAACTGGCTGACCAACATGCCGCGAATGTCCCAGGGCGTGTCCTTGATGCCCAAATCCAAGCGATGCACGTTGCTGTCCCAGATGGTCTGGGTGAAGCCTTCGAGGAAGAAGGTGAGGCCGATGGTCGCCATGAACAGAATGATGAGCGGCTGGTTGACCAGCGGCCTGAGTACAAGCCGCTCGACCGCGAAGGCGAGCGCGATCATCGCGGCGAAGGTGACGGCGATGGACAGCCAGAAATTCCACCCCATTTCGACCAGCCTGACGAAGGTGAGCGCCGCGAACAGAACCATGGTGCCTTGGGCGAAATTGAACACCCCCGAAGCCTTGAAGATGAGGACGAAGCCGAGCGCGACCAGCGAATACATGGTTCCCGACAGCAACCCGCCGATCAGAACCTCGAGGAAGAACAGAACGTCCATGGCGATGTCTTTCTCCAGCTTCAGTGCGCAACGCCGAGATAGGCGTCGATCACGGTCTGATTGGCGCGGACGGCGTCGGGCGTCCCTTCGGCGATCTTGCGGCCGTAATCGAGCACCACCACCCGATCGGAAATATCCATCACCACGCCCATGTCGTGCTCGATCAGAACGATGGTGGTGCCGAACTCGTCGTTGACGTCGAGGATGAAGCGGCACATGTCCTGCTTTTCCTCGAGATTCATGCCGGCCATCGGCTCGTCCAGCAAAAGCAGCGTCGGCTCGGCGGCGAGCGCGCGGCCGAGCTCGACCCGCTTCTGCAAGCCGTAGGGGAGCTTGCCCACCGGCGCCCTGCGAATCGCCTCGATTTCGAGAAAGTCGATGATCCGCTCGCACGCGGCCCGGTGCTCGATTTCTTCCTTGAGGGCGGGCCCGTAATAGAGCGCCTGCCACAGCAGGTTCCGCTTCATCATGGTGTTGCGGCCGGTCATGATGTTGTCGAGCGTGCTCATGCCCTTGAAGAGGGCGATATTCTGGAAGGTGCGGGCGATTCCTTGGGTGGCGGCCTCGTGGGGCTCCATCTGCTTGCGGGTCCGACCGTGGAAGGTGATCGAACCCTGCTGGGGGCGGTAGAAGCCGTTGATGACGTTGAGCATCGAGCTTTTGCCGGCGCCGTTGGGGCCGATGATGGCGAGAATTTCGTGCGCGCGCACCTCGAAGCTCACGTCGGCCAGCGCCTTGACGCCGCCGAAGGCGAGGCTGATCCCCTCCATTTTCAAGACAACGTCGCCGATCTTGCGCAGCCGTTCCATCGCGGGGTTCTCGGGTTCTAGCCGGCCTTGCACAACGTCGGCACGGCCGGCACGTCGCGAATGATCAATTCGGCGCTGATCCTACCCTTGCGCCCGTTTTCGAAGGTGACCTCGGTCTCGATCGCGCAACGGTCCCGGCCCGAGTAGAGGGCTTCGGCCAGGGGCGCGTATTTTTCGACGACGAAGGCGCGGCGCAGCTTGCGGGTGCGGGTGAGTTCGCCGTCGTCGGCGTCGAGTTCCTTGTGCAGGACCAGAAAACGCCGGATCTGCGAATCGGCGAGGCGGGATTCGGAGGCCAAGTCGGCGTTCACCTTGCGTACGCAGTCGTCGAGAAGATCGAGCACAACCGGCTGCTGGGCGAGGTCGGCGTAGCCGGAATAGGCGAGTCCGCGCCGCTCCGCCCAGTTGCCGACCGCCGCGAGGTCGATGTTGAGAAACGCGGTGACAAAGTCGCGCTCGTCGCCGAAGGCCACCGCCTCCCGGATATAGGGAAAGAACTTAAGCTTGTTCTCGATATATTTGGGCGCGAAAATGCCGCCGGATTTCATCCGGCCCACGTCTTTCGCCCGGTCGATGATGTGAAGCTGTCCGTCGGCATCGACGAAGCCGGCGTCGCCGGTGCGCACCCATCCGTCGGGGGTCTTGGTCGCGCGGGTCGCCTCTTCGTTCTTGTAATAGGAGTGGAACACGCCGGGGCCGCGGAACATCACTTCGCCGCTTTCGGCGACGCGTATCTCGACGCCGGGCACCGGCACGCCGACGGAATCGGCCTTGATATGGCCGTCGGGCTGGACGGTGACGAACACCGAGGACTCGGTCGAGCCGTAAAGCTGCTTGATGTTGACGCCGAGCGAACGGTAAAAGCGAAAGATGTCCGGGCCGATCGCCTCGCCCGCGGTATAGGCGAGCCGGACGCGGGAAAAGCCGAGCACGTTGCGCAACGGTCCATAAACGAGAGCTTCGCCCAGCGCATAGAGCAGCCGATCCGCCGGCGGCACCGGCTTTCCGTCCAGGATATCGGCACCGACGCGGCGCGCGAGATTCATGAAATAGCGGAACATTCCGCGCTTCGGCGCGCTCGCGTCCTCGATGCGGATCATGACGCTTGTCAGGATGTTCTCGAAGATGCGCGGCGGGGCGAAGAAGTAGGTCGGTCCGATCTCGCGCAAATCGGCGAGAACGGTCGCGGCGCTCTCCGGACAGCTAATGCAAAAGCCGCAAACATAGCTCTGCCCGAGCGAGAAAATGATATCGCCGACCCACGCCATCGGCAAATAAGAGAGCATCTCCTCGTTTTCCCCGAGGCCGTCCAATTGGGCGGCGTTGCGCGCGGTTTCGATCAGGTTCGCGAACGTCAGCATCACTCCCTTGGATTGACCGGTGGTGCCCGAGGTATAGGTGATCAGCGCGACCTCGCCGCCTTGGCCGCAGGCGACGGTGGCATCGAAGAAATCGGGATTGGCCGTGGCGAAAGCGCGGCCCATTTCCTGCACCTCGGCGTAGGACTTGAGGTAAGGCTGCGCATAATGCTTGAGGCCGCGCGAGTCGCAATAAACGATGAGTTCGAGTTCCGGGCAGATTTCCTTGATCTCGATCAGCTTATCGACCTGTTCCTGGTTCTCGGCGACGGCGAAGCGCACCCCGGCATGGGCCAGCACATGGCCCATCTCGGCGGCGACCGAATCCTGGTAGACCGGCACCGGCACGCCGCCGATCGCCTGGGTCGCCACCATGGCCCAATAGAGACGAGGACGATTGTCGCCGACCGTGGTGAGTTTATCTCCGCGCTTGAGGCCGAGCGCCGCGAGTCCACAGGCCAGCGCGCGAATTTCGTCCGCCGCCTGTTGCCAAGTCCATTGCTGCCAGATTCCGTAGTCCTTCTCGCGGAAAGCGGCCCGGTGCCCGCGCCGCCGGGCGTTGTCCAATACGAGCTTGGGCAGGGTATCGGCCGCGGACGCGGCGGCAGGGATGGTCATGTAGCGAGCCTCTCCCAGGGGTGCTGTTTTTGTTGTCGCACCCCGTATCCAGCGCCCAGTAAAGCCATATAAGGCGTGGCCGCTCAAGCCCTTAGAAGTCGAAGGGCCGCTTCGGCAGGCGCGGGCGGCCGGTGCGGCTGTGGTATAAAGGCCGACCCGTGGAATCGAAGTCGCGGTCGCGGCAACCGGCCTTCGCCGGGCGCAGACGCGCCAAGACCAAAAGACCCGGCGGCGATTGCGCCCGGACCTTCATTTTGGCGGCGGGCGCAGCCGGGCGGTCACGACAAGGAGAGACAGAGACAATGAACAATTTCGGCCAAGACACGTTAAAAACCCGGCGGTCGCTGAAGGTGGGCGGGCGCACATACGACTATTTCAGTTTCAAGGCTGCCGCCGCGGCGGGCCTTCGCGATATCGAGCGCTTGCCCTTTTCGCTCAAGGTGCTGCTCGAAAATCTGCTCCGCTGGGAAGACGGTCGCACCGTCACGGTCAAGGACGTGAAAGCGATCGTCGAATGGCTGAAGACGCGGACCTCCGAGCACGAGATCGCCTTCCGCCCGGCGCGCGTCCTGATGCAGGACTTCACCGGCGTTCCAGCGGTGGTGGACCTCGCCGCCATGCGCGACGCCGTGGTGGCGATGGGCGGAGACGCGCGCAAGATCAATCCGCTTTCGCCGGTGGATCTGGTCATCGACCATTCGGTGATGATCGATCATTTCGGCACCAAGGACGCGCTCGCCAAGAACACGGCGCTCGATTACCAGCGCAACGGCGAGCGTTACAGGTTCCTGCGCTGGGGCGCGACCGCGTTCGACAACTTCCGCGTCGTACCTCCCGGCACCGGCATTTGCCATCAGGTCAACATCGAGCATCTCGCGCGGGTGGTGTGGACCTCGGGCCCGGGCAAACGGCCGCTGGCGTACCCCGACACGGTGGTCGGCACCGACAGCCATACCACCATGGTCAACAGTCTCGGCGTGCTCGGCTGGGGCGTCGGCGGCATCGAGGCCGAGGCCGCCATGCTCGGCCAGCCGGTCACCATGCTGATTCCCGAGGTGGTCGGTTTCCGCCTCAAGGGCGAACTCAAGGAGGGCGTAACCGCGACCGACCTTGTGCTCACCGTCACGCAGATACTGCGCAAGAAAGGCGTGGTCGGAAAATTCGTGGAGTTCTTCGGCCCCGGGCTCGACGCGCTCCTGCTGACCGATCGCGCCACCATCGCCAACATGGCGCCCGAGTACGGCGCCACCTGCGGCATTTTTCCGATCGACGCCGAGACGATCCGTTATCTCAAGCTCACCGGCCGGCCGGCGGAACAGATCAAGCTGGTCGAGGCCTACTCCAAGGCCCAGGGCATGTGGCGGACCAAGGCGACCCCCGATCCGGTCTTCACCGATGTCGTCGAGCTCGACATCGGCACGGTCGAGCCGAGCCTCGCCGGCCCGAAACGGCCGCAGGACCGTGTCGGCCTTGCCGGCGCGCCGCGCTCCTTCATGGACGCCTTGCCGGGCTTGGCGAAGGGCGCCGCTCCGAACCGCGTCGTCAAGGTCGCGGGCGAAAGTTATTCCTTGCGCGACGGTGACGTGGTGATCTCCGCGATCACCAGTTGCACCAACACCTCCAATCCCACGGTGCTGATCGCCGCCGGGCTGCTCGCCCGCAACGCGGTCAAGGCGGGACTCAAGACCAAACCTTGGGTCAAGACCTCGCTCGCGCCCGGCTCGCAGGTGGTGGCGGATTATCTCAAGGCCTCGGGCCTACAGCGCGATCTCGACAAGCTCGGCTTCAACGTCGCGGGCTTCGGCTGTACCACTTGCATCGGCAATTCGGGGCCCCTGTCCGCACCCATAACCAAGGCGGTGGACGACAACGACATGGCGGTCGCGGCGGTGCTTTCGGGCAACCGCAATTTCGAAGGTCGCATCAGCCCGCACGTCAAGGCCAACTACCTCGCCTCGCCGCCGCTGGTGGTGGCCTACGCGCTGGCCGGCTCGATTCGGATGGATTTGACGAAAGAGCCGCTCGGCAAGGGCAAGAATGGCAAGCCGGTGTTTCTCAAGGACATCTGGCCGAGCGGAAAGGAAATCCGCGCCGTGATCGCGCAAGCGGTCAAGCCCGCGCTCTTCAAAAAGCGCTATGCCCATGTCTTCAAGGGGGCGAAGGAATGGCGCGCGGTCAAGACGGCGAAGGGCATCGCCTATGCCTGGGATAATGCTTCGACCTACGTCCGCAATCCGCCGTACTTCATCGATCTCAAGAAGGGGCCGGCCGCGATCGCCGATATCCGGAACGCGCGACCGCTCGCGATCCTGGGCGATTCGGTCACCACCGATCACATCTCGCCCGCGGGCTCGATCCGCGACACCAGCCCCGCCGGGAAATACCTGATCGAACGCGGAGTCCCGGCCGAGGATTTCAATTCCTATGGCGCCCGGCGCGGCAACCACGAAGTGATGATGCGCGGAACCTTCGCCAACATTCGTATCCGCAACGAAATGGCGCCCGGCACCGAGGGCGGCGTGACTCGCTTCATGCCAACCGGCGCGGCCATGCCGATTTACGAAGCGGCGATGAAGTATCAGGCGGAAAAAGTACCGCTGGTGGTGATCGCGGGCAAGGAATACGGCACCGGCTCCTCGCGCGACTGGGCGGCGAAGGGAACCCGCCTGCTCGGCGTCAAGGCGGTGGTCGTGGAAAGCTTCGAGCGCATCCACCGCTCGAATCTGATCGGCATGGGCGTACTGCCGCTTGAATTCACCGCCGGCGCCGACCGCAAGACCTTGAAGCTCGACGGCAGCGAAATCTTCGAGGTCACCGGCCTGGCCAAGGGGCTTGCGCCGCGTATGGATCTCGCGCTCGTCATCCGCCGCGCCGACGGCCGCTCGGAAACCGTGCCGGTCCACTGCCGGATCGTTACCCTGGACGAGGTCGAATACTTCAAGGCGGGCGGAATTCTCCCCTTTGTGCTTGGGCGCCTCGCCGCGGCGTGATCGGGCCTCACCATGACGTGATTCGCCGGCGGCCCGCGCGATGGGTTAGGTAAGCGCATGGGCGCCGAATCGTTTCTGCGTGTGGGTCGTTTCATTCTGTTCGCGCTGCTCGCCGCGCCGATGGCTCCATCCGTGGCCGGCGCGGGCGAGCGGGCGCTGACCGTCGTCGAGCTGTTCACCTCGCAAGGCTGCTCGTCCTGTCCGCCAGCCGACGAATATCTCGGCGAATTGGCCGAACGCGACGATCTGCTCGCGCTCTCCTTTCATGTCGACTACTGGGACTATATCGGCTGGAAAGACCCCTTCGCCAATTCCGCCTACACCGAACGCCAGCGCCAGTACCGGAACTTCTTCAACACCCGCTACGTCTATACCCCGCAGATGGTCATCCAGGGCGGCTATCAAGCGATCGGGTCGAAGCGCCCCGATGTGGCGGAACGGATCGAAAAAGCCCGATCGTTTCCGCGCCTCGACGTGGCGCTTCAGCGCGAGGCGGGCGAGATCGCCATCCGCGTCGCCCCCGCGGGGGCGACGGGCGTCAAGAGCGAGGACGCCGCCGTCTGGTTCGTCGCCTTCGACGAGCGCCACCAGACCGCCGTCGCGCGCGGCGAAAACAAAGGCCGCCAAATCGTCAACCGCAACGTCGTCCGCCGGTTCGATCTGGTCGGCACATGGAACGGCGAGGCGTTCGCCGCGCGCGTCGCCGGCCCCGCCCGGGGCGAGCCGGGCGGCGACGGCGCCGCCGTTCTGGTTCAATCGTTGATCACGGGGCGGGTTCTCGGCGCGGCCCGCCTCGCCCCAGGGGGATGAAAAGCGACGGTTGATGGGCGCGCGATTGTTCCGGACCATGACGATCCGTTCCACTCCGATTTGTGTCATACTTATGGCCGTCGTGACGCTGGCGACGACTGTCGCCATGACGCTGGATGCGGCCGAACCCCGCCCCGCCCCGGGAAATCACCCAATGGCGAAACAACACCAGGCGATGCTGGATGCGATCCGGGCGGACACCGCCGACACGGCGTCCTGGACCGGCCGGCGCGCGCTCAAGCCCTCGGTGCTGGCGGCGATGGCGAAGGTCGAGCGGCACCGGTTTGTTCCGGACGCGGAAGCGCCCTACGCCTACATCAACCGGCCGCGCTCGATCGGGCATGGGCAAACCATCTCGCAGCCGTTCATCGTCGCGTTGATGACCGAGCTTCTCGATCTGGAACCGACCGACCGGGTGCTGGAGGTCGGCGCCGGCTCGGGCTACCAGGCGGCGGTGCTGGCGGAACTGGCCCGCGAAGTGTTCACCATCGAGATCGTGGAGCCCTTGGGACGCGCGGCGGCGATGCGCCTCAAGGAGCTTGGCTACGCCAACGTCCAGGTTCGGATCGGCGACGGCTTCAAGGGCTGGCCCGAGGCGGCCCCGTTCGATGCCGTCATCGTCACCGCCGCGCCGGAACAGGTGCCCGAGACGCTCGCCGAACAGCTCAAGATCGGCGGCCGGCTGGTGATCCCTCTCGGCAAGCAATGGGAACCGCAAACCTTGCAGCGTTGCGTCAAAGGCGAAAACGGCAAGCTCGTTTGCGAAAACAAGCTCTCGGTCGCGTTCGTGCCGATGGTGCGGGGCCGTGGCGACGACGGCCGCCGTCATCTCAGGCCGTAGGCAGAGGATTTAGCTAGGCCGCCTCCGGCGTCGTGTGTTCGCGGCAAATCAGCAAGAAATCGGAATCGCTCAAGGGCTCGCGGGTAAGCCCGCAGCGGTGCGGACCGCCCGGTTCTGCCTCGCCGGCCGAATTATGGTCAACGCCGCGCCCATCGCCAAGGCCAGCCATGAGTTGCAGGCGGGTGACGTTCTCACGTTCTTCGCCGGTGGGCGGGTGCGCGTCGTCCGCGTTCGGGCGCTGGGGAATCGCCGCGGCTCGGCGGCCGAAGCGCGAGAATTGTATCAAGACCTCAATCCGTCTCCGGATGACATCACCGGCAGTCGCCCGGAATAACCCCATAAACTAGTCTCAGAGCGCGCGCCCACGCCAAAAACGCAGCCCCGGCGAATAAACCCGAAAGCCTAAGGGTTGTAGCCGCCGGGGTTAATATGTTAGCAAAGCGCGCCATCCGTGCGCCCTTCGACGATGCCCGCCGGGGTGGCTCTTAAAGGACCACGCGCATGACCTACGTCATCATCGAGAGCTGCATTAAGTGTAAATTACAGGACTGCGTCGAGGTCTGCCCCGTGGACTGTTTCTACGAGGGCGAGAACATGCTCATCATCCATCCCGACGAGTGCATCGACTGCGGCGTCTGCGAGCCCGAGTGCCCGGTCGAGGCCATCGTTCCCGACACCGGGAAGGGGTTAGAGAAGTGGATTGATCTTAACCGCGAGTATTCAACCAAGTGGCCCAACATCACCCGCAAGGGCACGCCGCCCGCCGACGCGGACGCGTGGCGGGACAAGCCCGACAAAGCGCAATATTTCAGCGCCAATCCCGGCAAGAAAGACTGATTTGCCCGGGCTCTATATTTCCGCTCGAATTCGTGGTATGTTGAGAAATTGACGCCGACCGGATTTTCCACGGAAGGCGTTGTTTTTACAAGAGATTACGGAATGCCCCCGTGCGGGCCTTTAAGTCTTGCACCCTCAAAACCAGATCCCCCGCAACCAGCAAACCACTCGTCTCAGGGCACACGCGCGTTTTTACTGGGTATTCCTCGCTGGGTCGGGGATGCGAAACCAGAAAACGTCGCGGTAGAACTTCCCGGAGCCGACAGACCTTAGGAATTTACGAGCCATGACCGGTAAAAAGAAAAACGCGAAAACAACCAAGCCCGCGCCGAAGACGAAGGCCAAAGCCGCCGTCCACGCCCAACCGAAAGCCGCGGCGGCGAAACCGGCCGCGCCGGTTGCCAAGGCTCTCGGCAAGGCGCTGACCAAGAAATCGGACCTCGCCTTCAAGATCGGCGATCATGTGGTCTATCCGACCCACGGCGTCGGCCTGATTCAAGAGGTGCAGGTGCAGGAGATCGCCGGGCACCGGCTCGAGTTGTTCGTCATCGCCTTCGAGCGCGACCGCATGATGCTCAAGGTGCCGATCGTCAAGCTGGCGACCTCGGGCCTGCGCAAGCTGAGCTCGCGCAAGCTCATGGAAACGGCCCTGGTCACGCTCAAGGGCCGCGCCCGGGTCAAGCGCACCATGTGGAGCCGCCGCGCCCAGGAATACGAGGCCAAGATCAATTCCGGCGATCCGATCGCGATCGCCGAGGTGGTGCGCGATCTGCACCGCAACGTCGGCCAGCCCGACCAATCGTTCAGCGAGCGGCAGATCTACGAGGCCGCCCGCGACCGTCTCGCCTCCGAATTGGCGGCGGTCGAGCTCACCGACATCTCCCAGGCGACCACCAAGCTGGAGACCCTGCTCGCGACGGCGTGAAGCTCTCTATTCGAGTACGGTCTTAAATTTCTCGCCCGGCGCCAGCGATTGGCCGCGGGCCAATCCGTTCAACGCTTCGAACCATTCCAGCCGGTGGCTCGCGAACGGCATGCGCGCCGCGAGCGATTCCGCCGTGTCGCCGGGCTTCGCGGTAACGATCGCGATCCGGAGCGACTTCACTTGGGCGGCCTCCGCAGGCGAAAGCAGACGGAAGGAATAAGTCGTGCGCTGCAATTCGGCGCGCAAGGACTCGGTTAGCTTCTGCGGTGTCACCAAAACCATGCGATAGATGCGCGCGGGATCGGCCCGGATCGCCACCAGCCGCACGTCCATGATTCCGCCCCGGGTGCGAACTTGCGACCATCCGGTCGCGCCGTCGAGGCCGTTGACGGCGATCGGCTCGACCTCGCGCAACGCCAACCGCGCGCCCCAGTCGCGCTGGAGATAGTGCGCGAGCGGGCCCGCGGCGCGGGCCTTGGCCTCGGATTCCATGTCGAAAACGACGACGGACTGCTCCGGTCCCCGCGCCACCACTTGGCGGGGCGAATTGAACAGCGCGAATCCCGGCGGCACGGCGAAGCGGAAGCGCAATCCGGGGTGGATGAATTCGCGGCCGCGCCGGATGCCCTGGCGGGGATCGTCGCCGAAGGTCATACCGTCGATGCGGGCGAGGAAGGCGTCGCGTTCATAGCGGGGATTGGCAAGCGCGTTGGCGCGGGCCAGTTCGATCGCCTGTTCGATGCGCTGCGCGGTGCGCGGGTGCGTGGACATGATGTTGTAGCGCTCTTCCGCGTCCGGCCGGCCCGCGCGCGCGGCCTGGAGGCGGTCGTGCGCCTCCATCTTGCGGAAGAAGCTATTCATGGCTCCGGGCGAATAACCGACCCGGGTCATATAGCGCACCGCGAGCATGTCCGATTCCAACTCCTGTTCGCGCGAGTAGCTTTGCAACGCGGCGGCGACCCCGAACTGGGCGAGATCGCCGACCGCGCCGGGAACGCCGGCGGCCTGGCCGAGAACGCCCAGCACCGTAAGGCCGATGTTGGCGGCCATCGCCTGGCTGTAGCGCTGGGCGGTGTGGCGGGCAACCACGTGGCCGATCTCGTGGGCGAGCACTCCCGCCATCTCGGCTTCGTTGTCGGCGAGCGCGAGCAGGCCGCGGGTGATGTAAACGTAGCCGCCGGGCAGGGCGAAGGCGTTGACCTTGTCGTCGTTGAGGACGGTGAAGGTGTAGCGAATGTTCGGTGTCTCCGCCGCGCGCGCGAGCGATTCGCCGATCCGGCGAACGTAATCGGCGAGCGCCGGGTCTTCGTAGGAGCCGCCGAGCTCGCGCAGAATTTTCGGGTGTTCCTCGGCTCCGACGCGAGTCTCCTCGCTCTCCGACATGAATCCGGTGAAGCTCTGCTGCCCGGTCGCCGGGTTGACCGAGCACGCGGCGAGCGGCGCGAGCAAGCTGAGGAGGGCGAGGGCCAAAGCGGGATAGCGGAGGGGGGTCATGGGCTCGATTAAATCCGCGCTGCCGGCGTGGATGCAATCAGTATCGCACGGATAGGCTGACGGCGGCGAACCGGTCGGCTTTGTCCTGACCCTCGAATTCGCGGGTCCGGATCACGTGGGAAAAGGCAAGCCGCCAATGCCCGGAGACGAGGGCGGCGCCGGCCTTGAAGTCGCCGACCAACGTATGTTTGTCGACGTTATGGCTGTCGGAAAAGGTATTGCCGTCGAGGAAGATATTGCGCCCAACCGCGCGGCCCGCGACGCCCGCGAACAAATACCAGCCGAACTCTCCCGGCGAATCGATCGCCTCCAGTCCCGACAGCGCCGGCTGGATCTGCGGCGGACCGTAGTCGAAGCGGAGATTGCGCCGGATCCGCGCCATTGCCCCGGCGCTGACGTGGGTATAGACGTTGCCGAGCGCGCCGCCGACATGCGGGATCAGATCGACCGCGATCGCGCCCGCGCCGAGCTTCGTCTCCGGCGTGCGCCATTTACGCTCGGCGAGCAACGCGATTCCGGGCTCGGTGTCGAGTTGGTGACCCCAGCCTTGCGGCCGGGTGGTGTCGATCAGGCGATGAAACATCTTCTGGGTCGGCTCGGCGAGCGAAGCGGGGCCGATCACGCCGATCTGCAACTCGACGGTATCCAATATGTCGAGGGGCTGGCCGAACACGTTCTGGCCCGTCTCGGCGTGGACCGAAGCGGCGCCGTAGAGCCAGCCCGCGTAGGGACGGTCGGTGACGGTCAGCTCGTGCCGCGAGGTGTCCTCGGGGGTATATATATTCTGGCCGAGCGCGAAGCCGATCCTGCCTTCGCGCATGTAGGCAAACGGATAGAGCTGATTGAGCCGATCCTTGATCCAGCCCGCCTCGTCGCCTTTCTCGTTGGAAACCCAGGCAAGGCGGGTGCCATGGGTGTAGTGCCGGTCGGTGTCGGAGAAACGATCGTTCTCCATCATCAGTGTCCAGTTCCCCCCCCCGGCGTCTCCGCCCGCAAAGTCGCGGGGACAAGCGCGGACACCGCCCCGGCAAGGGCGAGAGCGAAAGCATGGAGGCGCATGAAAGTCATGGTAACAGTATCGCGGCCAATTATGGCGGGATGATGGACTCTCCGCTACCATCGCGGCCATGATTTGCCGCCGTTTCACCGTTCGTCTGCTGGCCGCCCTGCTGGTTCTGCCGTGGTTCCCGCCGTCCGGGTTCGGCCAAGGGCCGCTTGCCGAGGGCGGCGGGGCGGAGGTCCGCGAAGCGGTGGACGGCGATACCGTGATTCTGGCGGACAACCGTCAAGTTCGCCTGGTCGGCCTGCAGGCGCCGAAGCTCGCGCTCGGGCGAAAGAATTTCAAGGATTGGCCGCTGGCGGAGGAATCCAAGCGCGCGGTCGCGGCGATGGCGCTGGGCAAGCGCGTGACGCTCCGCCACGGGGGCACGCGCCAGGACCGTCACGGTCGCGCGCTCGCGCATCTTTACCGCGACGACGGCCTCTGGATTCAAGGCGAAATGCTCAAGTTGGGCCTGGCCCGGGTCTATACTTTTCCCGACAATCGCGCGCTCGCCGCCGAGATGTACGCGCTGGAAGCCGAGGCCCGCGCCGCGAAACGCGGCATCTGGGCGCATTCCTTCTACGCGGTGCGCGCGCCCGAGGGCCTCAAGGGCGACATCGACACCTTCCAGATCGTCGTCGGAACGGTGGTCGAGGCGGCGGCGGTCAAGGGCGCGGTGTATCTAAACTTCGGCCCCGACTAGCGCACCGATTTCACCGTCCGGCTCGACGGCGCGGCCTTGAAGCTGTTCCGCGCCGCGCGTGTGGACCCGCTCGCGCTCAAGGGCCGGACGATCGAGGTGCGCGGCTGGCTCCGCTTCAAGGACGGCCCGATGATCGACGCGAGCCACCCCGAGCAGTTCACCCCCCGGCCCTAGAATCCCGCCAGCGCCCGAACGTCTTCCGGCGCGCGCCCCGATTCGCGCAACGCGCGCAAAGTGAGCGCCCTATCGCGCTTGGCGAAGCGCCGGCCGTGCGCGTCGGCGAGCAGAGGGTGGTGATGGTAGGCGGGGGTCGGCAGCCCGAGGAGAGCTTGCAACAGGCGATGGACATGGGTCGCGGCGAACAGATCCTCGCCCCGGGTCACGAGCGTCACGCCTTGCAGGGCGTCGTCCACCGTGACCGCGAGATGATAACTGGTGGGCGTCTCCTTGCGCGCCAGCACCACGTCGCCGAAGATTTCGGGCCGCGCCGCCTGTTCCCCCTTTGCGCGATCGGTCCAGGCGAGCGGGCCGGTTTGGCGCGCGGCCCGGGCAACGTCGAGGCGGAGCGCGTAAGGAATCCCCGCCGCGATCCGCTGGCGGCGTTCCGCGTCCGCGAGCGCGCGGCAGGTTCCGGGATAGATCGGACCGTCCGGACCATGCGGCGCCGCGGCGGCGGCGGCGATTTCGGCCGCGATCGCCAGCCGGGTGCAGAAGCAGGGATAGACGAGGTTGCCGGTCTCCAGGTGCCGAAGCGCCCCGGCGTAGTCGTCCATGTGCGCGGATTGACGGCGCACCGGCGTTTCCCAGGAAAGCCCGAGCCAGCCGAGGTCTTCGATCAGTGCCGCCTCGAATTCGCCCCGGCAGCGGGTGCGGTCGATGTCTTCGATCCGGAGCAGGAACCGCCCGCCCGGCGCTTCTGTTGGCGGCGGGGATTCGCCCGCCGCTTCGTGCGCGCGCGCTTCGGCGAACAGCGCGGCGTGGGCATGGCCGAGATGCAAAAGCCCCGTCGGGCTCGGCGCGAAGCGGGTGACGATCGTCATATTTCCTCGCCGGTAGGGATGGCAGAACCGCGCTAAATTGGCTACCACTTCGTAATACCCGCGCCGCGCGCGAATCGTCGTGCGAATGCACGCCTGACGGCGTGACGCGGCCGTGTATTATTGGCGGCGGGGATTTGCCCACCGCGGGAGGCCTTATGTCCGATCTTCCCTTGCTCGCCGGCCCCGCGCTCCCGCCCGCCTCGGGCCAGCCCCCGCGCCAGGTCGTGCTGCTTTTGCACGGCGTCGGCGCCGACGGCAACGATCTGATCGGGCTCGCGCCCTTCTTTCAACAAGTTCTACCCGAAGCGGCGTTCTTGTCCCCCCACGCGCCGCAACCATTCGACATGGCGCCGTTCGGCCATCAATGGTTCAGCCTCCGCGACTTCAGCCCCGAAGCCAGGCTCAAGGGCACCCGGGCCGCCGCCCCCATCCTCGACCATTACATCGATCACCTGCTCGCCATTTTTGGGCTCAAGGAAGAGAACATGGCGCTGATCGGTTTTTCTCAAGGGACGATGATGGCGCTCCATGTCGGGCTCCGGCGGGCGCGGCCCTTGGCCGGGGTCGTCGGCTATTCGGGGATGCTGGTCGGTTCCGAATTTCTCGCCGCCGAGGTGCGCTCGCGCCCCCCCGTTCTTCTCGTCCACGGCGAGGCCGACGGGATCGTGCCGATCCAATCCCTCGACCAAGCCAAAACGGCGCTCGTCCAGAACAAAGTCCCGGTGCACGCCCACGCGCGCCCCGGCCTCGCCCACGGCATCGACGAGGAAGGAATTCGCCTCGGCCAGGAATTCCTCAAGGAAATCCTCGGCAAAAAAACCTGAATCGCACGTCTAGTTCGATTTGCATCCGCCCGGCCGTCCTGTAGTATTCCCCCCGCTGCGAATGGGGAGTCCGACGCTTGAGTCTCGCCGTAAACAGTTTTCCGGCCCTGGTGCTGAACGCCGATTTCCGGCCGCTCAGCTATTTTCCGCTTTCGCTCTGGGCGTGGCAGAACACGGTCAAGGCGGTGTTCCTGGAGCGCGTCAGCGTGGTTTCGCAATACGACCGGGTGGTGCGTTCGCCGAGTGCCCGAATCCAGCTTCCGAGCGTGATCGCGCTCAAGGAATTCGTGCCGATCGCGCGCCGGCCGGCCTTCACCCGGTTCAACGTTTTCCTGCGCGACCGGTTCCGCTGCCAGTATTGCGGCGACAATTTCCCGACCGAGCGCCTGACCTTCGATCACGTGGTCCCGCGCTCGCGCGGCGGGCGCACGATGTGGTCGAACGTGGTCACCGCGTGCGAGCCGTGCAACCTGACCAAGGGCCGCCGCTTTCCCCGCGAGGCGGGGCTCGCGCTCAGGCGCAAGCCTTACGCGCCGACCAACGTCGAATTGCAGGAAAACGGCCGGGGCTTTCCGCCCAATTACCTGCACGAAAGCTGGCGCGACTTCCTCTATTGGGACAGCGAACTCGAATCGGCCTAGGTTTTCGGCGGGTTGCGGTCGTTTGACAGCGGGCCGCCCGGGCCTATACTGCCGCGCCTTAATCGCCGAGGAACCGACCGCGAATGACCAAACGCACCGAGTCCAAGTACAAGATCAACCGTCGCCTGAACGCGAACCTCTGGGGTCGCCCGAAAAGCCCCTTGAACCGCCGCGAATACGGCCCCGGCCAGCACGGCCAGCGCCGCTCGCGCAAACCCTCCGACTTCGGCACCCAGCTCCGGGCCAAGCAGAAGCTCAAGGGTTACTACGGCAACATCACCGAACGCCAGTTCCGCCGCTACTACGCCGAGGCTTCCCGCCGGCGCGGCGACACCTCGGAAAACCTGATCGGCCTTCTCGAGCGGCGTCTCGACGCGGTCGTCTATCGCATGAAATTCGTTCCCACCGTCTTCGCCGCGCGCCAGTTCGTCAACCATGGCCACGTCAAGGTCAACGGCAAGCGGGTCAACATTCCGTCCTATCTGGTCAAGGACGGCGACACCATCGAGCTCAAGGAATCGTCCAAGCAGTTGGGGGCGGTGCTGGCGGCGGCCCAGTTGGCCGAACGCGACGTGCCCGACTATATCCAGATCGACCATAAGGAAATGAAAGGCACCTTCGTGCGCACGCCGAAATTCGGCGACGTGCCCTATCCGGTGCAAATGGAGCCGAACCTGGTGGTCGAGTTCTACTCGCGCTGAAACGGATTTCCCGGAATAACCAAAAGGCCGCGACATTGTCGCGGCCCTTTTGCTTTGCGGTCGAGTCGGCGCGGCCTAATGTTCCGCGAACGGCACGCCCTTGTCCTTCAAAAGTTTTTGCAATTCGCCCGACTCGTGCATCTCGCGCACGATGTCGCAGCCGCCGACCAATTCGCCCTTGACGTAGAGCTGCGGGATGGTCGGCCAATTGGAGAAGGCCTTGATGCCATCGCGAATATCCGGGTCGCTGAGCACGTCGACGCCCTTGAACTTGACGTTCATGTGGGTGAGCACGCCGACCACGGCGGCGGAGAAGCCGCATTGGGGAAAGATCGGCGAGCCCTTCATGAAGAGGGTGACGGGATTCTCGGTGATCTCCTCGCGGATGCGGTTAAAAACGGCGGGTTCGCTCATGGTTTGCTTCCTTCTCTCGGTCATTCCGGGGCGGTGGTGGTGAGTTGCAGCGCGTGCAGCTCGCCGCCCATGCGCCCGCCCAGGGCCTGATAGACGAGCTGGTGCTGTTGGATGCGCGACTTGCCCTTGAAGGTGGCCGATTCGACGCGGGCGGCGTAGTGGTCGCCGTCGCCGCGCAAATCCTCGATCGTCACCTTGGCGTCGGGGATGCCTTGCTTGATGAGGCGCTCGATCTCGATCGCCGGCATGGGCATGAAAATATCCTTACCTCGTTTGTCCTTTTTCGAGCCCGTCACGCGCCCCCCGCCATGTAGCGGGGCAGCCAACCCTCGTGAGCCGCGCGCAACTCAACGAGGGATATGGACCGTTCGCCCCGGACCGTCAAGCCGTCGCCGCGGGTTCGCCCGATAATGCGGGCCGGAACAAGCGCGGTCCGGGCCGCGGCGGCGAGCGCATCGCCATCGCGGGTCGTGAGCAGATAGCGTCCCTGATCCTCGCCGAAAAGCCATGCATGGAGAGGGGGTGTTCCCTCCGGCGGAGCGATCTCGGCGCCGATGCCGCCGGCGAGGAACATTTCGGCGAGCGCGACCAGAAGACCGCCGTCGGCGAGGTCGTGAACGGCGCTGACATGGCCTCGGCCGATCAGGTCGCGGACGAAGTCGCCGTTCCGGCGCTCGGCCTGCAGATCCACCGGCGGCGGCTGGCCGTCCTCGCGCCCCAGTATTTCGCGCAAATAGAGCGAGCAGCCGAGATGGCCAAGGGTTTCGCCCACCAGCACGATCGCCTCTCCGGGCGCCTTGAACGCGAGCGTCGCCATGCGGCCGACATCGGCGAGCAATCCGACCCCGCCGATGGCGGGTGTCGGCGGAATCGCACGGCCGTTGGTTTCGTTGTAGAGCGAGACGTTGCCGGAGACGACCGGAAAATCGAGCGCCCGGCACGCCTCGGCCATGCCCCGGATGCAGCCGACGAACTGGCCCATGATTTCGGGCCGCTCGGGATTGCCGAAATTCATGTTGTCGGTGAGCGCGAGCGGCCGGGCCCCGACCGCGGTGAGATTGCGCCACGCTTCCGCCACCGCCTGCTTGCCGCCCTCGACCGGATCGGCGAGGCAATAACGCGGGGTCGAGTCGGAGGTCATCGCCAAGGCTTTCCGGCCGCCGTGGACGCGCACCACCGCGGCATCGCCGCCCGGGCGCTGGGCGGTGTCGGCCATCACCATGTGGTCGTACTGCTCCCAGATCCAGCGCTTGCTGCAAAGATCGGGCGAACCGATCAGGGCGATAAGCGCGCCCGGAATGTCGTTGGGCGCGGGCACGTCGGCGGGGGCGAGGTGGGCGCGCTTCGGGGTCGGCGTCCACGGCCGGTCGTATTCGGGCGAAGCCTGGGCCAGGGGATCGATCGGCAGGTCGGCGACAATGTCGCCCCGGTGGCGGAGAACCATGTGGCCGGTATCGGTGAGTTTGCCGATGACCGCGAAGTCGAGTTCCCATTTTTCAAAAATCCGCCGGGCCTCGTCCTCGCGCCCGGGCTTGAGCACCATCAACATCCGTTCCTGGCTTTCCGAAAGCATCATCTCGTAGGCGGTCATGCCCTGTTCGCGTTGGGGCACGGCGTCGAGATCGAGTTCGACGCCGAGCCCGCCCTTGGACGCCATCTCGAACGACGACGAGGTCAATCCCGCCGCACCCATGTCCTGGATCGCGACGATCGCGTCGGTCGCCATCAATTCGAGGCACGCCTCGATCAGGAGCTTCTCGGTGAAGGGATCGCCGACCTGCACGGTCGGGCGCTTTTCCTCGGAATCGTCGCGGAACTCGGCGCTCGCCATGGTCGCGCCGTGGATGCCGTCGCGTCCGGTCTTGGAGCCGACGTAGACGATCGAATTTCCGACGCCGGCGGCCTTGGCGTAAAAAATCCGCTTGGCGTCGGCGAGGCCCACGGTCATGGCGTTGACCAGGATGTTGCCGTCGTACCCGGCGTGGAAGTTGCACTCGCCGCCCACGGTCGGCACGCCGACGCAGTTGCCATAGCCGCCGATCCCGGCGACCACGCCCGCGACCAGATGCCGGGTACGGGGATTCCCGGGCGCGCCGAAGCGGAGCGCGTTCAAATTGGCGATGGGGCGCGCCCCCATGGTGAACACGTCGCGCAGGATTCCGCCGACGCCGGTCGCCGCCCCCTGGTAGGGCTCGATGAAGGACGGATGATTGTGGCTTTCCATCTTGAAGATGACCGCCTGGCCGTCGCCGATGTCGATCACGCCGGCGTTCTCGCCCGGGCCCTGGATCACCCACGGCGCCTCGGTCGGCAGGGTCTTCAGCCACCTTTTCGAGGACTTGTAGGAGCAATGCTCCGACCACATGACCGAAAAGATGCCGAGTTCGGTCCGATTCGGCGCGCGACCCATGATCTTGAGAATCCGGCGGTACTCGTCCGCCGAAAGCCCGTGGGCGGCGACAACCTCGGGGGTGATTTCGTTGGCGCTCACAAACTCACTCCGAATCCGGAATGATGGATCGCCGTTTGGCGGGGCGCACGTACCCCCGGTCGAACAGGGGCACGTCGCGCTTGCGGAAAATGAAAATCAGGCTCGCGCCGGCGACAAAACCGCCGATGTGCGCCCACCAGGCCACTCCTCCCGCGCCCTTCGGCGCCATGGTCACGTTGAAAACTTGGAACGCGATCCAGAGTCCGAGCACCACCCACGCCGGAAGATAGACGATGAACCGCAGCACCAGGGTCTTGATCGGTTGTTGGGGATGGAGCACCAAGTAGGCGCCGATGACCCCGGAAATCGCGCCCGAGGCGCCGATCATCGGAATCTGGGAGGCGGGCTCGAGCCCGGCGTGCGCCAGCGCCGCGGCGAGCCCGGACAGGAGATAAAACGCGACGTAGCGCTGATGGCCCATTGCGTCCTCGACATTGTCGCCGAGCACCCACAGGAACAGCATGTTGCCGGCGAGGTGCATGAACCCGCCGTGAACGAACATGCTGGTGAACAGCGTGACCGAAGCCGGGATCGCGGCGATGGCCGCGCCCCGCTCGGCGAGCCCGAACACGGCGGCCGGAATCGCGCCGAAGCTCATGACAAAGACCCGCTCCGCCCGGGCGTCGAGGGTCGCTTGGTAGAGAAACACGGCGACGCACAGCGCAATGATCGCGAGCGTGACGTATTGGAAACGGATGTGGCGAAGCGGGTTGTCGTCGTGGAGCGGCAGTAGCACGAAGGGTCTCCGGCTTGGGCGGGCTTAATGAAGAACGCGGACGAAGTGATCGAACATCGCGCGCCCGTCGGTGCCGCCGAGTTCCGGATCCGCCAGGCGCTCGGGATGCGGCATCAGGCCGAGCACGTTCCGTTTCTCGCTCAGGATTCCGGCGATGTTGCCGAGGCTACCGTTGACGTTGGTCTCCGCCGTGACGCGGCCTTGCGGGTCGCAGTAGCGGAAGGCGACGCGGTCTTCGTCTTCGAGGCGCTTCAGGGTTCCGGCGTCGGCGAAGTAGTTGCCGTCATGATGGGCTACCGGAAAGCGGACCACCTGGCTCTTGGCGTAGCCGCCGGTGAAGGCGCTGGCCGCGGTCTCCACTTTCAAATGGACGTCGCGGCAGATGAACTTGAGCCCGGCGTTGCGCATCAGCGCGCCGGGCAGCAGGCCGGTTTCGGTCAAGACCTGGAAACCGTTGCAGATGCCGAGCACCGGCACGCCCTGGTTCGCGCGCCGGATCACCTCGCCCATCACCGGCGAGCGCGCCGCCATCGCGCCGCTGCGGAGGTAATCGCCGTAGGAAAAGCCCCCCGGCAGCACAATCAGGTCGACCTTGGGAAAGCCGGGATCGCGGTGCCAGACCCGCAAGGGCGCGCGGCCGATGCTGCGCGCGAGCGCGACTTCGACGTCGCGATCGCAGTTGGAGCCTGGAAAAACGACAACGGCGGCGTGCATGGGGCGAACTTTTGGCCTAGGGATTCACTTTTCCGCGATCTCGATCGAATAATTCTCGATGACGGTGTTAGCGAGCAGCTTGCGGCACATGGCGTCGACCGTTTCGCGGGCGCGCTTGGGATCGCGCTCGGCCATTTCGAGTTCGATGTATTTTCCCTGGCGCACCTCGCCGACCCCGGCGAAGCCAAGGCTTTGAAGCGCGTGCCCGATCGCCTTTCCCTGCGGGTCGAGAACGCCGTTCTTGAGGGTGACGTGAATTCTGGCCTTCAAAGGAGTCGTCTTTCGTCGTCGTGCGCTCTGCGCGCGCAAGCCCGCCCGCGCAGCCTTACTGCATCACCTTCGGGCCCTTGAGGTCGCGCGGGCCGCCCTCGGGCAGGATGCCGAGCCGGCGGGCGACCTCTTGGTAGGCTTCCTCGACGCGCCCAGGGCCGCGGCTGAGCTGGTCGCGGTCGAAGCGCTCGTTGGTCTTGATGTCCCAGAGCCGGCAATTGTCCGGACTGATCTCGTCGGCGAGCACGATCCGCATGTAATCGTTCTCCCACAGCCGGCCGAACTCGACCTTGAAATCGACGAGCTTGAGGCCGATGCCGAGGAACAGCCCGCTCAGGAAATCGTTCACGCGCAGCGCCAGATTCATCATCTCGTCGAGGTCCTCGGGCGCGGCCCAGCCGAAAGCGGTGATGTGCTCCTCGGACACCATCGGCCTCTGCCCGCCCTCGCCCTTGTAGTAGAATTCGACGATCGAGCGCGGCAGCGCCGTGCCCTCGGCGATCGCGAAGCGCGTGGCAAGCGAGCCCGCCACCACGTTGCGCACGACGACCTGAATCGGAATGATCTCGACTTCGCGCACCAATTGCTCGCGCATGTTGAGGCGGCGGACGAAGTGGGTCGGCACCCCGATCTCGCTCAGACGCATCATCAGGTACTCGGAGATGCGGTTGTTGAGGACGCCCTTGCCGGTGATGACGACGTGCTTGGCGTCGCTGTCCCCGGCGACGGCGTCGTCCTTGAAGTATTGGACCAGGGTTCCGGGCTCGGGCCCTTCGAACAAGACCTTGCCCTTGCCCTCGTAAATGCGTCTGCGTCGGGTCATGGCTGGGTCATGGGTGGGTCAAGATTGGCGCCGGGTGCAGGGCTGATATAGCAGGGGGCCCCCCCTAAAACAAATGTTCCGCGCCCGGCGGCGTCATGCCGTTAGGCATGCCTTCGCATGACGGCCGCCCGAACAAAGGACCGGGCGCAAAACCCGCCGCCGGCTCCTCGGGTATTGGCGCCTCCGCGCCCGGGAGAAACCGCCCGGTTTCCAAGGGATCAAAGCGCGACTGGGGCGAACGGGACGCCGCCCGGCGGGCCGGGCGCAAACAGCCAGATCGGCTTCGTGTCCGCGCGCGCGGAAAGCGCGATCAGGGACGCCGACACGGTGCCGTAGCCCTGCTCGGGGGCGAGGGTCATGGCGCCATGGGCCCCCCCATCAGCGGCGCGTTCACGGCTTGCGAGTAGGGCCTGGAACGAAGCCCAATCGCCCGCGCCGGGATCGGGCGGAGCCGCCCGCTCGAATCGGGGAAGATAGAGGCGAATGCGGTCCGAGGCGGGGTCGTTCAGATCGCGCGAAGTAATCATGGAAAGTCCCGCCGGGATCGGAAAGGCTTCGACCGCGGGCGCCGGTAGGCCGGATTCGTCATCCCCCTTCAGGCGCAGCCAGAACGCGGCATCCCGGTCGGCGATCGCCATGTTGAAGGAACGATAGCTCCGGGGCTCGATGTGGACGAGCGCGGCCGCGGCCGAGCGGGCGTCGGCGTGATTGAGCGCCTCCAAGGGCAACTCGCCCCGGCTCCGCATCCCGGCCTGGGGCCCGAGCGAGCCCTGCCGGTTGAGAACGGCGGCGACCACGCCATGGTCGTTGAGGCCGAGCCAGGTTCCGCCCGCCAACTCGTCCCGCCCGGCGACGACCCGGGGCCGGTCGGGCCAATGCCGCGCCGGCGGGACCCAAGGGCGCGCGATCATCTCGTCGCGGTTGGCGGCGAGGATCAGCGGCCAAGCGTGGCCGGGCCGGAACATGACAATGACGGTGCACATGGCGCGATATTACGGCCGATGAGAGCGTTCGCGCCATGCCCGTTGCAACGCACCAGAGCGCGCCATACAGTTCCGGCGCTTGCCCGACCCATCCGGAGTTTCCCATGGCCGATAAATTCGATGAACGCGAGAAAGCGTACGAAGCCAAGTTCAAGCTCGATTCCGAATCGAGATTCAGGGCCCAGGCCCGGAGCAACAAGCTGTTCGGGCAATGGCTCGGCGAAAAGCTCGGCCTCTCGCAAGCCGAGCGGGAAGCTTACGGCAAGGAACTGGTTGCCGCGCGCATGGACAAGCCTATCCGCGAGGACCTAATCAAGAAGGTGATGGAGGACATTGCCGCGCGCAAGGCGACCATCACCGAGGCCGAGGTGCGCAAGGAACTGGATCGCTTTTACGCCGCCGCCCTCGAACAGATCGCCCAGGAGCAGGGAAAAAAGTAGTTCAGGCTCTCAGCTTCATTTCCGTCCGCTTTTTTTCTTTTTGCCGGCTGGGCCGAGGACGCGCTCGAAGATCGCGTCCACGTGCCGGGTGTGGCGGCGAAGATCGAACAGCGCCGCGAACTTCGGCCCCTCGATCCGCCGCGCGATTTCCCGGTCGGCCTTGAGGCGGGCAAGGAAGCTTCCGCCTTTCGCCCAGGTCGCGCGCGCGTGGCGCTGCACGGCGGCGTAGGCCTTCTCGCGGCTCATGCCCGCGCTCGTCAGCGCGAGCAGAACCTGCTGGGAGAAGACAAGACCACCCAACCGTTCCAGGTTGCGGCGCATGGCGGCCGGGTAAACCACCAGCTTCGCGATCACGCCGGCGAGCCGGGCGAGCGCGAAATCGAGCGCGATCGTCGCGTCCGGCAGGGCGACGCGCTCGACCGAGGAGTGCGAGATGTCGCGCTCGTGCCAAAGCGCCACGTTTTCGAGCGCCGGGATCACGCTGGCGCGCACCAGCCGGGCGAGCCCGGTGATGTTTTCGCTCAGCACCGGGTTGCGCTTGTGGGGCATGGCCGACGACCCCTTCTGGCCCGGCGCGAAATATTCCTCAACCTCGCCAACCTCGGTGCGCTGGAGATGGCGGATTTCGACCGCGAGGCGCTCGACCGAACTCGCGACCACGGCGAGCGCGGCGACGTAAGCCGCGTGGCGGTCGCGCGGGATGACCTGGGTCGAAACCGGCTCAGGCGCTAGGCCGAGCTTGGCCGCGACGTGCGCCTCGACCCGGGGGTCGATGTGGGCGAAGGTTCCGACCGCGCCGGAAATGGCGCAGGTGCCGATCTCGGCGCGGGCGGCGACCAGGCGCGCGCGGGCGCGTTCGAACTCGGCGTGGAAGCCCGCGAGCTTGAGCCCGAAGGTGGTCGGCTCGGCGTGAATGCCGTGGCTGCGGCCGACGCAGATAGTGTTCCGGTATTGGCGCGCGCGCTTCTTCAATGCCGCGAGCAGCCGGTCGACGTCGGCGATCAGGATGTCGGCGGCCTGGACCAACTGGACCGCGAGGCAGGTGTCGAGCACGTCCGACGACGTCAGGCCCTGGTGGACGAAGCGCGCGTCGGGGCCAATCCGTTCGGCGAGTTCGGTCAGGAAGGCGATGACGTCGTGCTTGACCTCGGCCTCGATCGCGTCGATCCGGGCGATGCGCTCTGGCGTGTACGGGGCGCGGCCCCGCCGCCGCAGGGTTTCCGCTGCCGCCTTGGGGACGGCGCCGAGTTGGGCCAGCGCATCCGTCGCGTGGGCCTCGATCTCGAACCAGATCCGGAACTTGTTGGCGGGCTCCCAGATGGCGGCCATTGCGGGACGGCTGTAGCGGGGAATCATCTTGGGGATGTGCCTCGATTCGAAGGGACCGATATCTTAGCGCACGGGAGCGGGAATGTAATGCCGGTTCTCTTGCCGCCGACCCAGAGACAGGGCCATAGTAACCGCGCATGCATGACAGCTTTGCCCACGTATCGAGACTCCCGGCGCCGATTCCGGTCTTCGATATCGGCGCGGGCGCGGACGCGCTGGTCGGCGCCGCGCCCGAGCGGCTTGCCCTGATCGTCGCCTCGGCCGAGATCCACTACGGCCGGCTGGGGTTGGCGGCTGGCGACGCGCTCTCGCGCCGCTGGCTCGAGCGCGCGCGCAATCCCTACTTGGCCGAGATCGACGCGGTCGCCGCCCGCCTCGGGCGGGCGGGCGCGCATCTCCTGAATCTCTCCTACGAGTGGACCTGCACCTCGGGCGTGGCGGCGGATCCCTCCGGCCTCGGCAACCGGATGCTGCGCACGCTCGATTGGCCTTTGCCCGGGCTCGGCCGCACCCTCGTCGTCGCCCGCCAGGCGGGCAGCGCCGGCCCCTATCTCAACGTCACCTGGCCGGGATTCGCCGGCATCGCCACGGCGATGGCGCCCGGCCGCTTCGCCGCCGCCCTGAACCAGCCGCCGATGCCGCGCTTTACGCCTTCGTGCCGGCTCGACTGGGCGATCATGCGCGCCCGCGTCTTCGCCCGCACCGAGCTTCCGCCCGCGCATCTGCTGCGGCGGGTCTTCGACACCTGCGCGAGCTACGCCGAGGCCCGCGCGATGCTGACCGAGACACCGCTCTGCCTGCCGGCGATTTTTACCTTGAGCGGGATGGACCCGGACCAAGGCTGCGTCATCGAGCGCACCGAAACCGGGGCGAGCGTGCGCGAAGCGCCCGCGTGCGCCGCCAATCATTGGCAGTCGTTCCACCGCCCCGGCCGCGCCCGCGGGGCCGAAAGCGAGAAGCGCGCGCGAACCCTTCAAGACATCCAGCGCCGCGCCCCGGACGGATTCGCCTGGGTTATCCAACCGATCCTCAATCCCACCACCCGGGTCGCGGTGGTGGCGAACGCCAGGCGCGGCACGCTCTGGGTCCAGGGCTTCGAGGCGGACGGCCCGGCGACCGCGCCGCTGACGTTGCCCTAGCTCTAGCGGAAATTCGCCCGGCTCCCGAGCCAATACCAGCCGAGCCCGATCAGTTCGACCGCGAGCAGCGCCGCGAAGGCGGCCTGGTAGGCCTCGGCCGGATAGGCGCCGCCCGGCCCCCGCGGCCAGAGATCGACGATGACGCCGACGCCCCATTGGCAGGCGAAGGTGCCGAGAAAGACGAACGTGTTGAGCGCGGTCGCGGCCCGGCCCGCCATCTCGACCGGAAAGCTCTGATAAAGCGCCGAATACCAGAGCACGTTGGAAGAGCCGAGAAACGTGAACAGGATCCACAGCGGCACGGCGATCTTGGGCGGCAGCACCACGATCGCGGCCTGGGTCGCGAGCAGGCCGATCGTGGCGGCGAGGGCGACGGTGGCGGTCGCCACGCCGAGCCGCTCCAGCCGGTCGGCGAGCACGCCCATCGAGGCGTAGCCGACCGTCATGCCGAGCGCGATCAGGAACAGTTGATCGGCGACGGCCGGACGGCTGAGGCCGGCGGCGTCGGCGAGCCAGGGGCCGATCCACAGGCTTTGCAGGCCGATGAACGTTCCCTGGCTCGCCATCGTCGCGCCGGCGACGCGCACGAACAAAGGATCGCGGAGGATGCCGGCGAGTTCGCGGAACTGTTGGGAGATCGGCGGCGGCGCGTCCTCCCGCTCGCCCTCGGGCACGACCAGGAACACCAGCACCGCCGCGGCGACGACGGCGAGCGCATAGAGCGCCAGCACGCCCCGCCAGCCGACGAGCCCGAGCCCGACCTCGACCGGCACGGTGCCGGCGATGGCGCCGAGTCCGCCGCACGCCATGAGCAAGCCGTTGGCGAGCGCCACCCGCGGCGCCGGAAACCAAAGCCGATAGGCGGTGAACGGGGCCATCAGGCAGGCCGACACGCCGAGCCCCATCAAGCCGCGGCCCAGGGTCAGGCCGGCGATGCCGTCGGCGGCGCCGAAGAGGAAGGCGCCCAAGGCCGCGACGAGCAGCAGGCCGGCGTCGATCCGCCTCGGGCCGAATCGGTCGAGCAGGATTCCGAGAGGAAGCTGGAACGCGGTGAAGGCGAGAAAATAGACGCTGGTGAGAAAGCCGAGATCGGCGGCGCCGAGCTCGAACGCGGCCGTGAGGTGGGGCGCCAGCACGGCGTTGACAACCCGGCCCAGGTAGGAAAGGAAATAGCCGAACGCGAAGGGCACGAAAACGCGGAGCGCGAGGGCGCGGGTCAGTTCGGGCATGGCGGGAAAGCTATCGGCGGCACTCGGGCGAGGCAATGGCGGATGGACATCGACACCTTGAAAAGTCTCAAGCACTGCCTGACCGACGCCCATTTTCCGTGGCTGCCCAACTTCCAGCGCGGCAAGGTCCGCGATTCCTACGATCTTCCCGACGGGCGCCGGGTGATGGTGGCGACCGACCGCCAGTCGGCCTTCGACCAGGTCCTGGCGGCGGTGCCGTTTAAGGGCCAGGTCCTGACCCAGACCGCGCGCTTCTGGTTCGACGCCACCGCCGACGTTTGCCCCAACCACGTGCTGTCGTATCCCGATCCGAACGTGACCGTCGCCCGCCGCCTCGACATGGTGCCGGTCGAGGTGGTGGTGCGCGATTATCTCACCGGCACGACCGCGACCAGCATTTGGACCCAGTATGCGAACGGCGCGCGGATGCTCTATGGCCACAAGCTCCACGACGGCATGACCAAGAACCAGCGCCTGGCGGCGACCCTGATCACGCCGACCACCAAGGGGGTCGCGGGCGGGCCCGCGCCGGATTCCAAAACCTCCGCCGCCCACGACGTCCCCATCACCGCCGCCGAGATCGTCGGGCGCGGTCTCGTGGCGCCCGAACGCTGGCGCCAGATCGAGCGCGCGGCGATGGCGCTCTTTCGGCGCGGGCGCGACTTGGCCGAGGCCCGCGGGCTGATCCTGGTCGACACCAAGTACGAGTTCGGGATCGACGGCGAGGGCCGGCTCCGGCTCGCCGACGAAATCCACACCCCGGATTCGAGCCGCTATTGGCTCGCGGACTCGTATCCCGAACGCCTAGCCGGGGGCCGAGAGCCCGAGAGCCTGGACAAGGAGTTTCTCAGGCTCTGGATCTCGGGACGCTGCGATCCGTACCGGCAGCCGATCCCCGAAATTCCGCCCGAGACGCTCGCCGAATTCAGCGCCAAGTACGTGCGGCTTTACGAGCAGGCGACGGGCCAGGAGTTCGTGCCGGCCGAGCCCGAGACGCCTTTGCGCGAACGGATCGAGCGCAACTTGAAACGCGCGTTCCCGGAGTTCGCGCCGAAGTAAGGGCTTTGCACCGCCGAGGGCGCCCCTGACCCCACTCCGCACCGGCCCTTCATCAACCTTGCACCGGCCTTGCACCGACCCTGCACCGGGCAAAACGGGCTTAAGGCTTTGATATTGCTCGAAACAGCCCTGAACATGTAGACATTTGTAAACATTTTCGGCGTCCGCCCGTCGCGCCGGCGTGTTCGGGAGCGCCGCTCGCGGCGACTATCGTCCCGGTAGCGATATCGACATCGCGCTCGCCGTCGATGCCGGGCGCGTCGGCGATATCGTCGCGTATGTCAAGATCGCCGAGCGCGTCAAAAGCGCGATCAAGGCCCG
>SHWG01000130.1 GCA_009693905.1 Rhodospirillales bacterium | reverse complement strand
CCATGACCCACGGCGCAACCTATCTGGACCACAACGCGACGACCCCGATCAGGCCCGAAGCCGGCCGCGCGATGGCGGTCGCGCTCGCCCGGACCGGCAATCCGTCGTCGGTCCATCGCTTTGGCCGCGCAGGGCGCCGCGCGGTCGAAGACGCCCGCGAACAGATCGCCGCGCTGGTCGGCGCGCGCCCCGAGCAGACGGTATTCACCTCGGGCGGAACCGAAGCCAACGCCATGGCCCTTCGCGGCGCCGGCCGCGCGCGCATCCTTGTTTCCGCCGTCGAGCACGCTTCGGTGCTCGCCGCCCGGCCCGATGCCGAGCGCGTCCCCGTGAACCCAGACGGCGTGATCGAACTCGACGTTCTCGAAGCCATGCTCTCCGCCGATTCCCGGCCGGCCCTTGTCTCGATCATGCTCGCCAACAACGAAACCGGCGCGATCCAGCCGGTGGCGCGGGCGGCCGAAATCGCCCGGCGCCATGGCGCGCTCGTCCATTGCGACGCGATCCAGGCGGCGGGGAAGGTTTCGGTCGATATGGCCGGCCTCGGCGCGCACCTTCTCACCCTCTCCGCCCACAAGCTCGGCGGGCCGATGGGTGCCGGCGCGCTGGTGGTCGAAGACAGCGTCGCGCTCGAAGCCCTGCAGAAGGGCGGCGGACAGGAACGGGGCTTGCGCGCCGGGACCGAAAACGTTTCCGGCATCGCCGGATTTGGCGCCGCCGCCGAGGCGGCGGCAGCCGAGATCGAACAATTCGGCCGTCTCGCCGCTTGGCGCGACGATCTCGAGGCCCGGGCACGAGCCGCGGTGCCGACCGCCCAGATTCTCGCGGCAGGTGCCTTGCGCCTGCCCAACACCAGTTGCCTTGCCCTTCCCGGCGTCGCCGCCGAAACCCAAGTGATCGCGCTCGACCTCGCCGGCGTCGCCATCGGCGCCGGGTCGGCGTGTTCGTCGGGCAAGGTCGGCCCCAGTCACGTGCTCGCCGCCATGGGTGTGGGCCAGGACATCGCCGCGGCGGCGATCCGGGTCAGCTTCGGCTGGTCGAGCGCCGCCGCCGACGTCGAGCGGTTTCTCGAAGCCTGGACCGCGCTCGCCGCCCGAACCGCATCGCGGACCCAAGTATCGGCCGCCTGATCAACGAAAGAAGAAGAGGATGCTCCGAGTCATGAGAGTCAACGAAGCCACAGCCAAGGTCGAAACCGCGGTCCGCGCCGCGTTGAACAATCCGCCCGGCGACGGCACGCCCATCTATCTCGACTATCAGGCGACCACGCCGACCGATCCGCGCGTGATCGAGGCGATGCTGCCCCACTTTAATGCGCGCTTCGGCAACCCGCATTCGCGCAACCACGCCTACGGCTGGCGCGCCGAGGACGCGGTGGAGGCCGCGCGCGCCCAGGTCGCGAGCCTGATCAAGGCCAATCCCAAGGAGATCATCTTCACCTCCGGCGCGACCGAATCGAACAACCTCGCGATCAAGGGCGTCGCCCACTTCTACAAGGACAAGAAGGACCACATCGTCACCTGCGTCACCGAGCACAAGTGCGTGCTCGATGCCTGCCGGCATTTGGAGCAGGAAGGTTTCCGCGTCACCTATCTGCCGGTGCGCACCGATGGCCTGATCGACCTCGAAAAGCTCAAGGAGTCGATCACCGACAAGACCGTTCTGGTTTCGATCATGGCGGTCAACAACGAGATCGGCGTCATCCAGCCGGTGCGCGAGATCGGCCGCATCTGCCGCGAGCGCGGCGTCTTCTTCCACACCGACTGCGCCCAGGCGTTTGGCAAAATCCCGCTCGACGTCGAGGACATGAATATCGACTTGGTGAGTATTTCCGGCCACAAGATCTACGGACCGATGGGCATCGGCGCGCTCTATGTCCGGCGCCGCCCGCGCGTGCGCCTGGTGCCGCTGTTTAACGGCGGCGGGCAGGAGCGCGGCATGCGCTCGGGCACTTTGCCGCTACCGCTCTGCGTCGGCCTCGGCGCGGCCTCGGCCATCGCCGAGAAGGAAATGGGCGCGGAAACGGAGCGCCTCAAGGGCTTGCGCGACCGCCTCTACAACCGACTCAAGCAACGGCTGTCGGAAATTTATCTCAACGGCGACCTCGAACACCGGATTCCCGGCAATCTCAACATCAGTTTCGCCTATGTCGAGGGCGAGGGGCTGATGATGGGCCTCAAGGATCTGGCGGTATCGTCCGGTTCGGCCTGCACCTCGGCCTCGCTCGAGCCCTCCTACGTGCTCCGCGCGCTCGGCGTGGAAGAAGAGCTCGCGCACACGTCGCTTCGCCTCGGGCTCGGACGCTTCACCACCGACGCCGAAGTGGACTATGCCGCCGACCGCATCGCGGCCGAGGTCGAACGGCTGCGCATCATGAGCCCGCTCTGGGAAATGGCGCAGGAAGGAATCGACATCAAATCGATCAAATGGGCCGAACATTGAGCGGCCCCCTACCCAACCCGCTGCCAACCGACTATATGTAGCAAAGGAGAACAGAACCATGGCTTACAGCGAAAAAGTGATCGACCACTACGAGAATCCCCGCAATGTCGGGGCGTTCGACAAGAACGACGCCAGCGTCGGCACCGGTCTCGTCGGCGCGCCCGCGTGCGGCGACGTGATGAAGCTCCAGATCAAGGTCAGCCCCGAGGGCATCATCGAGGACGCCAAGTTCAAGACCTTCGGTTGCGGCTCGGCGATCGCGTCGAGCTCGCTGGTGACCGAATGGGTCAAGGGCAAGTCGCTCGACGAAGCGTTCACGCTCAAGAACACCCAGGTCGCCGAGCATCTCTCGCTGCCGCCGGTCAAGATCCACTGCTCGGTGCTCGCCGAGGACGCGATCAAAGCCGCGATCAACGACTACAAGGCAAAGCGGAGCAAGGACAGGGAAGCCGCGGAATGACCACGGCCGCCTCGCCCTCGTCCGCCGCGCCGCCGGCCGCGCCCGCGCGCGCCCGGCCGGCGATGATGACCGTCTCGCCGGCCGCCGCCCTCAAGGTGAAGGCCCTGCTGGCGGGCCGCGGCAAGCCGTCGGCCGGCATCCGCATCGGCATCCGCACCAAGGGTTGTTCGGGGATGACCTATACCCTCGAGTTCGCCGACGCGCGGACATCCTTCGACGAGGTCGTCGAAGCGGAAGGCGTGACCATCCTGATCGATCCCAAGGCGACCATGTTCATCCTCGGGACCGAAATGGATTACCGCGAGGACAAGCTCGAATCCGGCTTTACGTTCACCAACCCCAACGAAAAAGGGCGCTGCGGCTGCGGCGAATCCTTCCACGTCTAGCGGGCGTTCTTCGCGCCGACACCGCCGAGGGCGCACCGATGCAATCTCCCCGACTCGTTCCGACTCCGATCGACGCGCCCGAGCCGCCGCCGGCGGCGCTGGCGTGCTGGTCGTGCGGCGGCCCGACGCCCGCCGATTCGCTTTTTTGCGTCACCTGCGCGGCCGTGCAGCCGCCGGGAGCGGCTGACCACTTCCGCCGCCTCGGCTTGCAGCGTTCCTTCGAGCTTGAGCGCGCGAATCTGGAGCGGCGCTACTTCGATCTCCAGCGACGCTTGCACCCCGATCGCTTCGCCACCCGCACCGGGCGCGAGCGTGCGCTGTCGCAAGCCCAGGCCGTCAGCCTGAACGATGCCTATCGAACGCTCGCCGATCCGCTCGCGCGCGCGGTCTATCTGCTCCATCTCGGCGGAATGGACGTGCTGGCCGAAGGCTGCAACCAGATCGCCGACCCGGTGATCCTGATGGAAGCGATGGAGATGCGCGAGGCGCTGGCCGCCGCCCAGTCGGGCGCGCAGGTGGCGCTCTTCGCCGCCACCGTCGCCGCCGACATCGAGGAGTGCGTCGGCGATCTCGCGGTGGCGTTTCGCAAGAACGACCTCGACGAGGCGGCAAAACTCACCACCCGGCTGCGCTACTTGCGCAAACTGATCGAAGACAGCCGCGCCCGCCACAGCAGTAGGGGCTAGAATATGGCCCTGCTGCAAATCCACGAGCCGGGCGAAACCCCGCTGCCGCACGCAACCGAGCGCGCGCTCGCCGTCGGCATCGACCTCGGCACCACCAATTCGGTCGTCGCCATCAGCCGCCAAGGCAAGCCCGAAGTGCTGCGCGACGAAAAGGGCCTGGGCCTGGTGCCGTCGGTGGTCGCCTATCCGCCGGACTCCGCGCCGCTGGTCGGGCTCAAAGCCCGCGCCATGCTGCTGGAGCGGCCGGAACTGGTGGTGAGCTCGGTCAAACGGCTGATGGGCCGCGGCGCCGGCGACGTCAAGGCGCTCGCCGGCACGCTCCCATACGTGCTCGACACCGATGCGGGCCAGGGCGGCGGCATGGTCCGGCTCAACGTCGGCGGACGCCGGCTGAGCCCGGTCGAGGTCTCCGCCGACATTCTCCGCGCGCTGAAGGCGCGCGCCGAGGCGCAACTCGGGAATCCGATCGAGCGCGCCGTCGTCACCGTGCCGGCGTACTTCGACGACGCCGCCCGCGCCGCGACCAAGGACGCCGCTCGCCTCGCCGGAATCGAGGTCTTGCGCCTGGTCAACGAACCGACCGCGGCGGCGCTCGCCTACGGCCTCGACAAAGGAAGCGAAGGCATCTACGCGATCTACGATCTCGGCGGCGGCACGTTCGACATTTCGATCTTGCGCCTCGAGAAAGGAGTGTTTCAGGTCTTGGCCACCGGCGGCGACGCGGCGCTGGGCGGCGACGATTTCGACCACGCCTTGGCCGAGGAATTCATCCGCGAGCGCCACGCCCGGATCGGAAAGTCCCAACTCACGCCGGGCGAGGCCAAGCTCGCGCTCGCCACCGCCCGCATCGCCAAGGAATGTCTTTCGGTGGCTTCGAGCGGCAAATGGATTCTCGATGCCGACGGCCCCCCGACCGCGCACGAAATGACCCGCGACCGCTTCAACGCGTTGATCGGGCCGCTGGTCGAGCGCACCGCCGGGCTCTGCCGCGACGTGATCGAGGATGCCGGACTCAAACCCGCCGAGATCAAGGGCGTGATCCTGGTCGGCGGCTCGACCCGGGTTCCCCTGGTGCGCCAGACGGTGGCGCATGTGTTCGGGCGCGAGCCGCTCGCCGACATCAACCCAGACGAGGTGGTGGCGGTCGGCGCCGCGTTGCAGGCCGAAGCCCTGACTTCGGGCCTCGACGCCCTGTTGCTCGACGTCACGCCCTTGTCGCTCGGCCTCGAGACCATGGGCGGCATGGTGGAGAAGATCATCCCCCGCAACACCCCGATCCCCGCCGCCGAGGCCCAGGAATTCACCACCTACCAGGACGGCCAGACCGGCATGATCCTGCACGTCGTCCAGGGCGAGCGCGAGATGGTCGGCCAATGCCGCTCGCTCGCCCGCTTCGAACTCACCGGGAT
>SHWG01000129.1 GCA_009693905.1 Rhodospirillales bacterium | reverse complement strand
GAGGGACCCAGCCCGTCAGGGCTGGGAGGGTGAGGGTGGGGGAACGGTTCCATTCGATCGCAACCTGCTTTAATACCGGAACGACGGCGGCTGGGGCCGGCCGGAAGGCGCGGGCGCCGGGTCCTCATCGTCGTCCTTCGGCGTTGCGTGCAGCGGATCCAAGGGCGGAAGGCCCATGGCTGGCCGGGTCGGATACTCGAGGTTGTAGGTCGAACCCTCCGGCGCCTTGTGTAGGGACCGCCGGCCGCAGCCGGCGAGGGCGAGCGGGGCCGCAAGCATGCACAACAGCACCGCCCGCCGTCCCCGCTTGTTTGTCCGCTCGCTCATGACCGTCATGCCTTCTTGTGGGACCCGAGGAACCGCCGTCTCGCTTCGGCGGCGGCGCGCTTGACGTTGGCCGGCGCGGTGCCACCCAGGCTCACCCGCGAGCGGACCGAGTTCCCGGGTCCAAGGATGCGGAAAACGTCCTTGGTGATGCCGGGCTCGACCTGGCGCATGTCCGCGAGGCTCAAATCCTCAAGTCCGCACTTGCGCGTTTCGGCCCGCTTGACCAGTTTCCCGGCCACATGATGCGCCCGCCGGAACGGCAAACGCAAGACGCGCACCAGCCAGTCGGCAAGATCGGTCGCGGTCGAAAATCCGTGCCCGGCCGCGGCCTTCATCCGGTCGGTGTCGAACTTGGCCTCGGCCACCATCCGGGTCGTCGCGGCGAGGCAGAGATCGAGGGTCCGGGCGGCATCGAAAACCGGCTCCTTGTCCTCCTGCATGTCCTTGGCGTAGGCGAGCGGCAGGCCCTTCATCACCGCCAGCAAGGTCATGAGCGCGCCAAAGACGCGCCCGGCCTTGGCGCGGACCAGTTCGGCCGCGTCGGGGTTGCGCTTCTGCGGCATGATCGAGCTGCCGGTCGTGAGCGAATCGGGCAGGCGAACGAAACCGAAGTGGCCGCTCGACCAGAGCACGATCTCTTCGCCCAACCGGGACAGGTGCATGGCGACGAGCGCGGCCGTGGCCAGATACTCGATGGCGAAGTCGCGGTCCGATACCGCGTCGAGCGAATTCGCGCTCGGCCGGTCGAAGCCGAGCGCGGCCGCGGTCGCGTTCCGGTCGATCGGAAACGACGTCCCCGCCAACGCGCCCGAGCCGAGCGGGCATTCGTTGAGGCGGCGCCGGCAGTCCCGGGCGCGGTCGCGGTCGCGCCCGAGCATCTCGACATAGGCGAGCAAATGATGGCCGAGCGTCACCGGCTGCGCCGCCTGCAAGTGGGTATAGCCGGGCATGAGGGCGGAGGCGTGTCGCTCGGCCCGCTTGATCAACGCCGCCTGGAGTCCCTTCAGTTGGCTGTCCAACGCGTCGAGCGCGTCGCGCACCCAGAGGCGGAAGTCGGTCGCCACCTGATCGTTGCGCGAGCGCGCGGTGTGCAGCCGTCCCGCCGCCTCACCCGCGATTTCGCCGAGCCGCGATTCGATGTTCATGTGGATGTCTTCGAGGGCGTGACGAAAGGAAAAGCGGCCCCGGCCGATTTCGCCTTCGATCTGCTTCAAGCCCGAGGTCAAGGCCCGGGCGTCGGGCGCGGATAGGATTCCCGCTTGCGCCAGCATCCGGGCGTGCGCGAGGGATGCGGCGATGTCCTGGACATACAGTTTCCGGTCGACGTCGATGGAGGCGTTGATCTGCTCCAGGACCGCCGCCGGGCCTTGGCCGAACCGGCCGCCCCAAATGGCGCTGGCGTCATGCCCAGGCATGGCGCGGTTTCTCTTGCCTAGCGGGCGCGCAGGCGCCAAAACGTAAAAATCCGGCGGCGTTGTCCGCGCCCGGTCCTTTGTTTTGGCGGCCTTCGCCGCCGGGGGTTTCGCCTTTTTAGTCGTCATGGCCATTCCGAATTCGCCCGAAAGCGGTAAGGTAAAAACATGAACATCCGGACCGGGGTCATCGCGGCCGGGGCGGTCGTCGCGGCGATGGTGACGGCTTCGACGATTTTCGTCATCGGCCGTCCGGTTGCAAGTCCGCAAAGCCCGGCGTGCGCCGCCGGACGTGGCGAATTCGTTAACTTTACCGCCACCATCCCGCCCAGGCCGCTGCCCGAGGAGCCTTTCTTCGACTTGGCCGGCCGGGAGCGAAGCTTCGCCGATTATCGCGGCCGGGGCCTGGTGGTGAACTTTTGGGCGACCTGGTGCGCGCCGTGCGTCAAGGAGATGCCGGATCTGGATCGGCTGAACGCCCGCCTGCGATCCGAAGGCATCGAAGTCTTGACCCTGTCCACCGACCGCGAGGGCGCCAGGGTAGTCGAGCCTTTCTTCCGCAAACTCGACCTCAGGACTTTGCCGGCGCTGCTCGACAAGGGCGGCGCGGTCGCCCGCGCGCTCAAGGTGGCCGGGCTGCCGACCACCCTCCTCGTCGATCGCGAGGGGCGCGAAGTCGCGCGGGTCATCGGCGCCGCCGCCTGGGATTCGGAGCCGGTCGTGGCGACGGTTCGGCGCTGCATCGGCGGACAAGGCGTTCGCGCTTGAACATGGGGCGGGCAACCTCGATCGTTTTCGCGCTCTTTACGCTCAGCCTAACCGCCGCCTGCCGCGCGCCGGGGGACCAGGACGGGACGCGCTGGCAAAAGCCGGACGTGGACGAGACGCGGATGCTCGCGGACGAGCAGGACTGCCGGCGGGGCGCCACCGCCGAGGTCGAGCGGGAAGCGCGGCGCGAGCGCATTTTCAGCGACGACGGCCTCGCCCGGCCCGGAACCTATGACGCGATGATGAACCGTCATGACGCGCGCGCCCGCGCCGACCGGCTCGCCGCCGCGTGCATGCAGCGGCGCGGCTACGCGCCGGCGCCGCGCTGAACCCCGTGGCGCAAAGCAAAACGGCCGGCTCTAGGCCGGCCGTTCGCACGATCGGTTTAAAGCCTGAAACTTAGGCGGCGCGTTTCCGTTCGACTTCGGCCGGAACTCGGACGGAAGCGGTGGCTTTCACCGCAACGGTCCGACCAGCGCCGGAGCGCGGGGCGATGGACCGAGCGACGACGCTGGGAATCTCGCTCCGCGTGATGCCGATGTCGGCGAGGGTGCGGTCGTCGAGCGCCATCAGTTCGCGATAGGCGCGCTCGGCCTTGAGCGCGCTGGCGATGGGCTCGACGAGATACGTCTTGACCCAGGCCCAGGCGCCGCGGGCGAGGCGGCCGAATTCGCGGGCGCGCAATTCGCGCGCGGCGTGTTCGAGCCGCCATATGTCCTCGGACGTGACGATCAACTTCTCGGTATACTGCCCGAGCTGCCGGTCGATAAGCGGGTTAGTGGTCATGGCGAAGTCCTTTCTCTTTGTCTCTTTCTGAAACTCGGGGGGCGGCGAATGCGTTTTCCGGCATTCCGATAACCCCGCTTTTCCTGCCCCTAGGATAGTCATAAAAGGGGCCTGGATAAGCGTTCTTATTGCACCGCAGCAATGCATATAACGCATGTCTAAAGTTTCTTTTGTAATATTATTTCAATAAAAACGTATGTCTCGTATTATATAACATATTGTTTTATATCATAATTTTCTAAATAATTAGATTAGTTAAATAATAGTTATGCGTTTATTGATTGATTTATTGGTTCCATGAACACCCCCTTTTCGAGCTTCTCCCGCTCCCGGCGGCGAGCTTCGGGCGCCCGGACAGGTGCGGAGATTTCCCGCGCCTGATAGGTGTTGGGTCATGAACCGAACGCGCCGCCCCGCCGCCCAGACCTCTCCCGCCCGTCCGGCGCCCCGGACCCGGCTCGCAGGGCTCCGGCGGGAAATGAAACGGCAAAACCTCGACGGCTTCGTCGTCGGGCGCGGCGACGAACATCAAAACGAATACGTACCGCGCTCCGCCGATCGGCTCGCCTGGCTGACCGGCTTCACCGGCTCGGCCGGGACGGCGCTCGTGCTGCACGACAAAGCCGCGCTTCTGACCGACGGGCGCTACACCCTCCAGGCCCGGGCCGAGACGGACGCCGGGCTCTACCGGGTACTCTCGTCCGGCACCACGACCCCCGGAAGTTGGCTCGCCAACGCGGCAAAATCCAAGACCCGCATCGGCTACGACCCATGGCTGTTGAGCCAAACCCAGGTGCGCAACTTGCGCGCCGCGCTCGCGCCGATCCAAGGCGAGGCCATCGCGTGCGCCCGCAATCCGCTCGACGCCGTTTGGCGCGACCGGCCGCCGGCGCCGATTGCACCCGCCCAGATTCATCCGCGCCGCCACGCCGGAACCAGCTCGGCCGCCAAGCGCGCGCGCGTTGCCGCGAGCCTTCGCCTGGCCGGCGCCGACGCGCTGATCCTGACGCTCCCGGATTCGATCGCCTGGCTCCTGAATGCGCGCGGCGGCGACGTTCCGCACACGCCGCTTCTGCTCGCGTTCGCCATTCTTCACGCCGACGAGCGGACGCGGGCTCGCGCGCGCGGAGCGCACGACGTCGACCTGTTCGTCGACGCGCGCAAGCTGACGGCGCAAGTGCGAAAGCATCTCGGCCGGCGGACGCGAATTCGCCCGCCCGAGGACCTGGGCCCGGCGCTCGACGCGCTCGCCCGCGCCGGCCGGCGCATACGGCTATGTCCCGACACCGCCTCGGCCTGGTTTTTCGAGCGCCTCGCTGGCGCCAAGGCCACGATCGTGCCCGGACCCGATCCGTGCCAGGCGATCAAGGCGGCGAAAACCGCGACCGAGCTCGCCGGTATTCGCAATGCGCACCGGCGCGACGGCAGGGCGCTGGCGCGTTTTCTCGCCTGGCTCGCCCGCCAAGCGCCCAAGGGAACCGTGGACGAAATCACGGCGGCGCGAAAACTCGACGCTTTCCGGGCCGAAGATCCGAACTTCCGCGGCCCCAGCTTTCCGACCATATCCGGGGCGGGCCCCTCGGGCGCCATCGTTCACTACCGGGTTTCGGAAAAAACCAGCCGGCCGCTGCGGGCGGGCGAGCTTTATCTGGTCGATTCGGGCGGTCAATATCCGGACGGCACCACCGACGTCACCCGCACCCTCGCCATCGGCCGGCCGAGCGCGGAAATGCGCGACCGGTTCACCCGCGTCCTCAAGGGCCATATCGCCGTCGCCACGCTTGTCTTTCCCGACGGCACCTCGGGGCAGCAGATCGACGCCTTCGCCCGCGCCGCGCTCTGGCGCGCGGGCCTCGATTACGAACACGGCACCGGCCACGGCGTCGGCCACTATCTCGGCGTGCACGAGGGACCGCAGCGCATCGCCAAGGGCGGCAACGCCGTCGCCCTCCGTCCCGGCATGGTGGTTTCCGACGAGCCCGGGTACTACAAGACCGGCGCTTACGGCATCCGCATCGAGAACCTGCTCGCGGTGCGGCGCGCGAAACCTCCGCCGGGCGCGGAGCGGAGGCTCCTCGGTTTCGAGACCCTCACGCTCGCCCCGATCGATCGCGCCCTGATCGCGCCCGGGCTTCTCACCCGCGACGAGATCGCCTGGCTCGATGGGTATCATGCGCGGGTGCGGA
>SHWG01000128.1 GCA_009693905.1 Rhodospirillales bacterium | reverse complement strand
ACGTCTTTGTTAGTAATCATTTTGCAATTTGCGCTCTGTGCAAACTCTACAGCCAGAACAAGAATTTGACCAGACGGCAAACCTGACTGCGGAAGCCGAGCCTGCCGCAAGTTTTGCACGCTGCAGGTGCGGATGCAGAGCCGATCCTGGACCTGGAGTTTGACCAAACATTGAGGTTGTAAATCTGCGCTGCAGAAATGGCACATGCGGCGGAGCGTGGAAAGGTGCGGATCAGACGCTGGCTTGGTGCGGTGAGTGTTGTTGACTGCCAATGCTGTTTTATTGAAGTTGTGCAATTTTCATTTGTTATGCCGATCAAATCTCTCGGAATGTCGAACAAAAGTGGTTTATAGCCATGAGATGATTGGTGGGGTGGAGTCTTGCGCAAAGTGGTACTTGACTTTGGCGGGAGTAGGGTGTATTATGTTGAGGTTCAGGGAAGCTCGAATTTCCTATCCGTCGCACCCATGTCTGACTACGATCTGGTCATCGCCGGCGGAAAGGTTGTCACCGCCGGCGCCATGTTCCGCGGTGACATCGGCATCAACGGCGACCGCATCGCCGCGGCCGGTCTGAATCTGAAAGGCACCCGCCGGATAGAAGCCGATGGGCTGCTGGTGATGCCCGGCGTCGTCGACACGCATTGCCATATAGAGCAGTTGCAGGCGAATGGCGGTGCGGACGAGGAAAGCTGGGTTTCCGGCAGTACATCGGCGCTCGCCGGTGGCACGACCAGCGTCATCACCTTCTCCGCCCAGTTCAAAGGCCATGGCATTCTGGAACCCCTGGCCGAATACCGCCGGCGCGCCAGCAAGGCGATGGTGGATTATTCGTTCCACCAAATTATCGCCGATGCTTCGGATGAGGTGATCTTCAAGGAGATCCCCGAAGTCGTCGCATCCGGCGTGCGCAGCCTCAAAGTGTTCCTGACCTACTAAAACTCCCATGTCGACGACCGGGATTTCCTGCGCGTCCTCGCCGCCGATATGGATCGCCCCGGCTTCGAGGGCACCAAATACATGTGCAGCCCATCGCCGCGTGACGCGGCGGCCAGCGCCGGGCTGTGGGACATGATCCGGATGGGAACGCTGGATATGGTGTCCTCCGACCACAGCGGCTGGGGCTATATGTCACCCGTCGGCAAGCGGGTCCATGGCACCAATGCGCCATTCAGCGACATTCCGGACGGCGTGCCCGGCCTCGCATCGCGACTGCCGATTCTGTTCAGCGAGGGTGTAGGGAAGGGCCACATCGATCCCTGCCAGTTCGTCCGCCTCACCGCCGCCAACCCCGCTCGGCTGTTCGGACTGTATCCGCGCAAGGGGACGATCGCGCCGGGGGCGGATGCCGATCTTGTGCTTTGGGATGCCCAGAAGCAGGTCACAATCACCAATGACGTCTTGCAGCATGTGATCGACTACACGCCGTACAAAGGCTTGTCGGTGACCGGGTGGCCCGTCGCCACAATAAGGCGCGGGCAAGTGGCGATGCGTGATGGCAAGGTTGTCGCCGAACCGGGTTCGGGCCAATTCCTGGCCCGCGCGCCCTATGACCTGATCAAGCCCACCGGACGCCTGCCTTTCGGCTTCGACGCCAGCGCCTACCAGGTCTGAGGGAGACACGACGGTGAGCGACGTTCTTATAAAAGCCGGCCCCTTCAGCTTCCCGGCTCGGTTCGAGACCGCGGCAGCCCCAAAAACCATCGTCCGCTTCCGCACCATGCTGCCCTACAGGGAGCGCATCATCCACGTGCGGTGGAGTGGAGAAGCTTGCTGGATTCCCTTGGGCGATCTGAACCTGGGCCTCGGCTATGAAAACCCAACCAGCTATCCCGCACCGGGACAAATCCTGTTGCATCCGGGTGGTGTCAGCGAAACAGAGATCCTATTGCCTTATGGTTCCTGTCAATTCGCGAGCAAGGTGGGCGTCCTGGCAGGCAACCACTTTCTGACCATCACGGGGGAACTGGACAAACTGCCGGCCCTGGGAAAGCTGGTTCTGTGGTCCGGGGCGCAGGAGATCGTTTTCACCCTGGCCGGGACTTGACCCCGCAAGCCCATGGCGAAAAGGACCGGATCGTGACCCAACCGCTGTGGCAACTCTCTTGTGGTGCTTTGTAAAGACTGTACCGCCAGCGCACGATCACGCCCCTGGATGTACTGGAAGACGTTCAGCAGCGGCTGGACGCTGTCAACCCGCGGATCAACGCGGTGATGCCCGCAACGATGCCCAGGCCCGTGCCGCCGCCACCGAAAGCACGCGCCGATGGGCGAATGACACGCCGCTGGGTCCGCTCGACGGCGTCCCGTTCACGGTGAAGGACAACATTCCGATGATCGACTTGCCCACAAGCTGGGGAAGCGCCGCCTATCGTGCGATCGCCCCTGCCCTCGACGAATTGCCGGTCGTTCGGCTACGCGCCGCGGGGGGCGTGCTTATCGGCAAGACCAACGTGCCGGAGTTCACATCGCAGGGCCAGACGGCAAACCTGGCAGCGGAAGCCGGGCATGATAGGTTGGTGGCCGACGCGGGTGCGGATGCAGAGTCAATCCCGGATCTGGAATTTGATCAAACATTGAGGTTATAAATCTGCGCTGCAGAAATGGCACATGCGGCGGTTTGGTGAACGCTCAGTCCACAATCGAATTTCTTGCTTGATTTGCCGCGTCCATAAACACTGCCAACCGGGTAGAATCTACTTTGCCGGGAAAAGTTCCCGTATCCTTGATTGTCGAGCCGACAATCACGCCATCTCCGTACTCGAAAAAACGATGCACATTTTCGGCTGTGGTCCCGCCACCGGCGAGCATAATCGTCCGGGGCATGGCAACTTTGATTTGCCGAATGCGGTCGAGCGAGTCCTGAACGGATTGTCCCGTAAGCACGAGGGCATCGGCAAACCCCATCCGCGCCGCCATATCACAGGCAAGTTCGAGCGACAGGTTGCCCAGTGCGGCGCTTGTGCGGTCATACACATCCGCCGCAATCGCAATTTGCGGCGCCTCGATATAACGGCGAAAGTCCAGCGCCGCGTGGGCACTGCCCTGGATGACTCCCCCGACGCCGATGACTGCGCCCACATAAACTTTGATGCGAACAAAATCTGCGCCGATGGCATGCGCCACACTCAGGGCGGACGCAGTGCCATTTGCCATAATATTGATGCCGAGGGAACACTTGACGGCATTTCGCATCTCTCTGCCAATGGCCGCCATGTAGGCAACTGTCTCTATGCGCTCCTCGGCGCGCGGGGGCAGGTCGCCTGTATTTTGCAGCAAGATGGCATCTACGCCTCCGGCATCGAGAACGCGCGCTTCTTCGAGCGCTCGATCCAAAACCGGTCCAAGTCCCTGCTGAGCATAGGCTTCGGTTCCCGGTAAGGGGAGCAGGTGCACCATACCAATGACGGGTTTCCGCCATTTTTGAAAAACGGATTCATGCGGTCGCATAGAGTTTACTTGGCACCATTTCCAACAATTTGCCATAGCCCCGAATGGGCGATGGATAGCGGATGGCATTTAGAGCGACCCAGACCGTCGCCTGGTTGCTCGTGATAATTGGCTTGTTCAGTTCCTGTTCCAGTGGCGCCCGTAATAAAAATGTTCATGGGATCACTCGATCAGCTTGTTTGGGCGTTTGTTGTAATTCAGCAGACCTTCACCAAAAAAATTGAACGCCAACACCATCACCACAAGAGCAAGTCCCGGAAAGAGCGGATACCACGGCGCAACCGCAATATAGCCGCGTCCATCACTGATGATCGAGCCGAGACTGGGCGTCGGTGGCTGGATGCCAAAGCCGAAAAAAGAAAGACCCGCTTCGTACATGATAGCGCCCGGGATCCCGATCGAGAATGCCACAATCAGAATTTCGCGAATATTGGGCAGAATATGTCGCTGCAAGATGCGGAAATCCGTTGCTCCAATACTGCGCGCCGCTTCGATAAAGTCCATCTCGCGCGTGACAAGGACCTGACCGTAAATGAGTCGCACAACGTCGGGCCAGCCAACCAGAATCAAAGCGACCGTGACGGTAAAGAGACTGGGACCCAGGGCTGCGGTCAGCGCCATCGCAATCAACAAGGGCGGGAATGCGAGCATGATTTCCGTAAAGCGCAAAATCCCATCGCGTAACATCCCAACCCACTGACCCGCAACAAGCGCGAGGATAATGCCAACGATCATCACTCCGCCGCGGACAATCACCCCGATAAACAAAGAGGTACGAATACCATACAAGATGCGGCTGAAAATATCGCGCCCCAATTGGTCTGTGCCCAACCAGTATTCGGTGCCCGGCGGATAGGGGGGGCGAAGCACCTTGCCGTCCACAAGCTGACCGGCCATGTGAATCGCCGTGGGGTCATACGGCGCCAAATGGTCCGCAAACAACGCCACCAGGACAAGGAGGAGAATAGCGATCGAACTCACAACCAGCATCGGGTTTCGCCGGACGTTCCCCCAAAATGGCGTACTCAAGGTCGCGCGGGAGGTTGCCCCGGGCGTGGGTTGTTTTATCGAAGAAATTATGCCGTCGGCGCTCACTTGTAACGAATCCTCGGGTTCACAACCCCATAAAAAACATCGACCGCCAAATTGACAAGCAAAACGCTTGCGCCAAAGAACAAAACGGCGCCGATCAGCGCAGGGAAATCCCGGTGAGACAAAGCATCATAGGCATATTTGCCAATCCCGGGCCAGCCAAAGATCGCCTCAACAATCAGAATGCCGGCAAAGAGGCGCGAAAGGTCGGTCCCTGCGGCAGAGGCAATCGCAATGACGGCGTTGGGCAGGACATGGCGAAAAATGATTCGTCGACTCTTGAGCCCCTTGCCACGCGCAGTCCGCACAAAATTAGAGTTTAGAAAGGTCGCCAAAGACGCATTCGTGACCCGCGCCAGATAGCCCGCCGTTGGGATGGCAAGCGTAATGGCAGGCAAGATAATATAGATGTCAAGCCCATTCTTGTAGCCCGACGGGGGTAACAGGCGCAGATCCACCGAGAATAAAAGCTGCAGGAGCAGTGCCAGCCAGAAAAGGGGGAGTGAGAGGCTGAGCACCGACAAGACCATCAGTGCATAATTTACCGAAGCGTGTCGCGTGGCAGCAAGAATACCCAGGATGACGCCCACCAGAACGGCGATCAATTCGGCGACGAGCGCAAGCAGTATGGTCTTGGGGTACAGGATCAGGATTTCGCTTAGCACCGGGCGGCGTGATTGAAATGAGCGCCCCAAATCGCCGCGCGCAAGGTTTGATAGGTAATTGACGAATTGCACCGGAATCGGCTGGTCAAAGCCCATTTGTTGTCGAATGGACTCGACCACTTGCGCGCTCGCGCCTGGACCCGCCATGAGACGCGCAGGATCTCCCGGCAAAAGCAGCAACAGGCAGAAAATAACCGATGCCATTCCCAGCAGAATAAATGGAAAGGCAAGCAGACGGCGCACAATGTATTCAAACATAAAAAGGAGGCGGACAGAAGGGTAGGGCGGAGCATTCGCTC
>SHWG01000127.1 GCA_009693905.1 Rhodospirillales bacterium | reverse complement strand
GGGAGGGCACGTCATGAAATCGATCCTGACAATGGCTTGGACCGCCGAGGATCCGGCTGCGTTCGAACTGGCTGCCAAGATGGCGCGTACCTTCAATGCACGTCTGGTCGGCCTGGAACCGCCTTCCTATGGCGTCATGAGCATGGCCTGGGCCGATGCCGGCATGGGCGCGCCGATCGGCGGCGGCCTTGCCGAGGATGCCGAGGAGCGCCAGCGCGTCGCCGCCGTCCGTCAGGCCTTCGAGCAGCGCACGGCCGGCCTGCAGGCGGAATGGCGCGCCGCCGACGACAGTGGCCCGACGGCGATCGGCGTGATCGGCCGCGCCTACGACCTCATCGTCATGCCGCAGCCCGGCGCGCTGCCCAAGATGCCGGAGAGCGTGTTCGAGACGGCGCTGTTCGATTCCGGCCGGCCGGTGCTCGTCGTGCCGGCGGGCTTCAACGGCATGGTCGGCAAGCGAATCCTCTTTCCGTGGAACGGCTCGACCGAGAGCGCGCGCGCTATCTCGCTGGCCATGCCGGTGCTGAGCCGCGCCGAGACGATCGAGGTGCTGAGCATCGAGGGTGCGCTGGTGCCCGGTCCGTCGGCGGCCGAGATCGCCGAGTCGCTGGTCCGCCACGGACTCAACGTCACCAGCCAGCACATCAAGCCGGGCAGCAAGACCGCCGGCCAGGCGATTGTCGATCGTGCCGTGGCGCTCGGCGCCGACCTCATCGTCAAGGGCGCCTACACCCAGAGCCGCCTGCGCCAGATGATCTTCGGTGGCGTGACGCGCCATCTCATCCTGAGCTCGCCGATGCCGGTGCTGTTTTCCTTCTAGTTCCGCTGCCATCGCCGTTCGTCATGCACGAACGGCGATGAACCGTGCGCCTATGCTAGAAGCGGTCGCATGACGGCCGACCAAGCCCCCCCTTCAAGCGTCAACCTGCGATGGCTCCTCGCCGGCGTTGGGCTGGTCGCGATCGTGCTGGCTGCGGGTGTTGCGCTGCTCATGCATGGCCCGGCCGAAGGCGGGATAAGCATGGCCGAGAAATTGGCGGCCCTGCGCGCCGAGCGCGCCAGCCTGCTGGCCCGGGCCGACGGCGAGGCGCGGCTGCGCTTGCTCGATGCTTTCCGCACCGCAGGCCTGCTGTCCGATGCCCTGGCCGCCCGCCACGAGAGCGATACGGAGCGGCCGTTCGAGGCGCTTCCGGCCGTGCGCCAGCGCGCCTTCGCGGAGCTCGACACGCTGAACGCCACGCTCAGGGAGGCGCAGGCGCGGCAGGGCGAGGGCGCGCGGCTGGCCGCCCGCGCCGCCGCCGGACGCGCCGCGCAGGCGCTCGAACGGATGGCGGAAAGCGGCGACGATCTGCCGGTGGTGCTCTCGGTCTCGCCGCGCTTCGTGGCGCCGCGCCGCGCCACCGGCGAATTGACGCTCGGCCCGCGGGCGGCGGCCGCGCTGCCACGGGCGCCGCCGCTCGACACGTCGTTTCGCCTCGAGGCGCCGCGCGCGGCGGCCGGCGAGCAGGCTTCACCCACCGTTCCGCGCTACGCGCCCGACTTCGCCGCCTCGGCCGACGACGATCCGCCGGTTCGCGTCGAGATCGTCGGCCTGCATCTCGCGACGGCCGGCGGACCGCGGCCGGTGCTGGCGCTCGGCGGCTGGCGCGGCGAGGCCGAGATGGCGCCGGCGCGATTGTTTTTTTCGGTGCCGCGATCGGCCTTCGTCACCGAAGCGGCGCGCACGACCCTGGCGAACGCCACGCTGGCGGTGCGGCGCGGCGCGCGGACGCTCTCGTTCCAGCTCACCTTCGTCGTGCTGCCCGACCGGCCGGGCTCGTTCGCGCTCGACCAGAAGGTCCGCGAGACGGCCCAGGAATCCAACACGCTGGTTTCACCCGAAGTGCTGGCGCGCGCCGGCGTCGGCGAGAGCCGCAGCACGCGGCGCTGCTTCGATCCGCCGGCCGGCTGGCGCTTCGACAAGGCCATGCGGCGCGTCGTCATCGTCGAGCGCCTGGGCTGGATCGACGACATCGGCGATCCGACGCTGAACGGCGGCTCTGTCGAGTTCGCGGCCGACGAGGGACCCGACCAGATCTGCTTCGTGGCGACGGCCAAGGCGGCGACCAAGGCCGCCCGTACCGCCACCATCGGCCGCTTCGAGGCCACCCTGGTGCGCGACCGGCCGGTCGAGCGCGCCCTGCGCAGCGGCGTGCGGGCGCTCGACTGGCGCGAGCCGGCGCGCGTGGCCACCGCGGCCGGCACCATCGAGCAGAAGCTCTACGTCAAGCTGTTCGACGAGATCGATCTGGAATTCGACGGCACCGCGGCTGGCCGCGTGCCGTTCCTGCGCATCACCTACGACCGCGAGCGCAGCGTTCTGGTGCTGCAGGCCGACCCGGCGGCGGAACCTTAGCGGGCACGCGCTTCGAGACGCAGGCGGCGGGTTCCTTGCGCGTCCGACAGGTCCAGTGTCGTCGCCGCGATCTGCGCCAGGCGGGTCGCTGCGAGAGCCTCGAGGAAGCGTGGTTCGATGGTGTCGGCCGGCGGCGCGCAGGCCATGCGAGTCGTGAGGCCGGGCGCGAAGCGCAGGCCATCGGCATCCAGCGTGTAGGTGCCGGCGACGCGGTTGCAGCCGGTCGAGCCGGTATAGCGGCCCTCGTCGTCGAGCGTGATGGTCGGCAGCAGGCGGCGGGCATCGACCTCGAGCTTCTCGGTGCCGATCTCGCTGACACGCCATTCGGTGCCGCGCAGCGCGGCAGCCGGGGTCGGCAGCGAAGGGCAGCTCTCGCCCGGCTTGAGGCCGATGAACTGCTCCGCCAGCACGCGTGTCTCGCCGCGGAAGCGGGCGACCATCGAGGGGCGTAGAGTGCGGCGTCGCGCGCCGGCGTGGCGTCGGTCCAGGCGCGTTCCAGCTGCTCTTCAGCGGCCTAGGCCAGGACATGGAGGTTGCGCCCGGTGAGGCAGTCGGTGAAGACGCCGCCGTCGGGCGTGACGCGGAACATCCCATTCAGCCGGAAGCCCTCGTCGATCGGGTCGGCGGTGGCAAGCGGCGCGAATTCGAGGCCCGGCGGCGCGGTATCGACCAGGCGGCCGCCAGGCGCTTCGCGCAGGGACCGTCGCGCCACGGCTTCGCCACGCAGGATCAGGCGCAGGCCGCCATCGACTTCCTCGCTCCAGAGCCCGTGGTCGAGCAGGGACGCGCTGCCGTCGCGTCGGTCGCGCAGGCGGAAGACGCCGTCGGACATCAGGGTGAGGGTGGCGGCACCCGCCGCGTAGCTGCGCGTCGGCTCGCCCGGCTTGCCCACCGCATGGCAGCGCATCGCGCCGCCACCCCGCACCGCCAACGTCGCTTCGCGCCCGCGGCCGCGCAGTTCGTAATAGGAATCGCCGTAAGCGAAGCCCGAGCCGGAGGTCTGCCGCGACAGTTCGACGTCGGGCTGGCCGGGCACGGCCAGTGTCGCCAACTCGTTGTCCTCGGAAAACCGTGCGGTGAAGTCCTGCCCGCCGGCGCAGATGTAGGTGACGAAGCGGCCGGGCGGCGTTCCGGGAGCAGGCGGCGTCGGCGTCTGCGCCGACACGGTGCCTGCCGCCGTCGCTAGCAGCAGCAGCGCCGCGCGCCTCATGTGGCACGCTCCGGGATCTGTCCGTTGGCGGACAGCAGCACGGCGACCGGTCGCGTTGACTCGAATTGCGCCAGTACGATCAGGATCACCACCATGATCGGCACGCAGAGGAACATGCCGACCACGCCCCACATCGTGCCCCAGACCAGCAGGGAGACGATGACGACCAGCGGCGAGAGGTTGAGCGAGCGGCCCATCATGGCGGGCTCGACGACGTTGGCCATGAAGATCTGGATGGCGCCGATCACCAGCAGCACGATCAGGAACGGCGTCAGGCTGTCGAACTGCACCAGCGCCAGCAGCGCCGGCGCCGCGATGGCGAGGATCGAGCCCACCGCCGGGATGTAGAACAGGAAGAAGATCAGCACCCCCCAGAAGCCGGCGAAATCCACACCGACCCAGGCCATCACGAAATAGGCGAGCGCCGACGTTGCCGCCGCCAGCGTCGTCTTGATGCGCAGGTAGACCCGGATGTCGCGGTCGACCTGCTCCAGTACCGAGCGCACCTGCGCCTGCTGGCCGCGATCGCGGAACATCAGCGCGAGCTTCTTGCGGAAGTGCACCTGCTCGACGAACAGGAAGCCGGCATAGACCACGACGATGCCGGTGATGCTCACCACCGAGGCGGTCGCGGTCACGACATCGCGCAGCGTCTCGGCGAGGCTGATGCGATTGAAGAGGTCGGCCAGCGTCGGCGTCTGTTCGATGCCGATCAGGCGCGCCGCCTGGACGAGCAGCCGCTCGAGGCGGCCCTCGTAGTTGGGCGCGGCGGCGATCACGGCGTTGGCGTTGTCGCTGATGGTGCGGCCGAGCACCCAGGCCAGCCCGCCCATGACGCAGACGGCGGCGAGCAGGGCCAGCGGCCGCGGCAGATGCAGGCGTCCGATGCGCGGCTGCTCGAAGGCATCGGCCAGGGAATCGACCAAGTACCAGAGCGTCAGCCCGAGGATGAACGGCAGCAACAGGCTGCGACCGACGACCAGGAGATAGATGGTCGCCGCGATGACAATAGCCCATAGGGCGGCACGCTGAAGGGTCATGCCTCACACTTTAACGGCTGCAAAACCGGCTGTCGCGGCGATCGCAGAGGCTCTGCACGTCGACCATCTCGCGGCATTGGCGGGCATCAGCTATCATGCGACTGTAACTTAACGAGGTGCCCTGTGCGTCGCTGGCTTTCGCCGTTGGTTGGGCTCGCTGCCCTTCTCCTGGTTGCATCTGCCGCTCTTCCTTTTGCGGCAGGTGCGCAGGAGCGCGTGGCGTCAAACGGCCAGTGGAATGCGCAATGCCGAACCGACCGCGTCAACGGCAAGGCGTGCGAAGTCCAAGCCATCTACGACGTTCGCAAGCCGCCGCTGGCCAACTATTGGTTGACCTGTACGCTGAAGGACAAGGTCTTCTCGATCAACGGCGCGCCCTGCCCGGCGAGCGGCCGTGTATGGATCGATAGGCAGCCGGCGGCCGAATTCGAATCGTGCGGCAAATGCGCCTGCCAGATGCGAACCGAGGACTCGGCGCGGCATTGCCACGTTGGCGCTTGTGAGCCATTTCTGGCCTCTGCCCGAGCCTGCTAAGTCATTGGAAACGCTTCAGCGCCATGAAGCGAAGCGGGCGGAGTTGGGGGGTGAACTCTGCCAACGTGACAATGCCCTCGAGAGCACGGAACTCCCTCACCCAGCGGAATTGCATTGCCCGCAACGTGCCTTGTCCCTAGCGTCGACGATAGGTCCCAACGAGGACCAACCATAGGGAGGTGGTCTGCTCCCCTGAATTGATACCAATCTGAGAGTTAGAGTTTCGGCTATTTTGAGCTTTGAAGGAGCGAGAAATGGCACGGAAGGACTACACGCCAGAGCAGGCGATCGGGATGCTGCGGGAATCCGAGGTACGGCTGAGCCAGGGC